>DASTDH010000041.1:0-8846 GCA_035710445.1 Chthoniobacterales bacterium
GCTTTCAAGAGACTGAAACCGTATCTTAGGCCGTTCCAAATCAGGTTGGAACAGAGCCCGTGTTTACAAGGCTAGCTCAGAAAGCTACCCGCCCAAGGGCTTCATCAAACCACAACCATTCCACTGATTAGAGTTTGATGAAAAAACGTTACTTCATGGGAATCGATGTGGCAAAAGCAACCTTAGACTTTTGCCTTCTGAGCAAAAACGCCACTCTGCTCTGGCAGGGACAAATCCAAAATGAGTCCCAAGCCATTGGGCAATTTTTAGCTCAACTGCAGGCTCGCGGCTACAAATTGGCTCAGATCCATTTTTGCTGCGAATCGACAGGCGTTTATACTCAACGCTTAGCTGCATGCTTACATCAAGCGGCTTTAGCACTCAGTGTGCTAAACCCCGCTCAAGTCAAATTCTTCGCCATTTCGGTGCTGCGGCGCACCAAAAACGATAAAGTCGATGCTCAAATTATCGCTCGCTTTTGTCGGGAACGAAAGCCCCTGGCCACTCGGCCACTACGACCCATTGAGTCCCAGCTCAAGTTGCTGGTTCATGAGCGCGAAAGTCGGGTTAGCGAGCAAAACCGAGAACGCAACCGTGCCAAGAAAGATCCTTACCAAATTGCGCTGGCAAAACTCATCGGCCAACAACGCAAGAGCCGCTTAAAACAACTAGCTAAAGAGATCGCTCAATTCGATGCGGCCATTGATTGCCTCATTGCCAGCGATGAGAGCCTCAAGAATCAAAGCCGCTTACTTTGTTCCATCCCAGGCATCGCTAAAGTCACCGCCGCCAAGCTGCTCGGAGAGCTGGCCGGCAAAGAATTCCAATCCGCCCGTCAACTGGCTGCCTATGCCGGCCTCACACCCCAGGAATGCCGTTCGGGTTACTCCTCTTACGGCAAAACCGTTCTCCGCAAAATCGGCAATCGCTTCCCGCGTAAAGCTCTTTACCTACCGGCCGCCGTTGCTAGGCGCTGGTGCAAACCTTTGCAACCCTGGATCGCTCTGCTCCAAAGCCAAACTCCATGATCTCGCCATCCGCGGCGCTATTATGCGTAAACTCCTTCACATCGCCTTCGGCGTTCTTGCCAATCAACAACCCTTCAACCCCTTGCTAGTCTTCATTCCCAAAACCCCTTGACTTTCAAGACCGTATCTACCGGGTCGCAACCGCCGCCTCAACCCGGATCGCCTGCTCATTCTCATCGAATAGATATAGATGTTCTGCCGGCAAGTAGAACTCGATCCGATGATTTCGTTCCGGAGCCGTCGAGCCGGTTGCCTTTGCCACGACGATTGTATCCTTCCCAACCTCAGAATGAATCAAGGTTTCGCTTCCCAGATGCTCAACCACGTTCACGACACCGGGCAAGCGAACGGAGTTGGCGGTGGATCGGAGCTGAACATGTTCCGGCCGAAAACCAAGGGTCAATGATTTGCCGCGGAGCGATTGCGAAAATTGGAGCGGTAGACTCATCGTTCCGATTGCTTCGGACCGACAACGAATCTGGCCCGGCTTCTCATCTTCGACCACCACGAGAATGAAATTCATTTGGGGCGAGCCAATAAACCCGGCCACGAACTTGTTGGCGGGCCGAGAATAGACCTCGATCGGGCTCCCAACTTGCTCAATTTTGCCGTCGTTTAAGATCACAATCCGATCGGCCATCGTCATCGCTTCCACCTGATCGTGGGTAACGTAGATGGCCGTGTTACGGGTTTCGTAGTGCAAGTTCAGCAACTCAACCCGCATTCGGACACGCAGTTTGGCGTCAAGGTTTGAGAGTGGCTCATCGAACAAGAAGAGTTTAGGTTGCTTCACGATGGCTCGTCCGATCGCCACTCGCTGGCGTTGGCCACCCGAGAGCTGCTTCGGCTTGCGTTGCAAGAGCGGTTCGATATGCAGCAACGTAGCTGCCCGTTGCACCCGCTGATTAATCTCCGCCTTAGTCAATCGTTGGAGTCGCAGACCAAAGGCCACGTTCTCGAAAACCGTCAGATGGGGAAAAAGCGCATAATTTTGGAACACCATCGCCACATTGCGCTTCGAGGGATGCTCAAAGGTAATGTCCCGACCGTCTAACTCGATCTTTCCACCGGTCACAGTTTCCAGCCCGGAGATCGACCTTAGCAGGGTTGTTTTCCCGCAACCGGAAGGTCCGACAAACACGACAAATTCTTCTTTCTCGATCGCGAGCGAAAGATTTTTGAGGGCATGAAAGCTGTCAAAGTGCTTTTGGATATCGGTCAGATTGAGGTAGGCCATTGCGATAATGAATCTGGAATTTAGCGGCGAGAATCTAGAAGATCTAGCACCGCAAGGGTTCGCCAGCTTCTTTTTTTTGCGAGTTCCGATGCGGCTCGACCTCTCCAGAAGTAACTGGCGGGAAAGGTCTTTTCAATAGTAGGCCGGATTCTGCGGCGACTGTCCCTCGAAGCACTGGGATCAATGAACTTAGAGATCGAACGGAGCGACCGGTTCACCCCGGGCCAAAAACGCAGTCGCCTCGGCGTCGTTCGCCCCACGTTGGTGCCATGGGGTGATGGCGAGCGATGGCGACTGCGCCTCTAGGTCCGCCACACCAATGGCTTCGTTCCACCGCTTTAGCCGGGAACACCAAGCGGCCTAAAGGGCTCCGACGTCGTCCCGGCGGACCTACCGACAACCTGAGAAAAACCTGACTATGTCGGACAGGCTAGTCGCCGCTACCATTTGCGCCAAGCGCGCTGGGCGCGATTCCTCTCCCCCAACGAGCCCCGAAAGCTTTCGGCGGCCAGCGCGGCTGTTCAATTTGCTGGTCAGATAAGACAGACCATGCCGGGACGTCTCGTCGAAAGCCTTACTAAGTACAATTATTTTTCTAGTTATTTTGCTCGAATTACGTAACATATATATAAAATGTTTCCAAATCGGCTAATCTGTCTAATCACCTGGTTGCTGGCTTGCCGGGCACTCGCCGGAATTCCATCCGCTCTGGTCGAATTCGCCCAGCGTGCAGTTCCAGATGGCGAAATCAGGTATCACGGCGCTCTTGCCGCTCCCCAAACGATTTATCACGTCTTTACGCTTAGGCAGGCGGAGCGAAGAGGGATTTTTTTGATTCGACAAATAGGCGCAAGATTGGAAGTCATCGGCGCGGATACCTCCCTGGACTCTTTCCCAAGAGCGACCGGTGAATCAGATGCCGCTGTGCGGGCCGCCGCTCAACTACTAAACGGAGAGGAGCCTTTCCCTTCCCATGGTGCGGCGCCTGTGAATGACTTTTGCCCTCTGGGCGCTTCCCTGAATAAGCTCTTAGTACCGATTACCGGCTTTACCCTCAGCTCTAATGGCACCCTGGGAATTCTGCGCGATTTGCAGCACGCCGATGTTTGCATTGTCGAACCGGAACGGGCCCCGCCCGGATCGCTCCTTGTCTCTCCCAGCCATTTCGCAAAACAGGGCCCAGTGGTCATTGGTTTCGTCGTGGTAGTCGGACCGGATCGGTGTGTCTATGGTCCCGACTACCGACAACAGGGCTCCTGGCGCCGGCTGGCCACGCTAGAGGAATGGCTGCGAGCGAACCAGTCGGTATCAGCGGTTCACGGCTTCTTATTGCGCGGCCGGGAGAAAGATCGCAAGCACAGCTCACCGCGTACGCCATCGTTAGCAAAGCCCTTGTGAAACGATTGAAACAGATTCTCTGGGCCAGCGTACTCACTTTCGCTTTGTCGAGCTGCGATAACTCGGACAGCTACATCGGTGGTTCGGGTGACGGAAATTCTTCACCTTCCAATAGCGACCTGGCGCAGGGGAACCGGCTGGCGAATACAGCAGCGGGCGGGCAAAGCGGCAGCGGGCTGGATCAGAACTGGCGCGGATATCAGTCTACCGATCTGGCATCATTCCAGGCGGCGTTGCCGGCCTATATGCAGCCTTATGCGCAGGATTACATTGATGCCGGACAGAAGTACAACATCGATCCGGCGCTGTTGGCCGCAATTACTGAGGAGGAATCAGGAACCAGCGGACCATCATACGCTTTCAGCAATCGTAACAATGCGATGGGCATCTCACCCAATGACGGCGGACCTCGAAACTTCAGCTCGATCGATGACAGCATCAATTACGCAGCTCGGATACTGTCCAATCCAGACGGAGCTTATGCCACCGATTACACTATCGGCCAGCTCTGGTACACGTACTCACCTCCGGGTGCGCACAACGATCCTAACGATACCAATAAGGGCTGGGGTCCCGCGGTCGCGACTTTCTATGCCAATCTGAAAAGCAAAACTCAGGAAGGAGGATAAAGGATGAAAGCAATACTTAGCATACTGCTAGTGGGCTTCGGTTCGATGGCGCAAGCCAAAGACGTGACGTTCTATAAGTGGGTAACCGTTCGGGCAAAGATCGACGCTTCGTTACTCGCACTAAATCCCGCCTGGATTTGTCTCGATCTTGGAGAGCCGGTTCGGGGTGAGATTGGCGTTGGCGATAGGACCTACGCGGTGAGCGATAAGCGAGGGGTCCTGTTGTACGGCCTTTCGCCAGCTCAATTAGAATCATTCCGGAAAAAGGTGGGCCAGGAAATTGAGATCACTGGAAAATTTGAGCCGGCACCGTCGGATCGCTACCCCCGCTATATCATTTTCGCTGTGAAATAAGAGACAAGGCCGAGCTGGACAAATGCCTCAGGGATCCAAAGCTAATCGACTCCGTCAGACAGGCCTTCATAGGAAGGTTCTAATGCCCTCAGCGATCTCCTGTGACGCTTCCAGTGGCGACAGATGCCCGGTACGAGGGATGACCTTCATCTGGGCACCAGGGATACGCGGCTCACCGTGCCCCTGATCGCGTAAATTAAGTTCAATTCCGTTTATCTGATATTTCATAAAGGGCCGGTTCCTTTCTTACCTAATTCCGCACTTTACAGGAAATCGTGATTCCGCGAAGGTGCGCCTCCTCGCTATGCAAAAGATCGGGATTGGGCTCGCCGGACTAGGTACGGTTGGAGCAGGCGTTTATCGGCACCTTCTCCAAAACCGGCTACTGTTGACCGAGCGGATCGGATTAGAGCTGGAAGTGCGTCGGATCGCGGTACGCAGCGTCTCACAGGTCCGCAGCGTTCAACCCCCACAGGAGATCCTCACCGAACGTTGGGAAGCGCTCATCGAAGATCCGACGGTCGGCATCGTGGTTGAATTGATTGGCGGAATCGAGCTTCCCTACGAGCTGTTTCAGCGGGCGCTTAAGGCACGCAAGCCAGTGGTGACCGGCAACAAGGCGTTATTGGCTGAAAAAGGCGCCGAAATCTTCGAACTGGCCGCTGAAGCCGGCGTGCCGGTTTTCTTCGAGGCGGCAGTGGCCGGGGGAATTCCCATTATCAAATCCATCCGAGAAGGATTTATCGGAAACCATCTCCAATCGATCCACGCGATCCTGAACGGGACGAGCAACTATATTCTTACCCGGATGACAGAGGCAGGAATGGATTTTCCCGAAGCACTTCGAGAAGCGCAAGCCGGTGGATATGCTGAAGCCGATCCTAGTTTGGATATCAATGGCTGGGACGCGGCGCACAAAGCGATAATCTTGGCATCATTAGCCTACGGATTTTGGGTCGACACCAGTCACATCTATGTCGAAGGCGTCGAAAAGGTTTCGGCGGCCGATATTCGATTTGCCGAAAATCTCGGGTACCGAATCAAGTTGGTAGCGACTATTAGAGCGGATTCGAATGCGCGGATTGAGGTACGAGTGAATCCCACTTTGGTGCCAAAAGGCCACGTCCTGGCGTCGGTCAACGGAGTGTTCAATGCATTAATGGTACGTGGCGACATCGTTGGTGATACCTTGTTTTATGGGCGCGGAGCGGGACAGGATCCGACCGCAAGTGCGGTTATCAGTGATTTGGCGCAGGCGGCTATCTGGATCGATTCCGGAGGAAAGGCTTTCGGATTTACTCCGCATGGCTTGTACGGAAAATGCCTACCCACCGAAGACCTGGTTTCGGGATTTTATTTGCGTCTTACCGTGGATGATCGTCCCGGCGTTCTGGCCCAAATCGCTAGCGTACTCGGTTCGCACGACATCGGTATCTCCTCCGTGATTCAACCGGAAAGCCACGAAGAGGCGGCCGTACCGCTCGTCCTGATGATCCACAACGCTCCGTTCGGCCGGATGAGGCAGGCAGTCGACCAGATGAGCGAGCTCGAATGTGTCAAAGGTCCACCAGTGCTGCTCTGGATCCTGTCATGAGTCCAGCCACAGATCGTCTGGCCGGAGTGATCGAGCGATACCGGAGCCTGCTTCCGATCACGGAGGCAACTCCCATTGTAACACTTGGTGAAGGTTCGACTCCGTTGATCGAATCTTCGAAGCTTGGAACGTTGCTGGGCAACCGGTGCCAGGTATTCCTGAAGTATGAAGGGCTGAATCCAACCGGGTCTTTCAAAGACCGTGGGATGACCGTAGCGGTCAGCAAAGCTGTCGAGAACGGTGCTAACACCTTAGTCTGCGCCTCGACCGGCAACACCTCCGCGTCGGCCGCCGCGTACGCTGCCCGAGCCGGCCTCCGTTGTGCCGTGCTGGTACCGGCAGGAAACATTGCGCTGGGAAAACTGGCGCAAGCCTTTGTCTATGGCGCCAAGGTTATCGCTATCGACGGAAATTTCGATTCCTGTCTGCGCATCGTCCGTGAACTGGAAAATGAACCGGGAATTGGGGTAGTGAACTCGATCAATCCCGATCGATTGCAAGGCCAAAAGACGGCCGCATTCGAGATTGTAGATATGCTCGGGGAAGCTCCGTTTGCGCACGTCTTGCCGGTTGGTAACGCTGGAAACATTACCGCCTACTGGAAAGGATACACCGAATATTACCGGTTGGGCCGCATCAGTACAACCCCCCGGATGATTGGCTTTCAGGCGGCCGGTGCTGCAGCGCTATTTTATGATCGGGTGATTGAGCACCCCGAGACCGCTGCCTCAGCGATCCGTATCGGAAACCCGGCCAGTCGAGTACGAGCCAACGCAGCGATTCTTGAATCGCAAGGGGCCGTCGACATCGTCACCGATGAGCAGATCTTCGCGGCTCAAAGTTGGCTGGCATCGGAGGAAGGCATTTTTGTGGAGCCGGCAAGCGCAGCGGCAGTCGCCGGTCTTTTGAAATGTGCAGACGCAGAGCGACGCTGCCAGAGCTGCCCGTTATCGGGTGTACCAGACGGCGCCAAGATCGCCGTCACCCTTACCGGTCACGGGCTTAAGGATGTCGCCAGCGTAGCAGATCGAGGAATCGAGACGTATGAGGCCCCGGCCGATCGGGCCGCGGTCCATCGGTTGTTATGAGTTTGGTCATCCAGAAATATGGTGGGACATCGGTTGGGACACCTGAACGCATCCTTAACGTTGCCCGACGTGTTCTCAAAGCGCAGGCGCTTGGCGACGAAATTGTGGTGGTGGTATCCGCGATGTCTGGGGTAACCGACAATCTGATCGGCTTGGCGCGTCAAGTGGCGGACCATCCCAGCGAACGAGAGATGGATATGCTGCTTGCGACCGGCGAGCAGACAACGATTGCGTTGACTGCCATGGCGATCAATGCACTTGGAGGAAAAGCTGTTTCTCTAACCGGAGCGCAAGCCGGGATAGTCACCGATGGTGTCCATACCAAAGCTAAGATCGCTAATATTACTCCCAAACGAGTCCATCGGCTGCTGGAAGACGGCAATATTGTCATCGTCGCAGGATTCCAAGGTGAAAGCTCGGATGGTCACATTACAACTCTTGGCCGCGGCGGTTCCGACCTGACCGCGATTGCACTCGCCGCGGCCCTGGAAGCCGACCTTTGCCAGATTTGTACCGATGTCGACGGTGTTTATACCGCCGACCCTCGCAGTGTTTCCGATGCACGCAAAATCGCCGAAGTTTCCTACGATGAAATGCTGGAGATGGCGAGTCTTGGATCCAAGGTCATGCAGGCGCGCGCAGTGGAATTTGCTAAAAAGTTTGGAGTCGTTTTCGAAGTGCGCAGTAGCTTTAATGATGAACCAGGGACGATCGTGAAAGAAGAAACCAGCGGAATGGAAAAGGTGGTCATTCGCGGCGTCAGTGTCGACCGTCGCCAAGCGAAAGTGACCGTTAATCGGGTCCCGGACCGACCAGGAGTCGCCTCGCGCATTTTCACGGCGATTGCCGGCGCAGGCATCAATGTCGATATGATCGTCCAGAACGTTTCGGCTGATGGGTCAACTGATGTTTCATTCACGACTCATTCCGACGAGTTACCTAAGATCAATCGGTTGCTCGGTCCGCTGGTTGGCGAAATTGGTGCTCACAGCTTTTCTGCTCAAGGCGGAATTGCCAAATTGAGTGTGGTCGGAATAGGCATGCGATCTCATTCCGGGGTCGCTGCAAAAATGTTCGAGCTGTTGGGAGAAGGGGGTATCAATATTCAGATGATTACGACCTCAGAGATCAAGATCTCGGTTATCGTGGATGAGGAACGTGTGGACGAAGGCGCCAATCTGGTACACGCGGGATTTGGTTTGGGTGACCCGGTACTGGCGCAGGCCGATGGCCGGTAATCGGTAATCAGTTATCAGTTATCAGTTATCGGTAGTCGGTAGTCAGTAAACAAAGACCAATTGCATGCCGCTGGGGCGTTGATCTCGTATCGCACCGCTCGGCGTACGTGACCAAGTTGACTGCGATTTAGCTCTAATCAAACTAGCCGCTCCGCTCGTATTTTTAGGCCGCTCGAGAGAAAGCCTCCGGTTGGATCCGCGGCCGCGGACGGTTCCTTGTTCCACCGATTACTGACTACTGATTACTGATTACCGATCGGCGATGCTTTTCGATTATCGA
>DASTDH010000042.1:0-4609 GCA_035710445.1 Chthoniobacterales bacterium
CGGACCGCCCATCGGCAGCGCCCAAACAAGCACGCTCCGTTCCTATTCTGATGTATCATCGAATTGCGGACGACGGCCCGGCTTCGCTGGCTCGGTACCGGGTGGCCCCCGATCTTTTCGCGGCCCAAATAGCCGCCCTCCATCGAGCTGGATACCGTACTGTCCGATTGGAACAGTGGATCGGCGCGATCATACGAAATGAACCGTTGCCCGGGCAGCCGATTATACTAACCTTCGATGACGGATATCAGGATTTTCTCACCGCGGGCATGCCGGTCCTGCGCCACTATGGTTTCTCCGCAACCGTTTTTCTCGTAGCGGATCGGGTCGGTGGTGTTGCCGAATGGGATTCGTATTTCGGTCCGACCGCCCCTCTGCTGTCCTGGAGCGAAGTACGCGTTTTGCAGGAAGCGGGGATAGAGTTCGGCTGCCATTCAGCGACGCACCTTCCGATGATCGGAATGCATCTAGCGGAGTTGACAGAGCAAACGGCGCGCGCTCGCGGCATTCTGGAGAAAGGACTGGCAGCGCCGGTGACCGCTTTGGCGTATCCCTATGGAGCGGAGAATGAGTTTGTCCGCCGAGTCGTGGCGAATCTCGGTTTTCAAGGAGCTGTAAGTTGCGAGCCGGGAATTAGCCGGCTCGGAGACGACTTGTTGCGGCTTCCCCGCATCGAGGTCTTCGGGGGCTGCACACCAGAGCGGTTGCTCGCGCTGATCGATGGTGTTTCGGACAAGCACTTATCCGATGCGGTACCGGCTTGACGAGGTAGAAATTACCCGGCCTCTCCCGGCTTTGGAGTTTGCGAGCCATGAGACTGGAGCGGGCCTCCTGGTAAGGCGAGGTGGACGCCCGATCGGATTTCTGATGCGGGAAAATAACGGCAAACAAGCTTGGCCTCCGGGGGAGTTAGATGCCTGGATCAGTGGCGAGCTAAAGACCAAAATTGTCGAGGAGGCGATTCGCGAAGAGCTCGTTTTATCGCCGGCGAGCGTGCCATTTCCGTCGCTGTCCGTCGCCATCTGCACGAAAGACCGCACTGCAACCCTTAGCCGGTGCCTAGAATCAGTGATCGCGCTCCAGCGCAGATATCGCTTTGAGCTGCTCGTCATTGACAACGCACCATCTGACCAAAGGACGGCCAAGCTGGTCGAACGCTTCTCAGAGGCCCGCTACGTATTGGAAAAGTATCCCGGTCTGAACTTTGCGCGGAACCGCGCTTGGCGGGAAGCGAGTGGAGACATAATTGCTTATTTGGACGACGATGTGGTCGTAGATTCGGGATGGTTGGCGGGCTTACACGAAGCGTGGGCCGAGAATCCGGATGCTGCCGCTTTCACTGGGCTCGTTATGCCGCTGAGTCTGGATACAAGGGCACAGGTGCTCTTTGAAAAAAGGGACGGATTTCGGCGTGGATTCGATAAGAACCGATTCGGCCAGGAGTTACCTGGCAATCCGCTCTACCCTTGCGGTGCCGGTATCTTTGGTGCGGGCTGCAACATGGCGTTTCGTCGTCAGACGTTGCAGGAACTCGGCGGTTTTGACGAAGCCCTTGATACCGGACCTTCACTGCCTGGTGGTGGTGACCTCGACATTTTTTACCGAATTATTCGCGCTGGTTATGTGCTGGTCTATGAACCCAGCTTCATGGTTTTCCATGAACATCGGGAATCGGATTCCGCGTTGCATCGGCAATACTACACCTGGGGTTTAGGGTTCATGGCCTTTGTCGAGAAGAGCTATCGAAACGATATTGCCCAACGTAGTCGTTTCCGCCGCTTGGTGATCTGGTGGGTCAGCGATCAGATTTTGCAATTGAAGCAAGCGTTGCGCGGGGAACACGTATTGCCATTCTCAATGGTCTTGGCCGAGTTTTGCGGGGGAGTAGTGGGCATCTTTGGCGAATATTCGCGCTCCCTTAAGCGCGTTGCAGCGGTTCGAAATGCAGGCGTATGAGCAGTCCTGATCGGTGGGAGGTAATCCAGGTGAGGCTCGATAGGCCGCTGCCGGCGTTGGCCAAGCCATTGAATGCCGCTGGCGCATATCTGGTGTTTTGGTGGAGCGATATCCCGCTTGGTCATGCCCTTGTCTATGCTGGGGAGTTTCCGCTGAACGAAGCCGATCTTCAGCGCAGAGCTTTGCGTGCAATTACTCCTGCAGTGGGAAACTATCTGTTGAAAAACGGGTTTCAACCGGCTCTACCGGTTCGGCGACAGAGCCCTGCTCACAGTCTTCCACCCACCCTCGAAGCGCTCGGAACTCTCCGGCAACCTCTCGCGAGCTTGTCGATCAATGCTTCCTTAGCCAGCCGCCGCGAGACTTCCGTCTCGGTGATCGTGTGTACTCGCCGGCGTCCGGAACAACTGAGAGGTTGCCTGGAGGCGCTACGGCGCTTGGATCCCGCCCCAACAGAAGTTATCCTTGTCGATAATGGGCCGGAGGAATGCCGGACGCGTGATGTGGTCGAAGCGTTTCGCGGAGTGATCTATCTGCCTGAACCTACCGTTGGGTTGAGCCGCGCGCGCAATAGCGGCATTCTGCGCTCCTCCAGTGAAATCGTGGCATTTACGGACGATGATGTCCTGGTTCATCCACGTTGGTTGCTTGGCGTTCAAGAAGCGCTGTCGCGGGATAAGGTTTTTGGGATGACAGGGTTGGTCCTTCCTGCGCAATTGGAAACCCGGTCGCAGGTCCGGTTCGAGTTCGACTTCGGGGGATTCAACTGCGGTTATCGTCCGATTACTTTCGAGTCATTTTTCTTTAATAGCATGTTGAGCCGAGGGGTGCCGGTCTGGCGAATTGGGGCAGGCGCGAATATGGCTTTTCGCAGAGAAGTGTTCGACCAGATAGGGCTTTTCGATACGCGCCTCGGCGCCGGCGCATCAGGTTGCAGCGAAGACTCTGAATTCTGGTACCGGATGCTGGCTGCGGGCATGTCGATTGTCTACGAACCGCGCGCTGCTGTTTGGCATTTACATCGTGTCGATAGTGCAGCTTTCGGGAAGCAGATGAGACAATATATGCGGGGTCATGTCGCGGCATTGCTAGTGCAGTTCGAAAAACACCGGCACCTTGGTAATATCTGGAGGCTCGCTGTCGCGCTTCCCTATTACTACTGCAGGCGGTTAGCGCGAGCGCCGTTCAACGGCGGTCTGACTCTCCTTTTCAGCGAACTGCTCGGGTATGCATCGGGATTCGCAAGTTACTTCTGCCAATCGTTAGTCGGCACTTTCAAATTTTCGCCACGCATCAGACCTCCGGAGCACAGATCTATGTCACCTGCCGCCACTGGCCAAGGCAAACGCCACCTTCCAGATTTTCTTAGCGACAACCCGTTTCCTCATCCGTACACGGAAGGTCTCTTCTACCGGGAGAAAATGCGAGCAATCCATCGGATAGCACCGGATGTTCCCGTACGGGAGGTGTTGGAAGTGGGCGGTGGTCGCAGCGGCCTTACGGCGCTTCTCTATCCAAATGCTCAAATCGTCAATATCGATCTAAACGCCGAGTATGACGCGGCTCCGTGCAACCGGCGACCGGGTGTCCGGTTTGTCTGTGGGGATGCCACTGATTTGCCGTTTCCAGATGAGAGTTTCGATGTGGTGACCATGTTTGATCTGTTAGAACATGTAATCGATGACCGGCAAGCGGTGCGAGAAGCATTCCGCGTTCTGCGGCCAGGAGGGTTTCTGCTGGTCAGTACGCCCAATGAGAACTGGCGCTACCCTTATTATCGATTCATGAGACCATTTTGCCCTCCCGAGGAAAAGCTGTTTGCCGAGTGGGGGCATGTCCGTCGTGGTTACTCGCGCGCCGAAATCGAAGAGCTGGTTGAATTCCCCGCTATTCGAACCGCCAGTTTTATTAATCCGCTGACTGTCCTGTGCCACGATATCGGATTCTCCAAGCTGCCTCGGCGAGGAAGACAGCTTTGCTGGGCATTGCTCAGCCCAATCACTTTGGCCGGATACTTGTTTCATCGTCCCGGAGTCAAAGGGACCGAAACTGCCTATGTATGGATTAAACCTCGCGCCCGACATCCAATTCGGGCGGAGTCTGATGACCCCGAATCTAACGGCCGAGGCGTTCCTAGCCATGCAAGTGTCGATTCCTAGGAGGTGTTCTCACATCGCGCTGTTGCCGTGGGGCAATACGTTCGAGGATTTTCTCGACGGGGTAGGAGTATCGTTCGATCAGTTCTGCGCCGAGATGAGCGGTGGCTGGCTCTTTGGCTACGTGCAAGCCCTTCAGCTCGCCGGTTTCCGAGTTACAATCTTCTGCTTCTCCAGCCAGGTTCGTGTTGCTGTTTTGGCGCAACATCAGCCTACCAATGCGGAAATTTGTCTGATTCCATCGAAACGCTCCTACCGTTGGATGCGGAGTTTTTTTGCCAGTCCCTATGCGTGGGAAACGGCAAATATGTTTGGTGGCAAAAAAGTACCAATGGTGATGAAGAAGATTCTGCGTCACCTCTTGCCCTACTTCGCCACGCCGGTAACTAGCCTCCGGCGAGAGATCCGTCGCAGGTGCATCGACGTAATTCTGTGTCAAGAATACGAGTACGCGCGCTTCGACGTCGTAACGGCCCTCGGTTCCATACTTGGCGTTC
>DASTDH010000043.1:0-7375 GCA_035710445.1 Chthoniobacterales bacterium
TAGGCCGCTTTCCCCGCCTTTCACCGAACCTAACGACCTAATCGCGGTAGGACGCGCTTGGATCGACCTACAATGCGCGCAAAGGTTGGTCCGGGCGATTGTACTGCTAACAATGGACCGCAACTTTTTCCGTGCACGCGAAGTCTAACCGGAGATTGGCATGAACATACTCATAGTTTGTACGGGAAACATACTGCACAGCGTCATCGCCGAGAGCTTGCTCCGGTTGAGCCGGTTTGAGGTCTTTGATGGAGAGCGGAATTCCAGTCCCCCCATACGGGATACGAATCAGTATGTATTTTGAGGGGGGATTGAACGAGTTCGTCCTTTAGGCGCGACTCGTTCAGAAGTTTGCATAACTAACAGAATAGGTAATTCTGACGCACTCTTCGGAAAAAGGGCTCCCCAGCGATAATTGAGCTGAGGTCCAAAAATGCTCCAAAGCGGCAATCCTCTACTTTTTAGGCGAGGAACCGGTCCAAAACGATCAGCAGCAAGATTGTTGTTTGATTGTAGAAGTCCCCGCTCCCAATGGGGTTGATAATCAATGGGTTCAGCAGGCAGTGGAAAATGCAATCGAAGAACAATTCGGCTAAAGGGTGACGCTCTGGTGTGTTAATGAGGACGAAGCCATTGAATAACTAGAAGCGCTCCCAGACGCTACCAAAGGCGCGTTACAGTTAGCGACTGGTGTCGCGATGTTTTACCATTTAGCCCAGATCGTCTGATCTGGCACACGCGAACTAGTTATGCCCCGCCTGCGAGCTTGAGGGGGTCGCGCGCCACAACCGTCTATAGACACTCCATCGAAAGGAAAGAATGTACTAGATCCTCCCATTCCACGCCCTGAGCGCTACCTGATTCCACTGCTCCTTGATTTCTACTAGCAGCTGTTCTAGTCACTATTGATGCGTACATTGAGAATGCAGCGTCAGCTTCAAAGTGCTGCGATTTTCAGGTATTGCTTGCAAGCTTTTTGCGTCAACACGGCGCGCCCATGTTGCATTTTCAATGCACGTTTCAATAAAATTAAAGTTTGCGCCGCTACCCCATACACAACGTTGGCAATATTCTTACTAGATCGAGCAGGGGAAATGGAGGAGAACACCATTGTTTAACCTGAAGAAGTCGTTCACTGTGCTGTCCACGAAGGTCCTGGCGGGGTCGTTGGCCCTGTCTCCTATCAATGCCGACGCCTGTACTCGCGTGGTCTATCTGGGACCGAATGCCGACGTGATTACCGCGCGGTCAATGGACTGGAACGCCGACATTGGCACCAATCTCTGGATCTTCCCGAAAGGGATGGAGCGCAGCGGCGAAGCTGGCCGAAACTCACTGAGATGGACTTCCAAATACGGAAGCGTAATCGCTTCCGGCTTTGATGTAGCGACAACGGACGGGCTGAACGAGGCGGGATTGTGCGCTAACCTTCTTTGGCTGGCCGAATCTCAATATCCCGCCTTCGATCGATCCAAGCCGGGACTCTCCGTCGCGGCGTGGGCGCAGTATGTTTTGGACAACTTCGCGACCGTCCAGGAGGCGGTCAACGCGCTTCGCGGCGAGCCGTTCACCGTCGTTACCGATACAGTGCCCGGAGAGACACGGCTGGCCACGCTCCATCTGTCGATGTCCGATGCGACGGGCGACAGCGCCATTGTCGAATATATCGGCGGCAAGCAGGTCATCCATCATGATCGCAAGTATCAGGTCATGACCAACTCGCCGATCTTTGATGAGCAGTTGGCGCTGAACGAGTACTGGAAACAGATTGGCGGCACCGTCATGCCGCCGGGGACAAATAGAGCAGGCGACCGGTTCACGCGGGCCTTGTTCTACGTCAATGCGATACCCAAGGACGAGAATCCGGTCATTGCGCTCGCCAGCGTGTTCAGCGTCATCCGCAACGTATCCGTGCCTTTCGGCATCACCACGCCCAACGAGCCCGACATTTCGTCAACCCGCTGGAGGACGGTCGCTGACCAGAAACGCAAGCTGTACTTCTTCGAATCGGCATTGGCGCCGAGCACGTTCTGGGTCGATCTGAAGCAGGTCGATTTTTCGAGCCAGACGGGCAAGGTGAAGAAGCTCGATTTGGGAAAGGATCAAAGGAACGTATTTTCAGGGAACACCGTGAAGGACTTTGAGGAAGCGGAGCCATTCAAATTTCAGGGGCCCTCGGGTCAGGACCAATAAGCGATTTCGTGACCGCTTAAGGTCCAGTTCGCTTGCTCTAGGAACGGGATACGGATCTAAAGCCGTCGCTCATTCATCCGATATCTTACGTGATTTCGAATCGCGTGAAGCCGTTCCTTTTCCTGATCCTCTGCCTGTTTTTCTCGGCTGCCCCGTCAATTCTCGCGATCGGCACAATTCAGCCCTCGTACGCTAAAAATACGCCGGCGAGGAGGTCTACGTTGAAGGAGTGGTCGCTAGCGTAGTTCGCGGTATCCTGCTTGATGACCACCCTTACATAGTAAGCGCTATTAACGGGACCATTTATAAAGCTGAATGGTATGGTGGCTACAGCGCATGGTTTCAAGGAGATCGCGTCATTCTAACAAACGTCAATGGTCGCGGACAGATGGTGTCTCCCGATGACGACGATAAGATGGCAGAGGTTTGGGTAGAAGAGATAGAGGATGACTGAGCGCTTCCTGGTGGCTTTCTCGTTTTGGTACGGCGCGCAATTGCTTCAAAAAACCCAAACTGTCATCCCGCGATCATTAGGAAAATTCGGAGCGCGGCCTTCAAGGGAGGGAGGGGGCGTTAAGTAATGGAAGTACTCGAGCGTATAACGTTCGTACGAAGGGATCACACCAGCCAAGGCATGACGCACGAGATCCTCTGCAAGCTCCTTAGCAATAGAAAGCTCGTCTAAGTCGTCCTTGGTTTCTGTTTTGTACTTATCGATATTCCGGCCCGGAACCAGAACGATTACCCGCTTCTGATGACCGGCAGCTACCAGCGTGGCGATCGCCTCCGTGTAGATATCGCTTGAGGAGTAGATATCGCTTGAGGACATTATGGACCGAGGATACACCCTGCCCCCAGAGGGAAAAAGGAATCTATTTGAGGCAATAATTCCCCGAGGGAGCGGGCTACGGCATTGCCCATCGCGCATATACATGCACTCTTAAATCGTCTTCACTCTGCACCTCTATTTGTGGCAAATAGCCCGTGCGACTTTGACGCGATATCCCCGCGCCATGACATCGAGATTGGACCCTCCATTTGGGATCCAAAAGAAATCTCGATTCGCAAATCGATACAACGATTCAAAAACAGGTCGCTTCAGTCGGAGTGGCTCCAGTGAGATACCGCTGCACGACCTTAAGCACATTATGGAAGCTGCCTCGAAATATGACCTGCTCGAGGTTTCCGTTTGTGCGAAAAATTATTAAGGATCTCAAGGAGTCGATCGAGCGTCAGTAAGTAAGGAGCAAACCCTCGCGCAAGCTGGAATTCCAGTTAGCACAGCATACGACTATGAGCAGCTAACCAGCGGGAAGGGAATGCGCCAAAAATCGGTCGGGCCTCACCGTGGATAGAGAGTAAAGTGTCTGGATTGTTTCCTCTCACCCTGAAAAGATTCAACTCATATGCGAATGCTCCTCAATGTCTCCATCCCCCATGAGCCGTTCAATACAGCCGTCAAAGATGGCACCGCCGGTCAGAAACTCGGCCGCATTGTCGACGAAATAAAACCGGAGGCAGTCTATTTTACAGAGCAGCACGGTCAGCGTGGTGCCGTCATGATTGTCGAAATGTCGGATGCGTCAAAGATTCCCGCCCTTGCCGAACCTTGGTTTCTAACTTTCAACGCAAACGTCGAATTCAGAGTCGTCATGACGCCGGATGATCTTCAGAAGGCTGGCCTGGATGGAATCGGGAAAAAATGGGTTCAGTGATGCAAATGCGAGAGTGCGAGGCAACCTAACGCTGCGAACGTACAAGCCTGCGCCCGCGATGATGGTGTAGGCAGGAAAGCCGAACTCTCGCATCTGACGCTCCCGCTCCGCTCTTGTCGGAGCATTGGCGTCCAGAAGCGAAGTCGCCTCGTTAGGTGTCAGCGCGTCGGTTACATATCTAAAGTCCAGGCAGCGCACCAATTCCGGTGGGCTCATGTCGACCAACAGCCTTCCAAACTGTTTTACCTTGGAACTTTGCCCACAGGTCCCACACGCCATCGTCCCGGATGGAACATCGGTAGGTAATTTCCAACTCTCCCGGAAGTACCGCGCCGGGCGCAAGCGTCAAGCTAGCGATTGTGAGAACGGCCTGGAATTACCAAAATTTCTTTTGACAAAATTTGTCAAAACCTCATTGACGAGATCGTCTCGACTTATCGTTGCACCCGCAATTTCCAGTCGTGGTAATCGTAGAACTCATGGACTTCGTGCGATTGGATTTTGTTCTCCTGCGGCCATTCAAGAACCAACCAAATGTAATCGGGGTTGCTGGCGGGTATTCGTTTCACCGTAAGGCTCGGTAGGGGTGGATTTTCGGCAACATCTCGCTCAATCTCAAAGATCTGTAGCAATGTCATGCTCCCAGTTTCCGCTCGAAAAACGCTGCGCTCAAGAAAACGCCGGACCGAAGGGAAAACCGCACCGGAACCCGTTCACCGCAACAACTGCAACAGGAGTTGATTCGGCCGATTAAAGAGGGAGAACGAGTGCCAGCAGCTTGCCACCGAGTGGAGACTTTGATTGTCTCCTGAAATCCTATAATATTTTACGATTGGATTTTAGGCCGAGACAAATGGTTTTGACCCGGTGCTGCAGATCGGCGTCGCCCAATCGGGTCATTCATCTTTCTGGGTCCAACCGGCGTCGGGAAAACGTTTCTGGCACGTTCCTTGGTGGAGTTCATGTTTGGTGATGCGCGAGTAGTATGAAAGACGAGGAGAGGCTAACCCGGAAAATCTTAATACAGAGGCAGTCGGGTTGAGCATAAGGGACGAACCACCTCCGAGGCTTGCCACTTTACCGACGCCCGAGGGAACTATTGTGGCGCTAACATACGCCCAACATCTGGTCGAAGACTAACTCTCCCGCTTTGCTTTCGCTAGTCGGTACGTGATCGAGCAGATTACTGTCCACAAGAATGGGAGTGACACGACGGATCCAGGTGGGGACGGGAAGCTGGTCGAACAATAGTACCTGCTCAAGTGTCTAAATTTCTATGAACAAGCTTCAAATCAAAGGCTCGTGGAATGAGCTGAAGGGCAAGCTTAAACAGCGCTTCGGGAAGTTTTCGCAAGGTAAGACAGATGAATTGTGGGGGCGGCTTCAAAAGACGCTCGGAAAGTGGACGAAGCCCGGCAGATGATCGAGAAATTGTAACGTCTAGTTCAAAATCGGAGAAATCCGCGTTTGATTTGGTTCTTTAGCGATTAGGACAGGACATGGGGCGCGACGGAGCACTCCTTCCGCATCGGAGCCATGGAGAATCCGGTCCGGCCAGCCGTAGCTATGACAAGACATCACAATTAGATTCGCACCGATGTTTTCGGCTTCCCGCACGATCTGCTCGAAGGGAGTTCCAACCCTGAAGCAGCTTCGGCACTTTGGGTATTGGGCGCGTAAATGCCCCTCGATGAGAGCGAGTTCGCGCTCGGCGTTGCTTTTCTTAACGCCAAGTAACTCAACGGCTCGCAGCCCTTATTTCCTTGTCAAAGGAATACGATTCCTCGAAAACGTGGAGGAGCGTGAGATTGGCATCGAAAAGCTTGGCCAAAGTAAAGAGCGTACTGAAATGCCACCATTGATTCTAAACGGAGGTCCGTCGGAACAAGAATTGTTTGGATCTGTACCGGACGCCATTGGTTATTTTCTGGCTTGTTTTCTTCCATAATTTGGATGGTTCCCTCAGTTGCCTGAAAAACGAGTCGTAGCTCGAGATTTCATCATAGTTGAAGAAAGAAGCTGTTTTCGCGGCCTGATCAGGCGTGCCAACCAAGTCCCGATCTCGACAACTCTTTCACCAGCCGCAAAGTAAATAGCTTTTTCGCTGTCTCAGAAACGAGATTTTTTAAAGCTTGTGCCAGCAATGGCGAAGAAGATTAAGCCGGTATCAAATTCAACTAACAAGGCCCGCGTCACGGACAATGGATACTGCTTGTTCGTAAGCCGTTCAGGTACCATATCTCTGCTGCGTGAAAGGTGCGGAAAATCTGATTAAGCTGCCAGGATCCGCTTGTGTCAAGCCGATCGCGTTCTCGACTTAGAATCCCGCTCGATGTTTGTGGCATTATAGGCTCCGAGACAGTCCCGCAGAGTGTCGAAGAGGCGGTTGGTGCCAATAACTTCGCTTAAGCCCGGGCGATCCAGCTTCGCCCGCAGTCCAGCGTTGACGTGGGCTAAAGCGAGAGAGACACCCGTCGCGGCCAGTTCCTGCTGGAGTTCTCTGAGGGTGCTGCCGGCTGAACAGTCGATTGACGTAATGGCCCCGGCATCCAGGACAAGCCAATGTACGGGCACCTGCACCTGTGTTACCAACGTTAGCGCCTGCTCCGCAAAGTAATTTGCATTCGCGTAGTAAAGGTCAGCACCGAACCAATAAATCACTAGGCCCGGTTCAGCAAACTAGCCGGGTTCCGCGTTGACCATGCGCCAGCGGTCATCCGGATCTTGCAACAGGACTGCCGTGTGCGGCCGGTAACCATGGCGCACGTGATCCAGGAGCGACAGCACCACCGCCAGCAGAATGCCTTCTTCCACACCGACGAGCACCACGGTGGCCGCAGTGACAACAGCCAAGCGGAATTCTGCGTTGTTCTTTCTGCGGATCTCGGCGAGCCCGCGATAGTCGATCAGTTTGACACCAATCAGAAACACGATGGCAGCCAGCACGGCATTGGGCAGGTGGCTCAGCGGCCCGGTCAGAAATAACAGCACCAACAAGACCATTGTCGCGGTGGCGAGATGCGACAATTGGCTGCGACTTCCGGCGGTGTCTACCATGGCGGTCTTGGCTGGGCTACCATTCACGACAAAAGTGCCGCTGCAGGCTGCCGCCGCATCTACGAGCGCCAAGCCCACGAGATCCAGATTTTCATCGAAACGTTCGCGGTAGCGCAGAGCATCCGCCCGGGACGTGGCGGCGCTGGGCCAGGATGACGATGTAGCAGGAGACCGACACCCAAAGTACGAGGGGAACGTCGCCCAACGAAACATCCGGAAGAGTCCATTCGGAAGCTCATCGGTTTCCGATTTCGCGAGGGGTCTTTCCTGTTTAGAAGCGTCCTGTCCTGTCCATAAATCCAGGACGGAGATTGGGTACGCGCCGGAAACGATTCCTTTCTCGGATTAAATCGATACCTGAAATCTCAACTACTCGAATGCCTTGTTCGTTGATATAGCGACCCTCAGCA
>DASTDH010000044.1:0-4021 GCA_035710445.1 Chthoniobacterales bacterium
AGACTGAACTTCAAATCGCGCTCGCTACGGCCACCCAGACCGACAAAAGAACCGCTGGAGTATTCCTAGATACGCTCAGCAACCTTGCTTACAAGGCGATCAAAAAGAACGGGGAATTTGTCTTGCCCGGTTTTGGCAAGCTTGTGAAGCAGAAGAGGAAAGCGCGCACCGGGGTTAACCCCAAGACACGACAAAAAATCAAGATTCCCGCCAAGACCGTCGTGAAATTCCGAGTCGCGAAGGCGGCGAAGGACGCGATTCTGGGAGCAAAGAAGTAGTTGGAGATAGATGTACACTTGGAGGTATCACACAACCGCACAACCTGTCTGAGTGTCCGAAGCGAATATACCTGTTTTAGGCGCGTGGAGCGCTCGATCTTGGCGAGTTCACATCTGTGCAGGATCGCATCGTGTCGATCATGACGCCACTCCCCGCAAAAGTTACAGCCATCGAGAAACGCGGTGCTCAGTGTCAAGTGGTCGTTCAAATCAATCCGAAATATCGAGGCTCATTTAATACCCTTGTCTTTGGCGAGATCAAACCGCACAGCGGTTCTTTGAAGGATGGCAGGCTGAACCTAGTCTACTATCAAGACCCGGGCCTTAGCATCGGAGATCCGTTTCCACTTTGGACTCTCCATTGACGGAAAAGAAGAGGAGGGGCGTCTAGCCGATGAGCCCGCCTTCCTTGAAGCTGAAATATCCTTGGTTGCCGTTGACGGGTTGACCAATGATCACACGATCCATTAACTGGATTTGAAGAATTTTGGAAGCTTCCAAGATTCTGCGGGTGAGGCGGACATCGGCTTCGCTGGGTAAAGGGTCCCCAGTTATGCCGCATGCGGCATAACCGGTGATCCATCTCCAGGTGAAGCGGATAATCGTTTAACTCGCAGACTTTCCGAAGGCTCCCGACTCTTGCAAATCCAAATGTTGGATCACGTGATTGTCGGCGCACCGGCCATCGGTCGGCCCGGTTACTTCAGCTTCAGAGAAGCCAGGATCTTGGCAACCGATGACTAGCGAGAAATACATCGACACCGCTCCGGGGCCGCTCCGGAGCGCTCGGATCAGTTCGTTGCGATACCAACGGTCGGGAGTCAGGTTCCAAAAGGTCTTGACCACACTCATCGCGATTGCTCATCGGCCCGACGAGAGTGGACCGGAATTTTCAGTCACTCGTTTCCGCCCTAATGCTCCGAACGGAAGGAACAGAACCCTGGAACGCGTGTCTCGCCAATTTTAGCTTCACTGATGAAGATTGACCGGTTGGATGGAGGTCGCTAAGAATTTTCAACATGTTAACGCATGGACGTCGACTAGCGCATTTGCGTGATCTCTTCGGAAGGAGAAACCAGTAGGACGCTCGCTCTTCGTTGCTTGGCTCGCGCTGCGATGTGCCACCTCAAGCGATCAGTCTAGTGAAGTCAGTGAGAGTTCTCCGACTTCCAGAAAAACTTAGCCGACGGAGTCGCATTCGAAGGAAGACGGTTAAAGAAGCCAATATCGGCGATTTCCGCCGTAGGAAAATGCATTCGAGCAGCGTCTCTTTTAACCGAGACCTTGAACAAAATAGTAACTGCTCCGCGCTTGGGACGATCATACATTTGCTGATAACCAATTGTGGTGACGTCCAGCCCGGTTTCTTCTTGAACCTCGCGTTTCAGGGCACGCTTAAGAGATTCGTTCCGTTTAACTTTACCCCCAGGCAACGTCCAAAGTCTTTGGCCAACGACTTGACGAACTAGCAAGACTGAGCCTTTATCATCCTCGATCCATGCCATCACGGAGACTTCCTTCTTTGGGTTAAACCTTGCGCGTTTCTTCTTTGCCATCCGTAAAAGGCTTCCCTGAACCTACGAAAAATCGGCCTCCACCATGCGACCAAAAGCTATTGTCTCTAGACTTCCTCGTCCAGCAGTTTAGTTTGTGATCCGACACGTATCGATCTGATTCTTATATCGTTGCGTCACTCAAGTGGTAAGACGTGTCTATCAGAGCCTAGAGTCATTTTTTCGGAGTATAATAATGGGAGCTCCTGCAGATTTTGCCTCCAGTCTATGGCAGGTGTCTCACTGGCCTTTTGTTCCAGTCCTAACCCGACTGGGCTTGGCAGTAGCGATTGGCTTGTTTATCGGTCTCGAGCGCGAGCATCACGGAAAGAACGGCGTCCGGACCTTTGCCCTGACAGGCTTGCTCGGGTGCTTGGGCGGCCTCATGGGAACTCTCTTTTCCGGAATAGCAATGGGTTTTGTCGTTATGATGGCCGTGGCGATGAACTGGCGGCAAATGATGTTGCAGAAGCAGCTGACCTTAACGACCTCAACTGCCTTAACAATCGTTGGGTTTGCCGGTATTCTTTGCGGTCAAGGACACATTTTTACTCCGGTTGTCGTGGGTGTCGTCACCGCCGCCCTTCTGGCTTGGAAACAGCCAATTTCTGGCTTCGTCAGCGGTCTGTCCGACAACGAACTACGATCGGCGATCCTCCTGGCGGTACTTACCTTCGTCATTTTTCCGGTCCTCCCCGCTCACCCGGTCGATCCATGGGGACTAATCGAACCGCAGTCAAACTGGGCTAGCGTAATCATTATCGCGGCGATTGGTTTTATTAATTACATTTTGATGAAGCTTTTCGGCCCGCGTGGGATGGAGATCACGGCATTCTTTGGGGGACTTGTGAATAGTCGGAAAGTGGTCGTCGAATTGGCCAGCCGCCTACAGGAAGTGGGACCAAGCCTATCTCCGTCGGTCTACCGCGGGATCATGCTGGCGACGGGGGCTATGGTTCTACGCAACGGTCTGATCGTCCTTGTTTTGGCTTCGCAAGCGGTTACCGCATGTGCCATTCCCCTGACCCTCATGCTGTTAATCAGCGCTGTGCTGTGGCGCCGCTATCCCGAGCAAGCAAGCGTTGGGGGGATACCCCCGTTGTCCGTGGAGTCTCCGTTCAAACTTTCCGCAGCTCTAAAATTTGGGTTGATTTTTTTGGCCCTCAATGTCGTCGGTGGGCTGGCTCAACGTAATTTTGGGCCGGCAAGTTTTTACTTTGTCAGCATGGCGGGAGGCCTGCTTTCCAGTGCTTCTTCTATCGCGTCAGCGGCAACTCTGATTACTCACCACGAAATATCTGCGGCGACCGGCGTGAATGGAATTATCCTGTCGAGTCTTACGAGCATTCTCATCAACGTTCCTCTGATCCGAACCATGACCAAAGAAGCAGCTTTTAGAAGAAAGGTATGCCTTGGGTTGGCGCTTGTCGCAGTGGTGGGCCTTGTTGGAGTCGGAGTAAATGAAGTGATCTTTGCCTTTGCCCCGCGCCTTCTGGCGGGAAGCTGAGCTGCTGGCGCCGTTGTATCTGCAGGCTGCAACACCTTCAGACGTTGGGCGTGATCTGGCCCTCGGCGGATCGACATAACACATAACCTGCGGAGGACGCACGAACTGCACGTTCTACTGACGAAGGATATGGCTGGGTACTTCAGGTCGATCCTTCCGCTATGCTTCACATCTATCAGTCGATGACGTCATAGATCAAACGATCGTCCTGCCAAAGCCAACCAACACGCGCGAACCGAGTTTATTTCTTGGCCTGGAAGAGCTCGACGAGATTGCCAGAGGGATCAACCAGCCAGGCTTGGGAACCACCAGGTCCAGTTACTATGTCGTCCCGACGGAACTTCACTCCGACGGCACGAAGTCGCGCAACTTCCGCTTCAAGGTTCGCAACTTGTAACTCAATCCGGTTCCAACCGCCGGGTACAGGTTTGGTGCCATCTGGCAACGCTCGTCGGCCGGAACTCTTCTCGCCGCTGAGCAGCAAACGCAGATTGCCGCGAGTGACCGCAGCAAACGCCGGGGCGGCGTTTTGCTCGACAGCGAATCCGAGATACTTGGTGTAGAAGTCGGCAGCGGCCGCGACATCGTCGACCATGTAGCGGACATTGACCATAGTTGCAGGCGTGTTACTCACACCAGTTTGCTCCTTCGTTTTGATCGCGCCGTCATCGCCTTTGGTCATC
>DASTDH010000045.1:0-4740 GCA_035710445.1 Chthoniobacterales bacterium
AGCTGTCGTATTCACCTGAAACATGGCAACCGCAGCCGATAGCATCCGAAGTGTGTCAATATCCATCGATCGCAGCAATGACCAACTTCGCCGCGCGATGTTGATCGTATGGGCAATCGCTTTCGCGAAACTCATCTTCCACATTCACTTCAACAATCGCTATGGATATTTTCGCGATGAGTTCGATTACATGTCCTGCGGCGAGCACCTGTCCTGGGGATATGTAGATCAACCGCCGTTGATCCCATTTCTCACCCACATTTCGCGCGCCGTGCTTGGCGATTCTCTTCGCGCGATTCGTTTTATTCCCGCGCTCGCGTCTTCTTTGCTGGTGGTGCAAACCGCCCTGATCGCGCGCGAGCTTGGCGGCAAAACTTATGCATTAGTGCTCAGTGCTACTTGTTCTGTCGTCGCTGGACAGTATCTTTCGAATGGCAGTCTGCTGGGCACCAACTGCTTGGAGCCGAATATTTGGATGGGCTGCGCTTACTTCGTGATTCTGGCGATCAAGCGTGATGATCCACGATATTGGCTTTGGTTCGGAGTAGTCGCAGGCATCGGGCTGGAGGAGAAATACTCGATCGCCTTCTTCCTCATCGGGATCTTGGTTGGCCTGCTTCTGACCGAGCACCGGCGGTTCCTGCTGAACAAATGGATTTGGCTGGGCGGAGTGGCAGCGTTTCTGATTTTTCTTCCGAATCTGCTGTGGAATATTCACTATCAATGGCCGTTCTTGCAACTCATGCACGCGATTCGTGCCGAGGGCCGCGACATTGTGCTCGGCCCGGTCGATTTTTTCCTGCAGCAGATGATGAACATAAGCCCATACACCGCGCCCATCTGGATCACTGGCTTAGTTGCACTGCTGGCTTGGTCGCGATTGAAACCGTATCGATTGCTGGGCTGGAGCTACCTTGTCACATATGCAATTTTTTATGCGCTGCATGGTAAGAACTACTACCTGGGACCGATCTATTCCATGCTGTTCGCCGCCGGCGCGGTAAGGATCGAGTACCGGCTGGATCGGCCCGTGGGCGCCTGGATCAAACCGGCGATTGTTGCGGTTTTGCTCGCGCTTGGCGTGTGGGTCGCGCCCATTCCCGTTCCCATCTTCTCGCCGGATCACTTCATTGCGTATATGAAGACTCTGCCGTTCAAGCTACCGGTCACCGAGCATTCGCACACGCGGGCGGTCCTGCCACAGTGGTACTCCGACCAGTTCGGATGGAAGGAAATAGTCGATGAAACCGCGGTCGCGTGGAACCAGCTCAGCGCCACCGAGCGCCAGGACTGTGGCATCTTCGCGCAAGACTATGGCCAAGCGGGAGCCATTGACTTCTTCGGTCGTCAATACGGATTGCCGCACGCGATCAGCGGCGATCGTAGCTATTGGATTTGGGGCCCGAATGGCTATTCCGGAAAATGCTTGATCGTTTTGGACGACCGGCAGGAGAAACTCGAAACCCTATTTGAGCATGTCCAGTACTTCGGCGCCTCGCCGGATAATCCATACGCGCTGACGCGAATGGTCCCGGTTTTTATTTGCAGAGGAGCGAAGTTTGGAACTATGGCGGATTTGTGGCCGCGAGTGAAGCGCTGGCGCTAGCAAGTAGTGGCTGAATCTGCTTGATTGCCGCTCGAAGTTTGGCATACTACTTGCCTTTGCGTCGGAGGAGAGAATGCGAGCGTCAGATGTACAGCTAGGAAAGATTAAGCGAGAAGTATTATGGGCAGGAGTCCTGTGGTTTGCGATTGGAGTCATGCTGGCAGTGGGTCGAAAGTCTGGTCTATACCAGCCTACACGTGCGGATGGCGAGTTCTGGGTGATGTTTGGTATCTTTGCCGTGCTGGCTCAATTCATCGTCGAATGTACCGAAGTAGTGCTAACCAGGATTCAAGAAGGTGTTGACAGCGGCAAAGTGGACGATGTAGGTATGGAGTGAGAAAAGCCCCGACTCGGAATCGGGGCCGCACAGTGCAATTGTTTTAAACTCACGATCTGGCTCTAAGCGCAAATTAGCGCGGAGCCGATTCTGTGTCAACTCCTTCATTGCCGATTTCAAAAAGGTCAATAAATCCAAACGGAGTCTTGAATCCGAGGGCGACAAAGAAGTCCACTGACCACTTTATCTCCTCCGGAAAATCAAGCAATGGCTCTACTTGTTCTACTGGAACCATCCGTTCAAGCTGCAATGCCCAAATAACGCGGCCTAAATCGTCTGCCAGAAACAATCGGTTACCTTCTTCATTTAACCGTAATAGTCCCTCTGCATTTGCGGCTAAACCATCCGCAATGACTGCTGCCCTGATTCTCGATTTTGCCGCTACCCATTTTTCAATTTGCAGAAGGGATGATGACTTCATGTTCCTCCGAACTGTCGTCGCATTTGGCCTAAGCAAGCAACTAACTTATCTAGCGGCCATACGGAATTGGCAATGCCAGCGGCCATTGCAGGCGTTACTCGTCATGATGCGTGAATCCGACAAAAATTGCCTTCGAGCAACGCAGAAATAACAGTGATTTTCTTGTTGAGCGGGAGAGTGTTCATTTTGGGCCTTAACCTTTCGGCTAATGCAAGCCAAAATGAGTTTGAGAGAATCGGCATTTCGGCTTGCCGGATTGTCGGTTTTAGGGCCCCGAGTGTTAGCGCACTCAGCGGCTCTTGTTATTTGTGCTTGCGTTTGGTGGCGGCGGCATTTTCCTCCTTTTCTTCATGCCAGCCTACTTCTTGTGCGGCGAGAGCGAATCCCCGCGTTATCTGGAAACTTCTATGCCTTACCTTCCCAGCCCATACCGTACTCACGGTATAGAGATCGGTGGGGCGCAATTCTAGTTTCTTGAGTTGTTTAGAAATTCCGCTCAAGATACCTGCCAGTGCCATCTCGTTTTCGACTTGTAGTCTCTTCACAAGATCGCCACTAGATATAGTTTCCGCATTGAGGATTATTTTTACCGCAGCCGCAGTTTGAGGCCCAAGGTTTTGTACGAATGCCCACAGTACATCAGGCGTCCATACAGTTTCAGAGCGAATGAGCCAATCTTCTTGTTCGGGATAGTCTTGGGCGTCTTCATATTCCTTATGTGCAAGAAGTTCACGGAGCCTTACAGCTTCTTCTGGTGTATCGGCTTCCCACTCCTTGCCGCGATGCCGGAATCTAATGGACAAGAGACGGACCCCTTTCGCCTCAAGGCTAAAATCTCATACCTTAAGGTGTCTGTCAACTGCAAAATGTCCGCCACTTTACTTTTCCCTTCTGCCCAATCCACAGGCTTGCTAGATTGTTGAGATTTTCACAGCGTCAGATTTCAAATTCAGCCACTACCCGCTAGCACAGTAGCTGTTGCGGGTCTCCGTTTTTTGTTAATCTTCTTCCGCTTGCAAACAGATTCAATTCATCTAACCTCGCGCATTTTGCGATCCGTTCGCGCGGTTTGCGGTAAAGCGTTTGACCGCAGAGAGAGCAAAGATCGCAGAGGAAACTCATATCTTCGTCTGGGCGCACTCTTACTGTCCTTTTTGCTCTTCGCCCTGCCTGTTTCCGCGCAATGGACGCCGCTCGATCCCATCGTCCGGGTAACCAAAGAAGCCGATGGCGTGCGCGCGTTGTTCAAGTCTGGGGCCGCGCTCAGACTTCAGGTCTGTTCGCCTTCCATAGTTCACGTGATGTATTCGCCTACCGCTAACTTCCCGAAGCCATTTAATGATGTCGTACGCAAGACCTCGTGGTCAGCTACGCCGTTCCTGGAAACCACCGACAAGCAGGCGGTCACGCTGTCCGGATCTTTCGGCAAAATTGCGATTGAATCAGAGACCGGCGCGGTCGTGTTCTCGACCAGCGCAGGCCAGCAGCTCTTTCGCGACGCCAAGCGCATCATGATTCCAGAAACGGTGAACGGCGAGAAGACATTTCGCGGGGAGACGTGGTTGAAATGTACGGCTCTCACGAGGCTCTCTACGGTTTAGGCCAGCACCAGGCAGGAGTGTGGAATTATCGCGGAGAGTCGGTCGACGTTTCGCAGGAGAACACCAACATCGCCGTCCCCATGCTTCTCTCGTCCAATGGGTACGGAATTTTCTGGAATAACACGTCCCGCACGCGTTTCAACAATCGCTTTGTCCACACCCTGTACATCAGTTCAGAAGTGGCCGATACCATCGATTACTACTTTATCTATGGCCCGGACTTCGACAAGATCATCGCCGGCTATCGCGAGCTGACTGGCACTGCGCCTATGTTCGGCCGCTGGGCATATGGGTTCTGGCAGTGCAAGAACCGCTACAAATCGCAAGAGGAGATTCTTGCGGTCGCACAAAAATACCGTGATCTGCATCTGCCGGTCGACAACATCGTCCAGGATTGGTTCTGGTGGAACCGCAAGGGCGAGCATGTCTTCAACAAAAACTATCCAGACCCGAAGAGCATGATCGATCAGCTCCACGACCGGCACTTTCATTTGATGATTTCCGTCTGGCCGTTCTTTGAGCCCGGATCGAAAGAGTACGACGAGATGGACCGGCGCGGTTTCTTTATCGATCGAACAAAAGTTGCCAAGCCGCCTTACCATGCAGGCGGAATGGCGGTTTACGATCCTACGAATCCTGACGCGCGCAAGTACTACTGGGATCTGATGGACAAGGCGCTGTTCAAGATCGGTGTAGATGCCTGGTGGTTGGACACAACAGAGCCTGAAACTGAAGGACAGGAAGAAAACATTCTGCTGGACCACAAGCTCTTCGC
>DASTDH010000046.1:0-4086 GCA_035710445.1 Chthoniobacterales bacterium
ACCAACCCCACTCCGTGGATTTGAAATCAAAGGTGAAAGCATCCAGCTTCTTTTTGGTGCCAAGCCAGATGAAGCGATTGTTGCGCACCTGAATGTTCGGCAGAAAAACGCTCTCGTATTTCTTGCGGGTCACCGAAGAAGCGCCGTCGGATGCGATCACGAGATCGTAGTTGGCGGCGTACAGGTCCGGGTCGGTGACTTCTTTCTGAAACAGCAACTTCACGCCGAGGGAGGCGGCACGCTGCTGGAATATCTGAAGAAGTTTCATTCGGGAAATGCCGCAAAATCCATGTCCGCCCGAGGTCAGCTTGCGATCTTTGAAATAGACGTCAATGTCGTCCCAGTGGCGGAAGGCTTGCGTAATTCTGGCGTGGCTCTCCGGATCGGCCTCCCTGAATCCGTCCATGGTCTTATCGGAAAACACAACGCCCCATCCGAAAGTACTGTCGGACTGGTTGCGCTCGATTACCGCGATATCCCACGACGGATTGGCCTTCTTCGCGAGAATCGAGAAATAAAGTCCCGCCGGACCGCCGCCCAGGCAAATAATCTTCATCGATTCCTTTCCCGCCCGCGCTCCATACGCGAAACCCTGCATTTTTCCGTCATGCTTCTGCCAGTTTGCGCAATTCTTCCTGCAATTTTTCGCCGCTGTCCTCGGCGAGGGCTGCTTCCCGAAGCTTTTTCAAATATCCGGCGGCGTCGGTCCGTCCGCGAAGCTTCGGAAGGGCCGCCATCAGCGCGTCGAAGTTTTTGCGCCCACGAGCCTGCGTCTCGCCATAGCCCTTAACAACGCGTGGACATTCAGCAAATTCCACGGCAAGCGCATAGCTCTCTTGCGCCAATACCGGGATCTGCTCGAGCCAGGCGCCGATTCTCTTGTGCTCTTCTGCAAATCGCAGAGACCTGCGTCGCCAAGGCCGCAGAGCAGCCAACCCAAAAAGCTGCAGGAATCCCCAGAGCGAAGTTGTGTGCACAATGCGACCCTTGCGCGTAAAACGCTCGATCCATCTTCTTGTCCAGCCGCTGTTCAACAGCCAACGACCGAGCGATGCCGGCAACGTGTCTGAGATCTCCTCGACTCCCGGATGCAGAAACTCCTTGATGTGCACCAATTGGCTGGCATTGGCGCGCGATTCCTGATGGACCCGGGCGAATCGCGTGTCGCGAGTCTTCAAGTCTGCAACGCGAGTCACGTCCTCGTAGGACATCCACAAGGCGAGGTATCGCGCGGTTTCCGACAGCAGTGCAAGGCTGCCGTTACCGTACCTCGTTTCCTGCCCCAGAACGGGCTTCAGCTTATCCAGGTACCAAGCGGCGTAGTCCACGTCCTGATAGTCGGCGAGCCGCTGGATGCCGGCAAAAAGAATCGCGTGACTTGGCGACGGGAAATCGCTCTCGATCCGCGCGGCGAGTCTTTGCAGTTGCGGCCCGACCGAGGGCCGTGAAGATGCCTTCCGGTCGTCCAGCAAGACTGGCTTTTGCCTTGCCGCAACGAATGCTGCGGCAAAACCCGCCAGGCTGGATTCAATGCCTACTCCCCCGCGCTTGATCGCCTCCTCAAATTCTTTGCGCTCGAAGGGCAGTGCGCGCGTGGCTGCCAGCGCGCCAAACAACGGTGCGCTAATTACGCTGCCGGTTTCTTCAGCAATGCGGGCAAAGTCGTTGTGCACGAAATCTCGGGCGGCAGCCTGGCCTCCGGCAATCAAGCTTTTTGCATCAACCTGGCCGTCCCCAAGAGCGGTCTTTTCCGTCATGGAATAAACGCGGTGCGTCGAAGCAATCAAGATCGTTCGGTCCGGGGTGACCAGGCCGCGCTGAATGGCGCGACCCGCTTCCATTAATTCGGAGGCCAGCACGATGTCCAGCTCTCCCGGAACAGGCATTAGCGCGAGAATCGGCACCTTGTTCGCCGCGACCGCGAGTCCCTTGGGGAAAATTTCTATGTAATAAACCGTGGAGCCGGTCCTTTGAGCGACACCCGGCACCGAGGTCGTCTGCGCGAGATAGCCAGCGTGCTCGGCAAGATCGACAATCCAATCCGCAAGAACGCCGCCTCCCTCGCCGCCCATCGCGACGATTGCGATGGTGGTGGCACGGGGCGTCTCTGCGTTGACGCCTGGCGCGACCGGTGGTCCTGCGACAGCGATGTTCATCGATCCTCGAAAAGGTCTCAGGCAATAATTTCCGCGAGGCGCCGGTTGGCGCGTCGTTGCAAAAATCCGATCGCCGCAGCCCTGATACGCGCTCTAAGCACATCCCATTTAGTGGGATTGGAAATTATTTCCGCGCGGTAGAACGAGGGACACAACCGGGCGGCATGGGCAACCTCTCCGCAAAGCCCGCATCCGATACAACTCTCCAAAACGGTGGCGACCGGGTCTTTTCTAAGCGGATCCCGATTCGGTGCGATCGAGAGGGAAGGGCACCCGGAAAGGCGAATGCAGGAATGGTCACCTGTGCAGGCGTCTGGATCTACGCCAAACCGCTCGCGCACCAAGCGTTTCCCCTCTTTCTCCAGCTTGGTCTTCAGCGGCTTTACACGACGTTGCTTGTTAAGCGAGCACTCGCTCTGCGCGACGATGACCTTGGGTCCCCTGATCTTGGTTGTAAGTGCTTCCCTTAAAACATCGCACATCGCCTCGAGGTCATAGGTGCGCGTAATCGTCTTAACCCACTTCACACCGACTCCACGCACCGCGTCAGCGATGGACAACTTGGTGGTGCGAATGGGATTGTTGGCTGCGGACGAAAGAATATCCTGGCCACCCGTTGCGGCCGTATAGCTGTTGTCGACCACCACCAAAATGTTGTCGCTCTGATTGAAGACAGCGTTGCCTACGCCACTGGTCAGACCGTTGTGCCAAAATCCGCCATCGCCCATAAAGCTGATGGTGCGTCTGTTGGTTTCCTTGGTATTCAGCGCGGCGGCGCTGGCCCATCCGAGACCGTACCCCATGGTGGTAGCGCCAATGTTGAAAGGTGGCAAGGTCGAGAACAGGTGGCATCCGATGTCGCAGGCCACGTGATGAGGTCCCAGCTCGCGTTCCACAAGTTTCATTGCCGTGAAGATCGGACGCTCGGGACAACCGGTGCAAAACGATGGCGGCCGCGCATGAACCTGACCATCGACGTTTACCACCGGCAACAATGGCGCCGAAGGGGGTCGCACGACCGCAGGCAAACGCTCGCGGTCGATCAAATGGGCGGCGTACTGCTCGACAAACTTCAGGACTCCCCGAATAACCGCCGCGGCGGTGTACTCACCGGCCATCGGGAGCATGTCTTTGCCGTGCACTTTGGTTTGCACGTCGGCTTTGCGCAGGATCGAATTCACGTTTTGCTCGATGAAGTCGGGTTGCCCTTCTTCGATTATCAGTACACCGCGCTTGCCAATACAGAAGCGTTTGATCTCGTCATCGACCAATGGATAGGTAACGTTCAGAACGTACAAGGGGATTTTGCTGTCACCAAAGGGGCTCGAAAGTCCAAGCAGTTCGAGAGCTCGCACGGCGGTGTTGTACATTCCACCTTGCAGGATAATTCCGAAATCCTGGGCGCCTTCGGAAAACCACTCGTTTAACGCATTATTCTGGATGAATTTCTGCGCGCACGGCCAGCGTTTGTGGATTTTTTCATGCTCGTGGAGGAAGCTGCCCGGCGGCAGGACGATGCGGCTCGCATCGCGCGAAGGATTTTCAATCGCGTCCTTCAAGGTGAAAGTCGGGCGGACGTTATCTTTGGCGACGAAACTACCGTGAACGTGACAAGCCCGAATTCGCAGCTCCAGCATCACGGGAGTGTTGCTCGCTTCCGAAAGAGCGAATCCCCGTTCGACGGCATTTACGATCGACGGCAGATTGGGTCGCGGATCGAGAAGCCACATCTGGGATTTCATGGCAAAGGCGTGGGAGCGCTCTTGCATAATGCTGGAGCCTTCTCCGTAATCCTCGCCGACGATAATCAGCGCTCCGCCCATTACACCGCCGGAAGCGAGATTCGCCAGGGCGTCGGAAGCGACATTGGTACCCACGGTGGACTTAAATGTGATTGCACCGCGCAATGGGTAGTTTACCGATGCAGCTA
>DASTDH010000047.1:0-6868 GCA_035710445.1 Chthoniobacterales bacterium
TTGCCATCGCAAGCGGCAGCTCTCCGGCGCTTCAAGAGCTCTCTCGCCAAGCCTACTCTGTAGGTGCGGTCATGAAGGGCGACCTTCGCGTGGATAGCTGGGAGCGCCAGATCAGCAACCGACTCGCAGACGAAAACAAGAATTACGAGGTGAACGGATGTCTGGTGCCGTTAGCCGCACTGGCCAGCAAGCGCGACCTTTCAGCAGAAGGCGGAAACGCAACGGGTGGATACGCGATCGAGAACGAGGTAGTCGATTTTATCGTCCCCGCACTCCGTAATAAATCGGCCATTCTCGGCGCAGGCGCCGTGATCCTGCCGTCACTGTCTGGATCCAATCTGTCAATACCTCGAGTTGCTATCCCAGGTGCTGCGGGATCGGGAGAAACAACCGATGTAGCAATTGGCACTATTGAATTCGAACAGTTTAAGCTGTCGACAAATCACTATCACGCAAAGTTACTCGTGAGCAATCAGCTCCTGGTCCAAGCTCAAGACCCAGCCATCGACGCTTACCTCAAAGATATGCTTTTGACTACCGTCTCAAAACTGGTGGATAAAATGTGTATCTCCGGAAACGGAGTTGGACAAGCTACTGGCTTGACTAACATGAGCGCCAACACTGGAATCAATGTTGATCCCGGCCTCTTGTGCGCGCCAATCACATTCGGAGGTGCGGCGTCGTTCAGCAAGCTGTGCCAAGCTGTTTACAATCTGGATCTAGCTAATTTCGAGGAGAATAACCGCAGGTGGCTTATATCGCCTCTGACGAGATCTAAGTGGAGTCAGATCCGGTGGTAAGCACCTTTCCTGAATTTCTGTTTGATCATAAGACAGGAAAAGTTGGTCCATATCCTTCCATAGTGTCAAACCAGCTTTCGGACACGAACCAGGCTATTCTGATCAGGGCCGACGAAGCTGTGGTTGGATTGTTCGGAAATTCCATCCAGATCGCCAGTAACAAATATACATACGCACCGCAGTATGTGACCGAGATCACCGTAACGATTTTGGCAGACTTCAATATGCTCCGCGGCGGGGCTGTTGTGAGCTCGGACTCAGCCGCAGTTTAAGGATTAACTCTTTATTAGTGTATGCGCATCAACCCCACTATCCAACGTCCGTTAACCCCCGAGGAGCTAGCGGCACGCCAGGCGTTCTTTGAACAATCTCAACGCGAGGCTGCCAAGCGGGTTATTGCTGACTGGGAAGCTAACCAGTTAAACTTTTAAAGAATTTCACAGACAAACGAGCCCTGTTTGGTTCGGTGTTCTGACATAAAATCGCCTGCCATCGGCGACAGTAGATGGACGGACATTGCCCTGACCGATCTACAGTGGGGCTAGAGGAATAAAAGCCCCCTCCGGAAGCTCGTTACTTCTCGAGGCCGCTCCTTACTTACAACTTTCCCACCAGGCATAGTGTGCTCACTCGCCAGTCCCGGCGACGATTGGGAACAAGGCCGATCAGTCCTTGATCATGCTACTGATCACAGCAAGCGGCTATTCATTCGGATGGATAGCCGCTTTGCCTTTCAGCGTGCTCCACGTTTGACCGTAGGGCGTTTTGATTCAGGTACGCTGGTAAATGGTACCCTTAGAAATCTATAACGCAGTCTATGACCTTTTCGTTTCTCCAGTAGACCATTGCTACCGATCTAACATATCCTCCGAACCCGTTTCTGTATCGGAAGGCAACCTTAAAGACCCAACACGCTCCACCCCGACCATGGCCGATCCACGGAGATGTCGAGGATTCAAGTTTCACGCTATCGGGATCACTGACGACTGACCTTATCGCCTCCTTGGTTATCCCCCCTCCCGTAATACCGTCCGACGCACTCCTTTCTGGCCGTTCACCCGCTGCTATGTCCGAGAACTCGCTGGTCGCGTCTGGCGCAACTCCTTCCGTATCTGGCAGGCACTTATCTAGCGTCCATCCTGGTCTGGCGTGCCCTGTGGTTACCGCGAACAACCCAGCGGCAAGGGTGATCAGTAATTGCTTCATACTCTAAGTCGATCAACCATATTCAGGGCAACCCATGGGTTGCTAGAATTTTCTGGATGTTCATTTTGTGTTGAGTCTGGCGATAATGGCTTTTTGATGCGTGTAAACTCTTCGTCTGACTCATGCCCTCAGGAATCCTGCCGCGATCTCATGCCCCAAGCTGGTGAGGGGAGCGGCAGAGCTGCGGCCGTCCGACGCGGAGGCGTTTCAAGTCAAGGTCAATCGAGTGCGCAACCGTAGAGCCGGACGAGGAAGGGATGGAGGAATGAGCACGAACAGAACCGAAGATTACGGACCCGGCAACGCATCAAGTAATTGACCAATGGCGAGCCGTCGCACGTAGTCAAGGCGACCAAGACGATGTCGCAAACAGGGCGCAATTTCTTGCTACGATCGAGCAAAATGCATTGAACTATTCGGTCGTTTTTGTCAGAAGGAGTTTCTTTTATAGCAACAGGTTAACTCGTCTTCTCTCCGTACCGAGGAACGAGATGAACGTCTACTCGGTTAGGAGTCTGGTCGACTACATTCGTCCTGAAGGTCAGTAGGACTCCAGCACATGCTTTTTGCGGTCTACGCAGTAAAGGGTACGAGCCGCATAGTTCGACAGTAAAATTCACCCCTCCAAGGAAAGCTATGCTTTTCTTTTTCAAGCTAAATAAACCCCATTGCGGTAGAATACTGACGGTAACGTCGGTCAGAATTCTGGTAATAGGCGATTTAACAATAACAGCACACTTAAGCGCCGACCAATTCAGACGGTGGATAGTATGAAAAATAATATGAAACGCTTCGCAGCAATCATTGGGGTCGGCTTGGCGCTTATGATGCAAATAAACGGGGCATTCGGCGATGATAACTCCGAATTCTTCGCAAAATTGACCGCCGAGTGGTGGCAATGGGCTCTGTCGATTCCGACCGTCGTAAACCCTTCAGACTGATACAACTGGGCAAAATGCCGTCGTAGGACAACGTGGTCCAATATGGTTCTTGGCTGGTGTCTTTGGCGGAAGTCCGGGAACGGTCACACGCACATGCTTTGTGCCTCAAGGCACTGCCCTCTTTTTCCCGGTCATAAACGCAATTAATCTTAACACGCCGAATGTATGCGGCCAGGGACCAGATAATTTGTCGGTCGGTTTCATGCGCGCTCAATCTGCTGCTTCGATTAATGGGGCAACAAATCTATCGGTGGCAGTCGACGGCATCGCCATTAAGAACTTGCGCCGTGTCCGGTCTCATCTCTTTTCGGTCGCTCAACCCGCTACGCGTCGGAAGGCACACGCTGCACTTTCATGCGGACAATTCGAGCCAGGGTTTCACGCAAGACGTTACGTATGACCTTAGCGTCGTCCCAGTATCGCTAAAATAGGACCGTTGTCCGAAGCTCATGTTTTTGCGCTCTATGTAGTTAATGGTACACGCTCGCACAGTTCGACAGTCAAAATTAACACCGAGGAAAGTTATGCTTTTCTTTCTAAAACTAAATAACCGCTTTAGCGGTAAAATGCTGACTATAACGTCAGTTCTGCTTTTGGCATTTGCTGGTGTTGCCTCAGTACTTCAGGCTCAAGATTGGGATCAAATTAACGGACGGGATAAAGTCCATGACCCGACCGGAGCATGGCTAATGACGCCAGGTGATCAGTTTTTCGTCCTCATCACTTTTCAGAGAGGCGGAACTGCACTCTTAGACTTCCAGGGAGAAAGCGCTTTTGATCCAGCCGCTGTTAACCCGCCAATGCCGCCGAGAAATGTCCAAACTCTTCCTGAGCATGGCGTGTGGCAAAAGACAGGTTGGAAAAGCTTTGTCGGGACGGTTCTGGCGTTAGAGGCCGGAAACGACACCAGAATTTTAGCCTCAACATTTTTTCGATTCGACAAATTGCAGTTTACCGGAAGACTGAGCGAGTCTGGCGATCAAATGGACCTCACCATTGTCTTTACTTTTTTCAATGCAGACGGGAAACCGAACGGTGAACCAAGCGAAACGGTGCAGTTTAAGGGCGTCCGCGTTCCATTGGAGAGCAGCGCTGACAAGTTGCCTGTTCCCACTGCGCCCCAACCGTGAGCGATTTGCATCATGGAAGGTTGACCTTGTCCAGCAGTATGAGTTCAGAGGAGAGTCTAGTTAGGCTCTCCTCTTTACGATGAATTGCGCCTTTTTTGCCGGAGTGTCAGAATGCGTTTTCTGTGGGCGGTCGCTATCATGCTCGGAAATTCCGAGACCATCCGCCGATACGACTCGATCATCTCCAGTGGCCGGTGCGTACCTTCCATTCATCCAATTCTCGAACGTAGATCGTAACGCAATAACCCTTCTTTCCAAACGTGTGCTCGCTTGCCACTTTATTCACCAGAAAGAGCAGGATGCCGCCAAGCATGAGCCAACTCAACTCGGGATTTTGCAGAATTGTTTTAAAACGCACTGAACCTCAACATCCCAACTCACGGCGGCGGATCAATAAAGCGATGCGAGCCAAATGCATCGAATCCCAGCGGCTGGTCTCGCGCCCGTTTACCTCCAGTACGTAACGCCCTTTGCTTTTCAAAGGCTCATCCCAGATCACTAGCCGCTTCTCGTCTTTGAAGGTCCAGCGTGCCCGCCCTCGGTAACTGCTCTCCTCGACCCACGAGAGCTGGCCCTCAGCCTCCCGCTTGCCGGCTTCCTCGGCCTCGCGGTAGCTCAAGAAGCTATCAACAATAAACCAGTCGTCACCGATCTTTTCCTCCAACCAGAACAGGTTGTGCTCTGTGCGACGAATACGTAGCCGCTCCATCGGAAATCATCATTTGAAGCCGTCTCGATACACGGGATCGGGCTTGCTTGTTTGTTGGGCGAAGGTCGACACAGCGAAGCCGAGCGCCAACGCTAGAAGGGCGACTAAACGCGTCTTCATTGTCTCCTCCCGAATTTTTGGATTGATCGTCGGGCAAGCGACCTGCTTCGGGATTTCTCCGGCTCCAGGAACCTCCGTGTCGCGAGGGGTCAGAGAAATGCCTTGGTCAAGGTCCTCTGAGCGACATCCAAAGGAACGCCCAAGCCGATTCGGCGTCAAGTTCGCTCACGACGCCAGAATGCGGCGAGAGAGCGTTCAGCCTCAGCGGTGCCCATGCCCGCAAATTCGTGTTTCAACTGAAGAACAGATGATTTCCAGTGTCCCGGACTTTTTTTGCAGTAAATCGGCGCAATTTGACTAAGCGTATTCCGGCCCTTAAATGGCTTCCGGTTCAAGAGATCGGCTGCGTAATAAATTGATTCTTCCGGGGTCCGAAAGCTCTTAGCTCCGCTTCGCGTCATCAAACCCATCCAATTGTTCTTCTGTCGGGCGGTTTTACTTTTCCATCTGCCTGATTCATGTGCGGAAATAGCAGCAAGCAGGACTGGATCAATATTGTTTTGGCGCCCAGCTTCCACGAAGACATGTCCGTACCCGACTGGAACTTTCTCATCCAGCTGTTCTGGACCGACTGCTCGGAATTCGCGGATGCTCTCCTCTCCGGTGCACACAAATAGCTGGGCGCCGAGGGCTAAAATACAACTAATCACCCACTTCCTCATGGAATCGCCGCAGATCCGCGAGATGTTTAAATTCGCGCTGGAATTACGCAAACGCGGTTTCAGAATCATATTCGCTGCATAGCGCTCCCGCTATTGTCAGGAAACCGCCTGATTATGGACTCAGGGGGGTATTAATGTAAGGACTCGTACTCGTTATGCTCGACACTGACCTCAAGATATGCCTGACTCGCCCCGCAATTTGCCGCTGCGCATTGGTGTCGATCCAAGAACATTACAAAAACTTGTATCTATCGGCGCGATCCAGCCAGCGGGCCAGTAGCGCTGGCCGAAGCAGCGCACAAGATCACGCCTCCTAAACTTTCGAGAGATTTGGTCGTTATAGCTATTATAGCTGAAGCGCCCGATGATCGCGTCGGTTTTACTAGCAGAGAGGCGACCATACCCGAAAATCGCGCTCCTTGTTTTGTTAGCGTGTCTCTTAACGGGGTGCTCAACGCCGCACCAGGCTAATGGCCTCATGGGAGGATACTCCGACTATATGGTGGCACCTGATGAAGCGATCGTAACTTTCTCCGGCAATGGCTACACCAGCGCTATGCAGGTAATACAGATGACCGCCAGAAGATGCGCGGAGGTTACTCTGCAGCACGGATACCGGTATTTTGTTGGAACAGCAGCTTCCGATGCCAGCAGCAATTATTCCTTCACGACCCCTGGATATGCCAGCACCTACGGACACGGAAGCGCGGTCGGTTACGGGAACTTTGCAAGCGGGAACTTCAGTTCAAACACGATAATCACGCCATCGCAGACCTATAACATTCATAAAGCGGCCTTAACGGTAGCTATCAAGATGTCCAACGATGAGAAAAGCCTTGAGCCGTACGGGATGGTTATATCAGGAGTAAAGGTTCGGCCGAGAGACGCGGGGTTTTTGATCCAATCGCTACCCAAGAGCTGACAAACCGCGGCCTTAACGCCAAATGGCCGAGGGCTCTTAACCGAAATCGTCGGCATCACCGGCACGAACTCGGGCACGGGTGGCGTTAGGAAGCCTAGAAAAAAATGCGAATAAGCGGCGACCGAAGTGCGTCTGTTATTGCTAGAGCGATGAATGCAAAGACGTTTTTTGCGTTGGCGCTGTGTACCCCACTTTTCGTTTCATCCGCTGAAGCGATCGTGTTTACAGTACGGACGGATTCGGGACCGGTGACTTACAGCTTGGAGGTTCCTCCTGGCACGCCGGTGGGAAATAAAATAAAGCCGGATCCGCAAGTTAGCTATTCCGCCAATTTCCCCATGACAGCCGGCTCGGCCGAAGTCGCGGCGGTTGGTTGGG
>DASTDH010000048.1:0-10620 GCA_035710445.1 Chthoniobacterales bacterium
GAAATCCCCCCCTCCCCAAAAACATGAGCGTGCGTGCCCCCAATCTCGCTTTCGTTTCTGCCCTTGCGTTTCGGTCGGAAGGTCAGCGAGGCATGCCGGCACTTATCCCCTTTTTTGATCGATTTTCGCGACCGTAGTTAGATTCAGCGAGCCCCCCAAATCCAAAATTCAGAGATAGCCAATGTCCATTCAAAGCACAGTCCACAATCAAGCCCCCACCCTTCGAGACCTGGTGAAGGCCCGCCTCAAGAGCTCTGTAATCGCGATGGCCCTCGGAAGGTTCTTCCTTCCAGCGATCGCCATAACAACCATGGCCCTGGGCGGCGTTCCCGCTCTGGCCGCCGAATCAAAGGTCAAAATCGGGGTTAGCATGGCCCTGTTCGATGACGTGTGGTTGACCCTGGTCCGAAACGCCATCACCAAGTGGGGCAGTGATCACCCCGATGTCGAACTGACCATTGTCGATGCCAACAATGACTCAGCCAAGCAGACAGGCCAGGTTGAAAATTTCCTCGCTCAAGGAATGGATGCAATCGTCATCCTTCCGGTGGATACCGCTGCTACTGGCCCAATGACCAAGGCTGTGGTCAAGGCTGGCAAGCCCCTGGTGTACGTTAATCGGCTACCTTCGAATCTGCCGAAGAGTGTGGTGTATTGTGGTTCCAATTCCATTGAGGCCGGAATCATGAACATGGAGGAATTGGGCAAAGCGATGGGCGGCAAAGGTAATCTGGTCATCCTGATGGGTGAGCTGAGCAATGAAGCGGCCATTGGTCGTACGGACGGAATCAAAAAAGTCGTCAAAGAAAAATTCCCGGATATCAAGATCGTCCGCGAACAGACGGGCAACTGGAAGCGTGAGCAAGGCAAGACCATTATGGAAAACTGGCTGGCTTCCGGGCAGGAGATCGATGGGGTTGCCTCCAACAACGACGAGATGGCGCTGGGCGCGTTGCAGGCAATCAAGGCTGCCGGAAAACTCGGAAAGATTCCGGTTGGCGGCACGGATGCCAGCCATGATGCTTTGGAGTCTATGGACAAGGGTGAGCTGTACGACACCGTGTTCCAGGATCCGGTTGCGCAAGGTCAAGAGGCGGTTAATGCCGCCTATCTGTTGGCCAAGAAACAAGCGAATCCAAAAGTGGCGGAAGGCAAAATCTGGATTCCCTACCAGAGAGTCACCAAGGAGAACTACAAGTCGTTTCTGAAATAAATTCTCGCTTGACTACTGTCTGCCCCGGACCGGCAGACAGTGGTCGTTAAAATGACCGGAGGAATCAAGCAGTGGAAAACGAGTACGTCCTCACGATGGAGGGTATTTCCAAGCAGTTTCCAGGTGTACGTGCTCTCAGCGATGTCCAACTCCGTACGCGCAAGGGAACGGTGCACGCACTGATGGGCGAAAACGGCGCGGGCAAATCGACGCTGATGAAGTGTTTGATCGGTATGTATGTGCCGGATTCGGGCACCATAACCTTCAAAGGCGAACGACTGCACATAACCAATACCCACCAAGCTCTGTCGAAAGGTATTTCGATGATTCACCAGGAACTCAGCCCGGTTCCGGAGATGACGGTGGCGGAAAACATTTACCTGGGGCGTGAACCCACAACCTGGTACGGCCTGGTGGACAAGCGCAAAATGAACCGCATGGCTACCGAGCTGTTGGATCGGCTTAAGATCAAGATCAAACCGTCGGCTAAGATGCGCGATCTCAGCATTGCCAATACTCAGCTGGTTGAAATCGCCAAAGCGGTTTCCTATGACTCGGACCTGATCATAATGGATGAACCGACCTCGGCTATCACCGAGGCAGAAGTGGAAGGACTTTTTAATATCATCCGGTCATTGAGGGCTCAGGGGCGCGCAATCATCTATATCAGCCATAAAATGGACGAAATCTTCAAGATAACCGATGAGGTCACGGTCTTCCGCGACGGTCAATACATCGGGACTGATGCAACCGCCGGGTTGACCCATGGCAGGCTCATCGAGAAGATGGTTGGTCGGACGCTTACCGATATGTTTCACAAGGAGACAGTCGATTCAGGTCCGATTTTCCTCGAGGTTGAAAACCTAAGCGGGAAAGGATTTCGCAATGTTAGTTTCCAGGTCAGGCGCGGCGAGATTCTAGGGGTTGCCGGCCTGATCGGGGCCGGACGCACCGAACTGATGGAGGGAGTTTTCGGAGTGACGCGGACCCACGGGGGAACCACCAAAGTCAGTGGGAAGCAGGTCACGATCAAGTCGCCAGCCGATGCCATTCGAAATGGCATGGCCCTGCTGACGGAAGATCGAAAACTAACCGGTTTGTACCTGAACGCGAGCGTTCGCGAGAACATGTTTATAGCGAACATAAAAAGATACCTGTTCGGACCATTCGTCCGGTTCGGGAAAATCGAAAAAGATTGCACGACGATGCGGGACTTAATGCGCATCAAGACACCTAGCCTGATGCAACTTGTTAAGTACCTGTCCGGAGGTAATCAACAAAAGGTATTAATTTCCCGTTGGTTGCTGACCGAGCCGGATCTGTTGATCCTGGACGAGCCAACGCGGGGGATCGACGTCGGCGCCAAATCAGAGATTTACCGACTGATGACTGAATTTGTTCGCTCCGGCAAGGCGATCATTATGATCTCGTCGGAATTGTCCGAAATCCTCGGGATGAGTGATCGAATCATAGTCATGCACGAAGGTGACAAGGCAGGTGAGCTTTCGCGGGCGGAAGCAACCCAGGAAAAGATCCTCCATCTGGCTACTGGCCTTAGTTTAACTTCATAAAGAGCGGTGTCGTGAAAAATCCTGGAGTTATTACCGCAACTAAGGCCGAAAATGGGCAGCGGGTTGGGCAGCTGCTTTCGAGCATCTTCAGTAAGTACGGAATCTTTCTGGTTTTTGCTGCCATGATTGTGCTGGCCTCGTTTTTGTCGCCGGCATTCATGAGCAGGATAAACCTGATCAATATTGTGCGGCAGATGTCCGTCGTTGGCCTGATCGCGCTGGGTGTTACTGGAGTTATCGTCAGTGCCGGGATCGATCTTTCGTCTGGCTCCGTAGTTGGTTTGACGGCGGTCGTTGCGGCCAGCCTGGCGCAGGACCCCGAATTTTCAACTCCCTTTTATCCTGGTCTTAACGTTCCCTTAATTGTTCCGGTATTGGCAGCTTGTGCGGTCGGTGCGTTGGTGGGTTTGATCAACGGCACCCTCGTTGCGAAAACCCGCATTCCCCCATTCATCGCTACTTTGGGCACCTACACTTCGATTCGCGGCTTAGGGTTGCTCTACACCGGCGGTCGCCCAATTTCCGATTTGACGGACGCCTATAACTTCATCGGCCAGGGGGATGTGTTTGGTCTTCCAGTCCCGATTATCATTCTCTTGATCATGGCAGTGGTCACTCACATCCTTTATGCGCATACCAAATTCGGGAAATACATCTACGCTATTGGCGGCAACGAACAGGCGGCGCGGGTTTCCGGCATCGATGTATCCAAGTACAAGATGCTTATTTACGTGTATGCAGGTTTCCTGGCGGGACTGGCCGGATTGGTGGTTTCCTCCCGGATTGGTTCGGGGCAACCGGGGCTTGGCGTCGGCTACGAACTTGATGCCATCGCGGCCGCGGTCATCGGTGGCAGCTCACTCTCGGCCGGCGGAATTGGAACAGTCGCGGGAACGATTGTTGGAGCGCTCATTATCGGCGTACTAAACAATATCCTCGACTTGATGAACGTGTCGGCCTATTGGCAGCAGATTATCAAAGGTTGCATTATTGTTGGTGCAGTTATTATCGACCAGCTCAAACACCGCGGCGGCAAGTGACGATCGCTTTTCTTTGTCTTCCGCTGTCTCGGATTGCCTGATTTTTAACACTTTGGGATAGAGGAGCGAGTGCCGGTGTCGGATGTCGGCATCGCGCTCAAAGTTAGTTGCGATGGAGGTTACCCCGTTATGCAAGAATCGGGAAATTTCTTCTCGTTTTATCGTATGGCGGAAGGGCGCGCGTCCTCGCGCACCGCGGATCGCGAGGAGGCGATCCCTCCGCGGGGATATCAAGGATCGACTATACACCACCGCTTGATCGACAAAGACCGCCGGACGGAGCCCGAGTCTTTCTCGAAAGAATGTTAACCCAAGAAGCGTTATGAGTAGCATGAAAGATTATCAAGAGCTGGAAGAAATCGCTCGAAAAGGACGGTGGCTGGCAATCAGCACCGTTGCCGGTAGCGGTGCCGGACACGTTGGTGGGCCATTCTCTGCGATGGACATTATGGTGGCGCTTTACTTTCGCGTCATGAAGGTCAAGCCGGAAGAGCCGAAATGGCCGGAGCGCGACCGGTTCATCCTTTCCAAAGGGCATTCTTCGGTCGGTCAGTACGCGGTGATGGCGCTGCGAGGCTTTCTACCAGTCGAAGAGCTCAAAACCTTCGATAAAGGGGGGTCGCGGCTGCAAGGTCACCCGGATGTTACAAGGCTGCCTGGCTTGGAGACATCGACCGGGTCCCTTGGGCAGGGGTTGTCGGTTGGTCTTGGCCTAGCTTTAGGCGCGCGGATGCGAGGGCAGAAATTTCACACCTTTGTGATGATCGGCGATGGCGAACTGCAGGAGGGAATGATTTGGGAAGCGTTGCATATCGCTCCCAGATATAAATTGGGAAATCTTACCGCCATTCTCGACTGGAATGGTCTGCAACAGTTCGGTTGGGTACTTGCCATTAACGAGCAGCATCGCGGCGATCGCCGCGACCCGTGGTCGGGAATCGATTTGCGAGGCATCTTCGAGAAGCTCGGCTGGCGTTGCCTCGAGATTGACGGGCACGACTTCTCCCAGATCGTGCCGGCTTTGGAAAGCGCCAAGGCATCGGGAGACTCCGATCAGCCAACGATGGTCATTGCTCACACAATCAAGGGCAAAGGAGTACACTTCACGGAAGGTAAACATGAATGGCATTCTAAGGTCGCGACCAAAGACGAGCTTAAAATTGTGGCGACCGAGCTTGGCATTGTGGAGGCAGAAGTATGAAGGCATTACGAGATGTTTTTGGCGATACTCTGGTTTCCCTTGGCTCCAGCAATCCGAACGTTGTCGTGTTAGATGCAGATTTAGCCAATTCGACAAAGGCAGATAAGTTCGCGATGGCGTATCCGGCAAGGTTTCTGCAAATGGGGATCGCGGAACAGAACTGTATCGGCGCTGCGGTTGGTTTAGCCTCGCTCGGCTTTGTGCCTTGGCTTTCGTCATTCACCGTTTTTTTTACCCATCGGGCCATTGATCCGATCCGCATGTTAGTGGCACAAACCCATGCGAACGTGAAGATCGGTGCTGCCTATGCTGGATTGTTGACGGGGCTTACCGGCAAGACGCACCAGGATGTTCAGGATCTGGCGGTCATGCGCGCGATGCCCGACATGACGGTGCTGGCTCCGGCAGACCCAATCGAAGCTGAAGCCATTATTCGGTGGGCCACAGAATACGAGGGGCCGGTATTTGTACGTTTGGCGAGGGATTCGTGTCCGAATATTTTTGACGAGCAGTACCGCTTTGTGCCGGGAAGGACCATTCTGCTCAAGGAAGGGACGGAAGTATTGCTGATTTCGACGGGTCCACAGAGTGCTCGTTGTCTAGAAGCCGCCGAGTTGCTCCAGGGACAAGGTATTTCCGCCGGAGTTCTTCATGTGCCTTCGATCAAGCCGGTAAACAAAGAGGAGATCGTGAACGCGGCCGAAAAGGCCAAGACAGTGGTCACGGTGGAAGAACATACGATCTATGGCGGGCTGGGCGGTATGGTTGCGGAAATCCTGGGTGAAGCATCGCCACGGCGGGTGATCCGTTTTGGGATCGAAGATCGGTGGGGTGAGTCGGCGCCAAACGATTACCTGCTCGACGCATTTCAAATGTCTCCGCCGCGGCTAAGCGAGCGCATCCAGAAGTTAGTTGCGTAGTGTGCGGTAACCGGAGCGACCGGTCACATCTGTAACCCTCATGACCTCCCCTGGTCTTACCGACTTCCAACGACTCGCTGCTGAGCTCCAAGGAGCACTCCATTTTGATGCAGCAATGCGGGCGCTCTATGCGACCGATGCATCGGTCTACCGTGAGTTGCCACAGGCGGTCGCGCTCCCCAAGACTGAAGAGGATATCGGCAAACTTGTTCGCTTTGCCCGAGAACATGGCACATCGCTCATACCCAGGACAGCCGGTACCTCACTTGCCGGCCAGGTCGTTGGAGCAGGCATCGTAGTGGATGTGTCGCATCACTTCACTCGCGTCCTGGAGATCGATCCGTACCAACACCGCGTGCGCGTTCAGCCCGGGGTCGTCCGCAACGAGCTTAACCTCGCCCTCGCGCCGCATAATATGTTCTTTGCACCCGAAACTTCCACGCAGAACCGTTGCATGATCGGAGGCATGGTTGGCAACAATGCCTGTGGGGCGAACTCCCTGGTTTACGGCAGTACGCGAGACCACCTTATATCGGCGCGTGCCGTTTTGAGTGACGGCTCGACTGCCGAATTTGGCCCGCTGTCGTCCGAGGAATTCGAAGCGAAGTGTTCGGGTGATACGCTTGAGGCTTCCATTTATCGCGAAACAAAGAGACTGCTCGCAGATGCTGGGAATCGCGCGGAAATTGCCCGGCAGTTCCCGAAGCGATCGATCCACCGTCGTAACACGGGCTACGCCCTGGATTTACTTGCAGAGTGTGCGCCATTTACCCCGGGTGGTCCCCCGTTTAATCTCTGCCGCCTGTTGGCCGGCTCCGAAGGGACCTTAGCATTTCTAACCGAGATCACATTGGCGTGCGAACCGCTGCCTCCACCGGTCAGCGCGCTTGTTTGTGTTCACTGTGGGACGATTGACGAGGCTTTGCGGGCCAACATCGTGGCGCTACGCCATGCGCCGCGGGCTTGCGAGTTGCTGGACCACAACATCCTCGAGTGCACCAAGGCAAATCTTGAGCAGCGGCAGAATCGTTTTTTCGTCAAAGGAGATCCCGGTGCCATCCTGGCCGTAGAGCTGGCTGGAGCTACCCGGGAAGCGGTTGCCGCCGCAGCGGCTCGGCTTGAGTCCGAATTCCGCGCCGCCGGGGTTGGATATCACTATCCGGTAGTCTGGGGCTCGGACCAGAACCGCGTATGGAACTTGCGCAAAGCCGCATTGGGTCTACTTTCGAACCTGCCGGGAGACGCCAAACCCGTCGCTGTCATAGAGGATACCGCGATCGATCCGGAGGATCTTCCGGCCTTCGTGCAGCAATTTGATACAATTCTGGCTGGGCACGGCTTATCTGCTGTTCATTACGCGCATGCCGGTTCCGGCGAGTTGCATTTGCGACCAATCCTGAACCTCAAGGATAAGGAACATCGCAGTCTCTTTCGCATTGTTGGGACCGAGATTGCTCGGTTAGTGAAGCACTACGGCGGCTCGCTGAGCGGCGAACACGGCGACGGAAGGCTCCGTGGCGAATTTCTGCCGATGATGGTCGGCGAGAAGAACTACGCCCTCTTCCGTGCGGTCAAGCGCGCATGGGATCCCTCAGGTATTTTAAATCCGGGCAAAATCACCGATACACCGCCCATGGACGCGAGTTTGCGCTACGAACCGAACCAGACGCTGCGAGAATTTAAAACGGTGCTGAGATTCTCGGAAGCTCGGGGCATCTTGCGCGCCGCAGAGCAATGCAATGGATCCGGCGACTGCCGAAAGTCCCATCTGATGGGCGGCACCATGTGTCCAAGCTACATGGCCACGCGCAATGAGCGGGATACGACGCGGGCACGGGCGAATATCTTGCGCGAGGTTCTTACGCGTTCGACGAAAGCCAATCCTTTTGACAGCGATGAGATCGGCCTGGTTATGGATCTCTGCCTCTCCTGCAAGGGCTGCAAGTCCGAGTGCCCTTCCAACGTGGACGTGGCTCGCCTGAAAGCGGAATGGCTCCAGCAACTCTACGATGCTCGGGGTATCCCGATGCGCGCGCGGCTTATTGGAAGCTTCTCGAGCGCGATGGCTTTGGCTTCTTTCGCGCCTGGAGTGTTCAATTTTCTGGTGACCAATCCGGCGACGGCCAGTCTGTTTAAGAGATTTGCCGGTTTTGCTCCGGGCCGTTCGATCCCCAGGCTCAATAAGATTCCGCTGCGCCGCTGGCATCGGCTGAATGCCAACAAGAAGGGCCCGTTTCAGAATGGACGAGTGTTTCTGTTCTGCGACGAATTTGTAAATTTCAATGACGAAAATGTTGGCATCAAGACTGTGCGCTTGCTCAACCGGCTGGGCTATGAGGTTGTTATTCCCAATCACGTCGATAGCGGCCGCGCCCAAATTTCCAAGGGCCTGCTGCGCGATGCGCAAAGATTAGCTATCCGCAACGTGGAACTGCTAAAGGATGTTGTTAGCTCCGAGACTCCGATCGTAGGGATTGAACCCTCAGCGGTCCTGGGTTTCCGCGACGAAGTGCCGGACCTTGTTCCGGAACATCTGGTGACGGCGGCAAACGCCCTGGCAAAGAACGCGTTTTTGATCGAGGAGTTCATTGCACGCGAGGCGGAGCGCGGCCGTATCCGGCGTGATGCTTTCACTAAAGAGACTCGCGCGATCAGACTTCACGGTCATTGCCATCAGAAGTCGGTGGCGTCACTGGCTCCTGCGGTCAGGGCGCTGGAACTGCCTGTTAATTACAAGGTTCAAGTCATTCCATCGGGATGCTGCGGGATGGCCGGCTCGTTCGGTTACGAAAGGGAACATTTCGATTTATCCATGAAGATTTTCGGACTCGTACTTATGCCAGCAGTGCGCTCGGCGCCGGCCGACACGGTCATCGCTGCATCGGGTACGAGCTGCCGGCACCAAATAAAAGACTGCACAGGGCGCGTTGCCTACCACCCGGCTGAGATTCTGCACGACGCGTTAGGAACATGAACTCATTCAACCTAAAGGAACACGAACTGAACGTTGAGCAGGTCCACCGCAACCTGGCGCCGAGCGCTCTCTATGAGCACGCCATTCTCTATGAAAAGGATGCCCATATTGCGGAGAACGGAGCCCTGGTCGCATATTCCGGGGCCAAGACTGGACGCTCGCCCAAGGATAAGCGCGTGGTCAAACAAAGCCCTTCGGAAAACGATGTCTGGTGGGGCCCGGTCAATATCCCGCTGGAGCCTCAGACTTTCGCGATTAATCGGGAGCGTGCGAAAGACTTTTTGAACAGCCGGGAACGCCTTTACTGTTTCGACGGCTTTGCTGGTTGGGACTCAAAATATCGCATCAAGATCCGGGTTATCTGCTCGCGGCCGTATCACGCGCTTTTTATGCATACCATGCTCATCCGTCCGACCAAGGAGGAGCTGGAGAACTTCGGCACGCCTGAATTAGTTATCTACAACGCCGGTGCATTCCCGGCGAATCGCCTTACCGCGGGCATGGGTTCGAAGACGAGCGTGGACTTGAGCCTGGAAGATCGGGAACTCATCATTCTCGGTACCGAATACGCCGGTGAAATGAAGAAGGGCGTGTTTACGGTAGTGAATTATTTGGCTCCCAAACGTGGCGTACTCTCCATGCATTGTTCGGCGACAGCCGACAAAAGCACCGGCCGCTCCTCGCTTCTCTTTGGACTCAGCGGTACCGGCAAAACTACCCTCTCGGCCGACCCTAAGCGCCTGCTCGTAGGCGATGATGAGCATTGTTGGGGTGACGAAGGCATCTTCAACATTGAAGGCGGTTGCTACGCGAAAGCGGTCAATCTCTCCCCCGAGAACGAACCCGATATTTTCCAGGCCCTCCGGTTCGGGGCGGTGCTCGAAAATGTTGTGCTCGATCAAGATCATTTAGTGGACTTTGCTAATATCAGCATCACCGAAAACACCCGAGGCGCCTATCCGATAGAATTCATTCGCAATGCCAAGATTCCGTGCGTGGCGGGCCACCCGACCGATATTATCTTCTTAACTTGCGACGCCTTTGGAGTTCTACCCCCCGTGAGTTCGCTCTATCCGGCTCAGGCAATGTATCACTTCATCAGCGGTTATACGGCGAAAGTAGCCGGTACCGAGGTAGGTGTGGAAGAGCCGTCAGCGACATTCTCTCCCTGTTTTGGCGGGCCATTTCTCGTCTGGCATCCAAGCAAGTACGCAGAACTGCTGGCCGCCAAGATGAAACAGTGCCGTACCCGCGTCTGGCTTGTAAACACCGGTTGGAGCGGCGGGGCATACGGTACCGGCCGGCGCATCAAACTCGGATACACCCGCGCAATCTTGGACGCCATTCATTCCGGTGCGCTGGCGAAGGCCGAAACCCAACGTGACCCCGTATTCGGCTTCGATGTCGTGACCCAATGCTCGAATGTCCCGAACGAAATACTCGTGCCACGCAATGTGTGGTCCGACCGGGCCGCTTACGAGGCCACCGCAAGGAAGCTGGCCGATCTTTTCACCAGAAACTTCACTCAGTATGATACCGAAGTAAGCGCAGATGTTAAATCCGCCGGTCCGGCTGCATAGTCCGAACAATGGCGAGGACTAATTACCAGTTCAATCGAGGCGCAAGCCTCCATCACAAACAATCCGTTGAGGAGCGTGTATTATGAATGAAACAGCGATCATTTCGGAACCCCCCAATTTG
>DASTDH010000049.1:0-7549 GCA_035710445.1 Chthoniobacterales bacterium
GCCTGCGGAGAGCAGGTCGCGGACATGATTCAGCCCTTCTGGGCATTGCCCGTAGTGACGGTAGCTGGAATCAGTATCCGCCGAGTGATGGGTTTTATCGTGATGAGCTTTCTCCTTGGTGTCGTTCTGTTTGGTACCGCACTACTAATTTTTGTATAAGTTCAGTCGCCAACCAATTGGAGCGGAGTCACTTTACCAATATCAAAACAACATAGCCGGTATGGCAGAAGCGCATCGGATCGAGAGCGAAAAAGAAGCTTTGGAAGCTGCTCGACGCATCGCCGAACAGATTCGGCCGGGGTCAGCAGCTCGCGATAAGGATCGACGGTTACCGTTTGAGGAGATCGATTGGTTTTCTCAAAGCGGCCTATGGGGGATCACCGTACCGAAAGAGTATGGCGGTGCCGGGGTTTCTACCACGGTTTTCACCGAGGTTGTCGCCATCATTTCTGAAGCAGACGCTTCTCTGGGGCAAATCCCGCAAAACCATTACGCCAACGTCGAGGAAATTCGGCTCATCGGTACCGAAGCGCAGAAAGCCTTCTTCTTTGACCGCATCTTGAAGGGAGACCGTCTCGGAAACGCCGCGGTCGAACGTTCCGGAAAGACCATTTTGGAGAATAAAACGAAACTGATACCTGATGGCGACGGCTATCTTTTGACCGGTGAGAAATTCTATTCCACCGGTGCTCTCTTTGCTGATTGGGTACCGGTGCGCGTCACCGACGCCGATGGGAACCGAGTTCTTGCCATCGTAAATCGTCGGAGCGAGGGGCTGACGGTGATTGACGACTGGTCGGGTTTTGGACAGCGAACCACCGCCAGCGGAACGGTCATTCTAAACAACGTACGGGTCAATAAGGATCAGATCCTGCCTTCCTACCTCGCCTACCGACGGCCGACGACCCGCGGCCCGTTCTCTCAAATTATTCACGTTGCCATTGATGTCGGAATCGCGAGGGCGGCAATCAATGAGACGGTTCAATTTGTCAGGAACCGGTCGCGACCCTGGATTGATGCGAAGGTAGAACGCGCCAGCGAGGACCCACTTACGATTTATCAAGTCGGAGAACTCCACTACCAGCTGCATGGCGCGGAAGCCTTGATGGAAAGAGCCGCAGCAAAAATTGATCAAGCGGCCGCCGGGCTGGACGAACCAACGGTCACCGGAGCGGCTATTGCTGTGGCCGAAGCAAAAATTGCGGCGACCGATATCGCGGTTTTGGCAACTAACAAGCTATTCGAGCTAGCCGGAACGCAGTCGACCCTGGACAAATATCATTTGGACCGGCACTGGCGAAATGCGCGGGTTCACACTCTGCATGATCCGGTTCGCTGGAAGTATCATGCGATCGGAAACTTCTATTTGAACGAGATTCCGCCGCCCCGTCATGCCTGGCTGTGAGCGAAGTCGAAGAGCCTGGCCATGAGCAAGGAAATCCGATTCAACGCTTTTGCGATGAATTGCGTGGGCCACCAGGCGCCTGGTCTGTGGCGCCACCCGCGAGATCGTTCGGACCGATATATCGATCTGAGTTATTGGACGGATCTTGCTCGCCTGCTCGAGCGTGGCAAGTTTGACGGTCTATTTCTCGCCGACGTTCTCGGTCCGTACGACGTTTATCGAGGCAATGCGGATACAGCGATTCACGGCGGGATCCAGATTCCGGTAAATGATCCGCTCCTCCTGGTGTCCGGAATGGCGACCGTCACCGAGCATCTGGGATTTGGGGTAACTTGCGCGCTCACCTATGAACATCCGTATCCGTTCGCCCGGAGAGCATCGACATTGGATCATCTGACCAGAGGCCGGTTCGCCTGGAACATTGTCTCGGGATATTTGGATAGTGCCGCCCGAAACTTCGGTCTCGACCAACAAACCCGGCATGATGACCGGTATGAGTTGGCTGAGGAGTATATGGAGGTTTGCTATAAGCTTTGGGAACAAAGCTGGGAACAAGGTGCAGTCAGGCGAGACCGAAAGAGTGGCGTGTTCGCTGATCCCGCCAAGGTCCATGGCATCCATCATTTCGGAAAATATTTTAAGGTTCCCGGGTTTAATATGAGTGAGCCTTCTCCGCAACGGACCCCGGTGCTTTATCAGGCCGGTGCGTCGCAGCGCGGAAGAGATTTTGCCGCCAGGCACGCCGAATGTGTTTTCGTGTCAGGCCCGTCTGCCAGTATACTAAAAACGTATGTACAGGATTTGCGGCGACGGGCGGCGGAGTTCGGCCGGGGGCCGATCCTCATTTTTGCCATGTTTACGATCATCGTGGCTCCGACCGAGGGCGAAGCATTGGAGAAGCTGCATGAGTATCGGTCGTATATCGATCACGAAGGCGCCCTCGCCTTGATGTCTGGATGGACCGGTGTCGATCTGAGCGCATATGATCTTGAGGAGGAGTTGCGCCCGACCAAAACCGACGCCGGCCAATCCGCTCTCGAAACCTTTACGGTCGGCGATCCCCGGCGCCGGTGGAAAATCCGTGAGATCGCTGAGTTTGTCGGACTAGGCGGAAGGGGTCCAGTCGTAGCCGGATCGCCGCTCACAGCGGCCGATCAGCTACAACAGTGGGTCGAAGAGACCAATTTGGATGGATTCAATCTGACATATGCGGTGATGCCAGAGACCTACAAAAATATCATCGATCTCTTGATTCCTGAACTGCAGCGCCGGGGAGTTTACAAGAAGGAATACTTGCCCGGTACGCTCCGAGAAAAGCTGTTTGGCCAGGGGCCGTATCTGCCCAAGACACATCCGGGAAGACGAGTAGGGGCGGTATAGCCTGATGGTCTAGGTTCAGGAATCGCTCGAAAACAAGCAGATCGTGTCGGGGTTGCAGAGGGAAGAGGGTCAGGCTACGCCGGTTCTTTTTGGGCGTTTTTCGCTTTTCGCGCCGCACGCAAAAGCTATTAATATAGTGTAGAAGTAGTGTTTCCTGTTGGTTCCTGCCCGAAACCAACCTCGAAGCACTCGATGAATCCAGAACCCGTTGAAGAAGAATAACTTAAAAACGTTTTTACGCGACGCGCGTTTCTAGATAAGCCGCAAAATCTACCCAGCGCCTGGCGCGGACCGCCCAACATGTTGCTCGCAAAAAAAACGCTCGCCGGCGCTTACAGCGGGCAGAGTTTAAACCTGGTTCTGACCCAGCCTCACAAAATTTCCGGAGAAGCGAACCGATTCGACGTCTTCGGCGTGGGGCGACAATGGGTTGGTGCTGGCGGCAGACATACTCGAGATTGGAGTGTATGTCTACTGTTTTAGTAGCCAATACAAGCAAAAAGACGACTTCTATACTCATGTTACTGACTTTATAGGGATACCGGCGCGCCTTATTTGCTTTTTTTGCCCCGCTCTCCGCCTCTCAACCGACTTTCCAGATAGTTCTTCAGCACAATTTCTATTTCTTCCATCACCGCCTTGGTGTCCCGCCGTGACACATGCTTGTTCAGAGCGTTAGCCGCTTTAACCAGCTGCACGGCCACATCGGCGATATTTCGTAATCGGTCCGACGAGATGTCCGGCGCAAAGACTTGTAGGAAGCGCTGAACATTCCGGGTGAAAATGGCTCTGGCCTCAGAACGAAGGCTGGGCCGCGATGACCGGAAGCCGGCTTCAATCAATTCGGTAAATGCCGGGCGCTTACGAATGAATTCGATATGATGTTGGATGAGTGCATGGGAGAACTCTCCCAAGTCCATTGTCGACAGGCGTTCATCGACTTCTTCCCACATTGCCGACATCTCGCTGAGATAACGGGAAAGCAGACCATCCGCGACCGCCTCCTTGCTGGGAAAGAATTGATAGAGAGAGCCGATCGGAGCACCCGCCTTTTCCGCAATCGAGCTCATGGTGGCGGCGCGATATCCAGTCTCCGCAAAAACTTCTGCCGCTGCGGCCAACAATGCGGCTACTCGGCGTTCGCCTCTCTTTTGCCGGGGCGGTTTAGGCTGGGCATTTGACAAATATGAGGGTGTCGTCATATTCGTCGACAATATGAGGATATCGTCATGTTTCGTAGTGATCTGGTTCCTGGGCGGCCGATGAATCCTCAATCTAAAAAACCCCAGGATGCACCCCTTTATGGAGAATATCATGCCATCATTAACGCTTTTTCCCAAATCAACCGCGTTGGTGCTGATCGATTTGCAAAAGGGAATCACCGGATTGCTGCCCGATTCCAGCGATGTCGTACTCAAAAATGCATCTCGGCTGGCCGACCGTTTCCCCGAGCTCAATGCTCCCGTGTGCTTGGTCCGAGTCGCTTTTTCGGCCGGACCGGCTGCGCTCAACCTGATCACTGACGCGAAAGCGCCTCTGCCCGCAGCCGAACCAGAGGGGTGGGACGAGCCCGCCTTGAAACCGCAAGAGAATGACATCTTTATTTTGAAACGGCATTGGGGGCGCCTTTTATGGCACCGAGTTGGATCTGCAATTGAGGCGCCGGCGCGTCGACACGATCGTAATCGGTGGAATAGCGACGAATTTTGGCGTCGAATCGACTGCTCGCACTGCTTATGAGCTTGGGTATCAACTGGTGTTTGCGGAGGATGCAATGGCAAGTTTCAACAAAACTAATCATGACTTTGCGACCCAAAACATCTTTCCGCGCCTCGGGCGGGTGCGAGCTACCGTTGAAATTGTGAAGGCATCGAGGGAAGACAATTGAAATTTGTTTTGTTGGCTCTTGCCGTCCTGACCGGGTTCGCGATGGCAGCACTCGGCTTGCCGGCCGCCTTCCTGAGCGGTCCTCTTTTGGTGGCGGCTATATTTTCGATTGCGAATCGGCCGGTGATTCGATTTCCCCTCTTTATCTATCGTCTGGCTCAGTCGGTCATCGGCGTGATGCTGAGTTTCTCCATCAGCGCGAAATCCCTTCAGACGATAGCGGCTAACTGGATTCCGGTGATTGCGCTCGTACTCGCTATGTTAGTGCTCACCACCCTCATCGGAATCGGTCTACGCCGCTTCACGAACCTCCGGCCGGGTACGGCGCTTTTCGGTACGTTGCGCGGCGGCGCCGGCGAAATGATCGCGATGAGCGATTCGCTGGGGGCCGACGTCCGGCTGGTTACGGTGATGCAGTATGGCCGTTTGCTGGCCATTCTTGCGACGATCTCAGTAGTGGGACACTTCGCCGGCTCTTCGGTTGGTGTGACTCATCCGGGAGCAAGACCCGCTGCTGGTCATCTCTTTGAACCGATTCACTATTTGATTTCCGCCGTCATCGCCCTGATCGGAGCGGCCCTCGGTACCCGTTTTCGCATTCCTGCCGGCACTGTGATTATACCGGCGGCGCTCGCTGTGCTCGCCGGAATCATCGGAGTGCCGGCGGCGCCGTGGCCTCCGCCAGTTCTCGCGACCGCTTATTTGGTTCTCGGTCTGCAGATCGGTTCGAATTTTGACGCCGCCGTCGTCGATCAGCTCAGACGGCTCGGTTTGTTCGTTCTGCTCACCAACATCTTTCTTTTGGGAGTCTCCGCCCTCTTGGCGCTCTGTTTGATGCCTTTGCTCAAAATCGATCTGCTGAGCGCCTATCTTGCCGCGACTCCGGGTGGGCTGGATTCGGTGGCGGCGATGGCTAGCGATCTGAGAGCGGACGCTGCCTTAATCCTCGCTGTCCACTCGCTCCGGTTGATCAGTGTTTTGCTAGTCGGCCCTTTTCTGGTGCAGATTTTAGCGCGACGACTAGTGCGACCGGAGGAGGGACTGCCCGGACAAGAATTCTGAATCTGGAATTGCATCCTTTCGTTCGGCGACGTTGTTGGGATGCTGGATTACGAATTTGGATCCACCGATTCGGCAATTAACTCCAAATTCCGCAGAGGAATCATCCGCAGATTACGCGAATTACACAGGTCAGAATTGAGTTCGGGATTAGCAGACCAGTGAACTACCTTGCCGGCGTTGACTTGGTCAATCAGGTACTGCCCAAGTTTCAGGCCGGTAAAGTACTCATCGCCGCCCGACGTAGGTAAGATAATAAATCCGCTGTTCCTGGGGGCGCCCCTTTGCTGGGAGCGACCGCTGTCAATAGATCCCGCAGAAACGACGCGGAAGCGGGGGGAGCCGTAGGGGAGAGCGAGCTGCGCAAGAAGTGACGAAACGTAACGGTTGAGACTCCTTCGCGAAAAGCGTTCGAGATCGAGGGAGCGATTCTAAAACAGGCTCTGAGCGACTGTCTTCGAAACCAAAGAGCGGTTCCCGCACAGCTGGCGGACGCAGCGCGGCAGGTTGATAAGGCAGCTTTTGGCTCGACGGCAGATTTTGGCCCGGCGCACCAGGCGCTCCTCAAGGCCCTCGACCGCGCGGAGGTTTTGTTGCAAGGCTGAATCGCATGCTACGGTTTCTCCTCCTTTTCGTAATCCTGCCGATTCCGGTCCACGCCGTGGAGCTACTGCGGGACCGGTATGCGGACAAGGAGTATATCTTTGAAGCTGACCAGTTCGAAAGAGCCGCTACAGCAGACGCAGCGAGATCACGGCGCGCGCTACCGACTGGGTTACCCATTTCTACAAAGATCTTGTCCATATCAAAAACTGTGAATTTCGGGACAAACCACCTCGATTCTGGCTAATTAGTTTTGTGCGATCCAATGGCGCAAAGGTTTCGAGGGATATCTACTACAACAATTGGAATTGTTATATAGCATCTTCCGTGGACTACCGCGATCCGACTTTTACCACAACTCAATCTTGGTCAAATTTAAGCCTCAGAGCCATGCCCATTAAAATTAAACCAAACCACGAGGAAACCCAATGAACCTCGGCATCGGAGTAATTGGCACCGGAATTATGGGGGCCGATCACGTTAAGACTATCACCACGGCGATTTCTGGGGCAGAAGTGCGTGCCGTCGCCGATATCGACCTGAACCGTGCCGAAATGATTGCCTCGCGCGTTCCCGGTGCCAGAGCGCTACCGTCGGCTGAGAATCTCATTGAGTCGCCTGAAGTGGACGCCGTGATCATCGCCTCGAACGACGCGACCCATGCCCAGTACGTGATCGCGAGTATTTCCATCGGCAAGCCAGTTCTTTGCGAAAAGCCGCTCGCGCCGACCGTGGCCGAATGTGAAGAGATCCTCCGTCTCGAACAGGCCGCAGGCTCGCGTATGGTGCAGGTCGGATTCATGCGGCGATTCGATCCCGGTTATGTCGAACTGCGAAAGCGAATCGCGTCGGGGATCGTCGGCGTTCCGATGCTGGCACATTGTGCCCACCGCAACGTTAACGTACCGGCCGACTGGACGACCGAAACGACCGTGCTTAACGCAGCTGTGCATGAGATCGACGTAATGCCTTGGTTATTTGGTCGAGAAGTGGTCGGAGTGAACTGGATGTCCCCAGTCCAAGCCGCTTCCGGCAAGCTGCGCGATCCGCAGTTGGTGATTTTGGAAATCGAAGGTGGCGCACTCGTCATCGACGAACTCTTCATGAAATCTGGCTACGGCTACGAGATTCGATGTGAGGTTGTCGGTGGGAAAGGCACAATTGAATTGGCCCCGACTGCACGAGTAGCTGTGCGGTCTGGTTTGAAAGTCCACC
>DASTDH010000050.1:0-5688 GCA_035710445.1 Chthoniobacterales bacterium
TTTTGCTTTCTATGCCGGTCAATACACTGGAATAGGTCAAAACGCGCAGATGTTTTTCACTATCGATACCCAAGTTCATTCCTTTAATTTGGGCGTTGACCTATTGATTGCCGGCGTCGATGAGGCCGGTGGTCACATTTACTCGGTCGGGAATCCAGGAGGAGCTTTCACCGATTTCCATCAGATCGGATACCACGCGATTGGAAGCGGTGCCTTGCACGCATTGCAGACGATGATCGGCCTACAGCAGTCAGGACTTCGGACACTTGAAGAGACAGTCTTCGCGACGTATGCCTCAAAGAGGCGGGCTGAAGCTGCGCCTGGGGTCGGTAAGGATACAGACCTCTTCATCATAGAACAAGGTGCTGTGACAAAGTTTGATGAAGAGAAGCTGAGAGTCCTTTCGGAGGTATTTGAAAAATTTCAACGACCAGCTATGCAAGAAATCAAAACAGAAGTATCTAAGCTTATATGAGCCAGAATCCGCAGGTGGTTTTCCCCACCGATCCAAATATTACTTCGAGGTTCTTTGCGGAGGAAATCGCATTTCAAGTAGCGCTTGCAGACGCAAATCGCGAATGTCTTCTCCGTCACGGAGTAACGGTTCAAAATTATGCTCCGCAAGCATTTCCAATGGACCTCCCATTTACAATCGACGGTTCTGAATCATCAGAGTCGCAGTTTTGAAACAAAAACCCGCCGAGTCTTCCCGGCGCAGCCTACCGAACGAATAGCCAGATCGCTGCGACCGCCGGCGGTATCGCCAGCAGCAACAACAAGCAACCGCTGCCGGTTGAATAAGGCAATCCCCCGCCGATGCGGGCCGTCTCATGCACGCCGCGCTTTCCGGCAGTCACGGTGACGCGGCCGGCTCGCTTACTGATCGAGGTAATGCCGCGCTTGCCGACATTGAGATATAAGCCTTTGCCGAGACGGATCCGTTTGCGAAATCTAAAACCCATAAAAAAGCCCGCCGAGGTCTTCTCTCTCGGCGGACTGTTGCTAGCTGAATAAATGCGACCTCCCATACTACAGGCCGCGCCTTCCGTGCTTTTAATCGGCTGAACCTGTCGATGGTTTAGCCATAATAACCATAATTTCGCTAAATCTGGCCAGGCTGCGTCCGATTGGAATAAAGGGATGCGAAAACGATGCGCCGCCGGCGAAGGCTGTAGCTTCCGCCGGAGACGACTTCCGACCGCATAAACCAAGTGTGCAGAAGGCAAATCAATTTGCTCTCAATCCCGGCTGCGGCTAATCGCCTTTCATGTCGGCGTTCGGCCGAACGGAGAGGAGATTACCATGTCCCGGTTTAATCAACGGCCGGCTGCTCTGCCGCTAGGAGGCTATCGAAAATTCTTTTAGAATTTTCGGGGTTTCATGAGAGATCTGGCGCTGCCCGTCCTGGCCGTTATAGTCGTTGTTCGCGCTTTTCTGTGGTGGCGTCCGGTGCAGAGGTGGGCTCTCGGTATTGATGAACTGGAACAAAGAATCGAAGCATTGGAGCACAGGTTGACCGTTGCGCCTCTCCGGCCGACGGAGAGCGAGGCGCCGCTCTGAGCAAGATTGACGTGCAGGAACTTGCCGAGCCGGACACGCTTGCGGAAGCGAAAGCTCACTTGAGGAACCATGACCTTTGAAGAGAAGCTCCGCGAGATCATGCTCTCCGAAGAGTTGAGCGGGGCCGAGAAACTCGATCGATTGCACGCCCTCATTCCGCTCGACGCGTTCAAAATCGATAACTTGAATAAGGCGACGCCCGGACAGCTCAGACAATTGAAAGATGGCTTAGCAGTTACCGAAGCAATGCAACAGCTCAGGCGCAAAGTTTAACACTTCCACGTTTTATCCACGTTTTTTGGGCAATCCAGTTAGAGCCCTCATATTCATTGCACATTAAAGAGGATCGACCATTGTTTGCTTCGTTGACCCTCTGCCGGCGCTTCAAGTAGGCTTACTCGCCAGGACGAATGAAGGCGGCCGATTACTGCATTTTTGTCACCTGGTGCAAAACCCTCGGCTGCTACATTGCGACTGCACCCGAACTAGGCGGAATCTTTATCGGAGACGGTCAGACTCGGACCGAAGCAATTGAAGCGGGAGAAAAAGCACTCAACCATTGGTTGGAGAGCGCAATCAAACAAGGTGAAGAAATGCCGCGACCGCTTTCACACTTGGACCTTTTAGAGATCCTGGAACGGATCGCTTTCCCGGACCAAAGCGAGGAACGAGAAATCTTCGCCAAAGGTTGGGAAGCTTGCTTCCGCCAATTTGCCGGCTATCTCATCAGCCACGGCGTGAACGACGCCAGAATCGGGTTTGAAGAGGCACTCGGTAAGCACCAGGAGGAACTGGCCGAAAGAATGAAAGAGCTCGACGCAATGATCTTTGGTGCAAGCGAATGAGCTCCACGCGATTTTGGGTTATCCGCTGGGTCGGAGATCAGTTTCAGAAGGACTTCCTTTGTGTGCTACCAGCTCGTTGGCACCGGAGCCGAGTTGAGCATCACATGAAGGGACTTTATTTCAACTCGCCCAGCCTGTTGCTGATCTCGGAAAGGACGAGCCGGATAAATTCGACCTCGGAAGACTCTGTCTGGCTCACCGGCGAGCAACTTCTCGCTACCGGCGGCATCCGCTAACCCGCAAATCACAACAGAGTAATTATATGAAATTTGGAATTATTGGAGCCGGAGGTCCGCTAGCGGGACCCGATCTCGTTATCCATGGAGATTAGCGAGACCTTCACTAGGCCCGCGTCACCCTTTTAAAATTTCAAGGAACCCCTCCTACTAAAGCAGGAACCCTGAAACAACGCCTATGGATGCCGATAGAGAAATGGCCGTGCCTTAATCTCGAATCTTTTTTGATCTGAGCACGCCAAGTGCTCGAAACCCGAAGGCTCTTCAGCTTTTGCTGCTTATGGCAGGCTCAGGTAGCTTGTCGCTAAGAGCAGGCGCAGGAAGCGCGGCCAGCAGTTCGTTTGTTGTTAGGGATGCGTGGACACGACCTCCCGAGAGGAATCCGTTTAAGGTTACAACTGTGATGCCGACGCGTTTGGCGATTTTGTGGTTGGCCTCGTAGGAAAGGGCAAGATACTCGCGCAGACCGCGCCGCGTTGACCAATACGCGACCGTTGAAGGAGTTGTTGCCAAGGTGTTCAATCCAAAAGCGGCAACACATTCCCAATATCGGCGGCCGCTTACCCCAGCCAGACTTTCCACAGGCTGGATTCCGCCGTATTACGGCCCAAGGCAAACTCACTGTCCCCCAAACTAGCCGGCTCCTGTAGTGGAGACCTTTTGAACGCCTGCCTTGATTTTGAGCCACTTACGGACCTCTACACCTCCACTTGCGAAAGGCGGGTTAAGCCTGCTATTTATAGCTCTCAGGACGACCTCACTTGCTCAAGATGCTCTGGGTCATCATCATCTTTTGTATCATTGTTATTGTCGTCGGTATCGTCCTCGTAAGAGGCTCAAGTGAAAGAGCAGTCTTTAAGACCCACGGAGTTGAGCTTGATGCGCCCGTCGGTAGCGCGCTGATTGCGGTCGCGCTTTTCGTGATTGCGTATTCCTACACTATGTATACGCAACTCACCACGGAGAAGAAAGACATCGAAGACAAGTTGGCGAAGACTCAAACTGACCTAGCGAGTACAAAAAACGATCTCAAACTCACACAGGAATCGCTTGAACAACAGAAGGCCCAAACAAAGCAACTTGAGAATGAGAATACTGAGCTTGAGAAAAAACTCGCCACTGAACAGGCAGAGCGGCGCGACACGGAAAAGCAGATGATGACAGCGTGGAAAACCGTTGACCAATTTCAACTAACCCACACACAAAAAGAAGAGTTCGACAGGCTTGCGGATGGGGTCCTCAAGCTAAACGAAAAGCTAACCACGCTCAGAATTTGCACGGCCCATTTTCCCAGGATCGATGATCGAAAAGCCCTGGCAAGCTTTGAAATCTACCGGAAAGCGTTCGAGCCAGACCAGAACAGGCCCCGCGGTGCCGGTCTCTTCAACTTCAATTCGCGAGAATACGAGATCAGAATGATCAGTGGGAATCAGGAAGGGATCCCAGATGAACTGAAAAGCGAACTCATCGGCGTCATCTGTGAAGCGGCCAGAAGAGCTGCGACCAACCAGATCTCGTTGGGCGGCGCAATAGACAGTATAGCTCCATTAAGGGGTTACGATATAAACCGGCCAGTTGTTGCTCAATTGACTGAGTTCACATACATCCAGATGCGACTCAGGATGATGGCCAAAGAGGCGCTATTGTTGGTGCGGGGCTATGCCGACGAAGAGCTATCGCCTTGGCGGGAACCACTCAAGAAGCCGTTTGGTGACATTGTGGTGCACGAGAACATCGATCCGGACTCTTCAGAGGGCGAAAATGGACTTGTTTTCCGGGCGCAACAGACGCCGATCTCTATCGGTCAGATGGAGAAAAACCACACAACGACCTACGACAACAAGGACCTGCCCAATCTCCGAGCAGCAGAGACTGCCGCTATCCTCAAAACTCTTGTCGATTGCTCCGGACACGCGCCCAATACTGATGTCGGTAATATCGCGGTCGAGATTCTCGAAGGTCGGGTCTATCCGGCGCACAACGAAGTGGATCGGAAGGCCCGCGTGCATCTGCTGGTATTTCTAAAGAAGCATTAAAATCAGGATTAAGTCTAAACCAGCAGTGAAGCTCGGATCTAGTCACGCAACCACTTACCGCTCGAACAGAAGTTCCCTACTATCGGTGATGCGGTTAGCCAACTGAACCTGCGTTCAACGATTCTCGATGGTGAGATCGTTGCGTTGGACGGCGAGGGCGTCCCACGGTTCCAATTGCTCCAACGATGGCAGAAACGCCCGACTGCTCCGGTGGTCTACTATTTGTTCGATCTGCTTTGGTCCGACGGACGAGATCTCGCGGGCAAAACGGTTGTGCAACGACGAGAGCGCCTGGAAGAGATCATTACTCCGGTAGCCGGCATCCAAGTTGGTGGCTATGTTCAAACCCGAGGGAAAGATCTCTTCCGGCTCGCGAGAGAGAAAGGTCTCGAGGGAATCATCGCAAAACGAAAGAACAGCATTTACCGGCCAGGGAAGCGTTCACTGGATTGGCTAAAGATCAAGTCACATCCGCAGCAAGAATTTGTGGTGTGCGGTTTTACTGAAGGAAAGGGAAGCCGCAGCAAACATTTCGGCGCCTTACTGGTCGGCGGTTATCGCGACGGACGACTGCGACGTGAAATATCGATGGAAGGGCATCAGATCGGAGGCATATTTCGATCGCAGAAGGAGGGCGTTCAATGTTTGGCGTTGCGCTCACTGTCCTCGGAAACATCCATTCTCACCTCTCGCAAAGGCACCCCTGCGGATTCCCTCAGATTGTCGCTCTTTTGATGGGGATCCTTCTTTTGATCCCGGATCCAGGCCGAGCGATCATGCCTGGCATCGTTCCGAAACCAGTTTCGACGGTGGAGGGTCAGGGCGCGTTCCTACTGACGCGAGATACCGCCATCGATGCAGACCCGGCTAGCCAAGAGACGGCGCGCCGTCTCAAACAGGCGCTTGCGCCGGCAACCGGGTTTGATTTTGCTTCTCGCCCGGGTGTGAACGCGATCGAGATCCGGAAAGATCCTTCTGCAGCCAATCTCGGAAATGAAGGGTATGAGCTAA
>DASTDH010000051.1:0-10801 GCA_035710445.1 Chthoniobacterales bacterium
CCACTTCAGGGAATGGGTGAAGCTCTGGAACGGTTTTCCGAGGTGCGCTCTGAACGACTGCCGGTGGTCGATAACCTCAGCACGCTGCACTTGATTGGCAGCATTTCCAAGACTGACATTATGCTCTACCTAGCCGGAAAACAGACGGCGCAAAAGCAGCCAGGAAGCGGACTCTGAATCCAGAATCTGGAACTTAGAATTCAGTAGCCTGGGTCCCGGACAAATGGGCTTTCTCGTTGAATTCCGCAAATTTCTTCGGATAGCAAAGTTTGTAGCTTTTGAGGCCACTTTTCCTCCTCCTTCCTCCCCGAAAGGCAAATGCCATGACAACCCCCGTAATGGCTTGGCCATTCTCGGCCCTGCTTTAGCTTTCGCCCTTTTTATGAGCGATTACGTCTCCAGTTCGAAGCTGCAAATTAAACCGGAAGCGTTCCGCCGGATCATCGACGGTTCCCAAGTCGATCTTTACACGCTAAAAAACGCAAATGGACTTGAAGCCACGATCACCAACTACGGCGGAATCGTTGTCTCCCTGACAGTGCCCGATAAAAACGGAAAACTCGGCGATGTGGTACTTGGGTACGAGACCCTAAACGACTACATCGGCAGCACGCCATACTTCGGCTGCTTGGTCGGCCGTTATGGTAACCGAATTGCCAAGGGCAGATTCACGATCGACGGTGTCCAATACCAGCTTGCTCAGAACAACGACTCAAACGCTCTGCACGGCGGTCGCAAAGGATTCGATAAAGTGGTCTGGCAAGCTGAAAAAGCCGACAACCCCGATGGACCAACCCTCAAGTTGACGTACACGAGCAAAGATGGGGAAGAAGATTATCCCGGCACTCTCCGCTGTACGGTTACTTACACTCTGACGAACAAGAACGAGTTGAAGATCGACTACTCGGCTGAGACAGATAAACCGACTTTCGTCAATCTGACGCACCATTCCTACTTCAATCTGAAAGATGGCGGAGCCAGCGACATTTTAGGGCACGAGCTGATGCTCAAGGCCAGTAAGTTCACGCCCGTCGACAAAGGTTTGATTCCAACCGGGGAGTTGAAGCCCGTTGCCGGCACCCCGTTCGATTTCAACAAACCGACCGCGATCGGAGCTCGGATCGAGACCGATGACGAACAGTTGAAGTTCGGAAAAGGTTACGATCATAACTGGGTGCTCGATCGTCAGGGCAAAGACCGGAGTTGGTCGCTTCTCTCTACGAGCCTACCTCGGGCAGATTCATGGAAGTCCTGACGACCGAACCGGGCTTGCAATTTTATTGTGGTAATTTTCTCGACGGGAGCAACAAAGGCAAGGGCGGCACCGTTTACCAACATCGAACCGGGCTCTGTCTGGAGACACAGCACTTTCCAGATTCGCCAAATCACCCGGATTTTCCGTCGACAGAGTTAAAACCGGGTGAGAAGTATACGCAGACAACGGTTTACCGTTTGGCGGCGAAATAGCTTCGATCTGACTATTTTCGAATTTGATCAACCTGACTGCCGGACCGGATTCCAAATCCCTCCACTTAGAATGGAGGCGGTCCGGCACCTTTTACCTTGATTGTCCGCCTATGAATGGCGCCGATTTTAGGCTCTTTCTCTGTGAGTGACTTTCGTCCAGGCTTCAGTATATAAGGCAGTTGGATTTTTATTGAATCCAAAAAAAATAACCCCCCATCAATCGGTATGAAAAGAATCAACCTCCCCCAAAGCGTCCGTAATGGCGGAGTCTCGCGCCGCGAAGCCCTTCGCCGGGCTGCTAGCGCCGGCGCACTGATTTCGCTCTCCCCCTTAGCGGGATTCGGCGTTTCCACCGTAGAGGCGGCTGAGGAAGCCGTCGGTAAGTTTCCCAAGCATCCGCAGTGGAAGTTTGTATTCGTTAATCACGTCACCACCAATCCCTTCTGGGTCCCCCTCCGCTACGGTGCGGAAGACGCGTGCGCCCTGCTGGGTACCAGCTTTCAATGGACCGGCTCGGAAAAGTCTATCGCCACTGAGATGGTGAACGCTTTTAACACGGCGGTGTCAGCTAAGGCCGACGGCATCGCCGTCTCCCTGGTTGATCCAAGTGCGTTCAACGATCCGGTCGAAAAGGCATTGGCCGCAGGTATCCCGGCCGTATCGTACAATGCTGACGCCAAAGGGAACAAACGGCTGTGCTATATCGGCCAGGACCTGTTCCTCTCTGGCAAAGCCTTAGGTCAACGGATCGTTGAGGCGGTCGGGGAAGGTGACGTCGCCGGGTTCATCGCTACTCCGGGCCAACTCAACATCCAGCCGCGCATGGATGGCGCCAGGGAGGCCATCAAGGAGTCGGGGAAGAAAATCAAGCTCGATGAGATTGCCACTGGGCCAACCGTAAACGAAGAGCTCTCACGGATTCAGGCGTATTTTACCGGGCATCCGGACATCAAGGGCATGTTTGCCGTGGATGCAGGCAGTACCGAAGGAGTCGGGAAAACGATGGCCGCGAATAAACTGCATGAAAAAGGTATCCACGCCGGAGGCTTCGATCTTCTGCCAACGACGCTCGACGCGATCTCAAAGGGCGACCTTGATTTCACGATCGACCAACAACCTTACCTCCAAGGCTTCTACACCATTATGGTCCTGTTTGTTTACAAGATCTCGGGTGGTCTATCCGGACTTTCGGACATCAATACCGGCCTGAAATTCGTCACCAAAGGGAACGTTGACCCTTACCTGAACACTCAAAGCCGTTTTGAAGGAAGTTCCAGCGAACAAAAGGTCCTAACGCGCTCTGGACCTATATCGTAAGCATCATGCCTGGAGACAAAGTCGATTCTTTGCCGCCCCGGCAGGAACCAGCCCGACGCGTCGAACGCTATAGCATGGCACGTCGCGTCGGGCGTTTTCTCCTGCACTCACGGGAGGCGAGCATCGCGATCGCCGCCATCGTGCTGATCATTTACTTCCAAAGTACCGCGGCGGTATTCCTTTCACCAAGCAACATAGGTAACTTGGCAGAATACGCGGCTATGACCGCGATCATCGCGGCTGGCGAGGTGATGGTGATCATTTGCGCCGAAGTGGACTTGTCCGCCGGTATGGTCTACGCATTAGCACCGTTCGTGATGTACTTTGCGCACCAGGCGGGCGTCCCTTTTGTGCCCGCGATTCTGCTAGCCCTGATCGCGGCTGCCGTCGTTGGCATGATCAACGGGTTTATCACGGTGATCCTGCAGATCCCGTCGTTTATCACCACACTCGGCACGCTGTTTGTGATCAACGGGTTTACCCTGACTATTTCAAACGGTTATCCCGTTCAGCCTAAAGGCACACCGCTCATAACCAACGTCTTCGGTGGCAACCCGATCTCCCAGATCTTATGGGCGATCGGCATTACGCTGATCCTTCAGTTTGTGCTCGTGAAGACGCGCTGGGGGCTGCACACGATTGCCACCGGCGGCAACCTGCTTGGTGCCGCCGAGGTGGGCATCAAGATCAGGTGGATCAAGATGGGAAATTTCATACTCTGTAGTGTCTTAGGTGGTCTGGCCGGCGTGCTGGACGCTTTCCGCATCAGCTCAATCGATCCATTAGCGGGAGGTACCGACATCATGTTCATGGCTATCGCGTCCTCGGTCATTGGCGGAACGCTTCTTACCGGAGGATCAGGCACAATCATCGGCGCATTCCTAGGCGCTGCAGTCTTGGGGATCTTGAAAAACGGTTTTACCCTCTCCGGCGTCAGTGCCTTCACTTTTGATATGATTTTGGGAGCGGCTATCCTCATCACCATGGTAATCAACGTGCGTTTAAGCCAACTGCGCGCAGCAGGAGGTAACGTATGAGCGAAGAAGTCTTGCGTACCGAGCACGTCTCGAAATCGTTCGGTCGGGTAACAGCGCTACGCGATGCTTCAATCCAACTCGCTAAAGGCGAAGTCTTGGGGCTTCTCGGCGACAACGGCGCCGGCAAGTCCACGCTGATGAAAATTCTGACCGGTTTCCACAAACCAGATAGTGGCAAACTCTACTTCCAAGGCAAGGAGATCGAGCTCAGGTCCGTCAGCCACGCCCGGTCACTGGGCATCGAGCCGGTGTATCAGGATCTGGCTCTCATCAACGAGCTCAGCGTCTACCGCAACATGTTCCTGCAACGGGAAATCATGTACGGCGGAATCTTGCGCATCTTGAACGATGGCGCGATGCGCGAGTATGCGCGAGACCATTTGAACGAAATGGGCGTCAACATTCCCTCCGTGGATGTAGAAATCTCAAAACTCTCCGGTGGTCAACGCCAGGCGATTGCGGTGGCGCGGTCCGTCTATGCCAATGCCAAAGTTTTGCTGCTCGATGAGCCGACTGCGGCGATGGGCGTGAGAGAGAGCGCCATGATTTTGGATCTGATCCGCCGATTGAAGCAAAAGGGCGAAGTGTCAATTATCATTGTAGCGCATAACTACGCCCACATCTTCGATGTCTGCGATCGGGTCAATCTGTTGCAAAACGGCGAGATCACTTTCGATCGCTCAACCAAGGAGACGTCCGTCGAGGAGCTCATGAACCTCGTGCTCCACGAGCTTCGCAGCGCGCGAGAAAGCATCCGGCGATCTTGAAGAAATACGGAATTTGAGCTCGGCAATTTGTAATTCAATCCGCAATCGGCATTCCGCATTTCTTCAAACCATGTCACGGCAGGCGGTCGGCAACATGCCGGCCACCTTTCTGGCAGCGCCGCGAACGATTTCTGCCAGTGCAGGATGGATATAAATGAGCTCGACCAACGATTGGATGTCGTTGCGCCATTTCATCACGGGAAGCACGATATGGAGCAGAGCGGATGCTTGCTGACCAACAATATGGCAGCCCAGGATTCGGCGATCCGGCGCGATCAAGAGCTTGCAGAGCCCAGATTCTTCCTTAATCGCCTTACCCTTGGTCGTATTGGAATATGGAACTGCCGCGGCCAAATAGCTGCTCGTTTCCGCCTTCAGTTCACGCTCCGTTTTCCCCACTCCAGCGGTCTCAGGCGAGGTGAACACCGCGTGTGGCATCGGTCCGTAGTCGATTGGGTCCCGGCAGCCGCCGCCAATCTGTTTAGCCAAATATTCGCTCTCGCAGTTGGCGGCGTGCGTGTACATAAATCGGCCACCGATATCCCCCATTACCCAGACGTTCGGCACCGAGGTGCGCAGCCGATTATCGGTCTCGATAAAACCCCTAGCATTGCGTTGCAAGCCGGTCTTTTCCAGGCCGATCTGATCGGTATTTGGTATCCGACCGATGCAGAATAGCAAAGCTTCACTGATCCGCTCAGATGACTTGCCGTCTTTGCCTACTAAATCGATCTGGAACTCTGCATCGTCGTATTTAGCTGCCCGTACCTCCGTTTCGAACCGGACCGGAACTTGAGCGGTATAACCTCGCTGAAAGAGCTCCTGGATTTCCTCGTCTTCCCGCTCCAATATCTTAGTCCCACGGACCACTTGTGAGGTTTCCACACCAATTCCCGAAAAGAAGTGGCCCAACTCACAAGCGATATAGCCGCCACCCACAATCGTGATCGATCGCGGCATCTTTTTCAGAGTAAAGACGTCGTCGCTTGTCCAATACGGTCCTTGAAGGTTCGGTCGTTTTGGGCGGCTGCCGGTCGCGAGAACAACTCTATCGGCCGAAATTTCGTTGCCGTTCACGGACAAGGAGTAGTTGCCAGTCAAAACTCCGGTGCCGCGAAACAGCGTCACGTTTTTGCCGAGCGCCTCCTGTAGGATGGAATCGTACTTTTGAGTAAATCCGAATGTTTCGGTCAGAATTTTGTCCGGATCTGGTATATTGATCGTTGTCTGGAATCCGAATTTACGCGCGGCGCGGACAGACTCTGCCGCGTCGGCATACCCGATTAACAACTTTGAAGGAATACATCCGCGGTGTGGGCAGGTTCCCCCCAGAGGTCCTCGCTCGACCAGGGCAACTTTCATTCCGGTCTTGCCACACTCGATGGCTGTGGTGATCGCATTGCCGCCGCCAAAAACAATCAAATCAAAGTTTGCTGTGCTCATGAGATAACGAATGACCGATCACAAATGGGAAAGAGCAATGGAGAAATGCGGATTGCGAAGTCGGCAATTCCGCATTCCGCAATCCGCATTTCTTCGTATAGTCTCTATTTACAATTCAACCGATCGGTTCAGATGCCGGTGCCTCCCGCCAATCAGGATTCGTGGGAAATACTGCCGTTGCCAACAAATCGGATCTCGCTCGGATTCGCAGCCACCTACGATGATTCGGAAGCAGAGCGGATGCGGCAAGGCTTCATTCCGCGCCAGATGGAGGACAAATGGTTCATCTATTTTAAGGAGGGCTGGCTCTATTTCTATCGCAGTTGGACCGGGGCTTGCATTTTCGGCGTGCAGCTCGATAGCCGCGGAGGCCGGGTCATTGATTCCTGGATAACTGCAGACCAGCAGCAAACTGCAGGCAAGGATCTTGAATATGATCGCAAGCTTGTAGGCTTCCTGATCGACACCTTGCTTCTGGGAAAGAAATCCGAATTTCCCGCGCCATCGGATCTCCCCGAGGAGCTGGCCAGTATTTATCAACATCACATCGTCGGTGTTCCGCCCAACGTCCCGGCTCCAAGAGTCGAACGTGAAAAAACAGCGCTGACCATCAACGGCTATACCGTTTCCCTCGCCAACAAATTCTTGGCATTCGGCTATTTCATCTACGCGGCAGCGATCATTCTCTTCATCATATTGTGGCTGGCTTCCGTCACGATCCGTCTTTCTCAAACGGATGCTGCGCTAACGTTTAACTCTCTCGCACCAATCGTTGGGCTTCTGGTCGCCGGTATTTTGTTCACCGCTTTGAATATTGCAGTAGGTAGACGACTGCTGGCGAATGATCGATCGCGACTCACCTGGATTTTAGTGATTGTCTCGCTTCTGGAAATTCCGATCGGAACCGGTCTCGCCTTTCTGACGTTACTCTGGCTTTTCGCCAGGCGAAATCGCACGTAAAGCGAGGCACACCACTACGCCCGGCGGTCGCCCCATGCGCCTCAACATAACGGTTCGCGATCCGGTTCGCGCCGACCCCGCACTGACGCGCTGGATTACTTCCATTGCTCCCTGCCCCTCCGTTGCGTATCGCTAGGCCCTATCTTGATGCGCTTGGGGCCGATCGAATGCAGCCGGGAACCTCCCCCACCTATTTATTCGACGATCCGACGCACGATTTCTCTTTGGGCGGTTCGCGCAAAAACGTCGAAACCGATCCGAATGTTACTGTTTTTGTTTTCCACCCGACGCGTGAGTCCTTCTCTTCTGCCTTCAGCGGTAATCTCGACATCCCAAATTTCGAAGGTAAACAGGTCAGGACGCACCATAGCCAAAGCAGCTAACGGATCGTGTGGGTGACTTTCGGTAATCTGCCAGAGCTCCCACCATCGCAGGATCTGATCCTGCAACACCGGACCGAGGCCGCCGCCGATCTGCGCAATTTTTTGGACGTCTTTTTGGTCCAGCCGCACTCGCAAAGTCAGGTCGAGGCCAATCGCAGTGATCGGAAGGCCGGATGCAAACACGATCTTCGCGGCCTCCGGATCGCATCGAATATTGTGTTCGTATCGGTCCATCCAGAATGCACCTCCCATCAAATACAAATGCTTAATCCGAGAGAGCACCTCTGTGCTCTTCGAAATCGCAGATGCAATGTTGGTCAGCGGTCCGGTAGCGAGTATCTCAAGCTGGTTTCCATATTGCTCGGCACTTTCGATCAAGTACTGAACTGCGCCCATTGACTCAGATATTTTGACCTTATCAAGGTCAGGCATGCCGTACCCCTCCAGACCTGCCCAAAAGATCTGCCGGCCGGCCAGCGTCCGCGATTCACCTGGAATCACCGCGATTTCTTCGCGCCGTAGCAGCTCGCAAGTGACCTGCGCGATTCTGGCCCGAAGCAGAGTGTCGCCGTAGACTGTAGTCACGCCGATCAACTGCAACTCGGCAGACTTCGCCAAGAGAACCAGGGCAAGAATGTCGTCTACATCGGTACCAATGTCTGTATCGAAAATCACTGGGCGCATAGAGGAATAAGAAATGACAGATGACAAAAAACAAATGACAAGGTAGGGCGGACCGCGGACACGCATACGCGCCAACATAAGGGTTTGTGATGAAACACCGGGGTTTGGCGATCCCGGAGGGATCTAAAGAGAGTAGCCCAGCAATTTATTGCTGGGTCAATGTCGGAAAAAGACGATCCGTCCCGGTAGATCGAAAGATAGCTCACTGGCCCATTCTTTAACGGGCGGCACCTCCGCCCTTCGGGCTATGGCGGACCGGCCGGGACGATTTTCTTCCCCGGCAAGGCTGCGCGAATCGTCAAGTTGATGCATATCCCCGTCCGCGGGACGGCCCTACCTTCCGGTTGTTCTCCGTCGGAATTTCGCTGATCGTTAGATGTTCTCCCCATGAAAATGCTCAATCCTTTGTTTGCCACGCAGCCGAGGTTCACTCTGCTCCTTTTGCGGGTAGTACTCGGCTTCCTATTTTTCATGCATGGCTCACAACTCGTGTTCGGTTGGTTTGGCGGGTTTGGCCTTGGCGCTAGTATCAATGCGTTCACCGAAAAGATGGCGATACCGGTCTTTCTCGCCTATTTGGCTGTCTTCTGGGAATTCTTTGGCGGGCTCGCGCTTATTTTCGGATTTGCGACCCGGATCGCCGCTCTCGGCATCGCCGTCGACATGGTCGTTGCCATCTTTTTAGTCCATCTACCAAATGGCCTATTCATGAATTGGTACGGCAATCAAAAGGGCGAAGGGTACGAATATCACCTGCTGGCAGTCGCGATCGCGTTGACATTAGCCATAGGGGGAGGCGGTATTCTTTCGATCGACCGGTCTATAGCGGCACCGAGGGAGCAGTATCGATAGCCGAGGATCTAGTGGTCACTTTACGGTAATGGGAAAGAATAGTGTTTTTGCCGGTGGCACTGTCTTTTCCCAGGGCCGTCGATATTCGAATTTCAAGGTCTGAGATCCAATTTTGGCCGCTCGCAATGTCCACGTCTCGACACCACCGGCGCCCGGTAAGGTCCCGCTCGCTTGGTACCTAGGCTGGCCCAGGTTTGCCAAGACCGGAGCTCCGCCTTCAGCTAGTGACCAGCGGTATCCAGTTGACGGATTACTCGTGAGTTTCAATACCACTTCCTGGCCAACCGGCAACACCACATCACGATTGGCGTCAGCCTCCGTGATTGTTCGCGGAGCAGCGGCCAAGCCGCAGCCGACGAAACTCGCCATTACCGCGCCGACAAACAGAACTGAGAGTTTCACGATTTTTCTGCCAGCAATAACCCATTCACTACTGCCTCGATGAGCTTCTGCTTATCCAATCACGCCGGAATGAATCGCATCTTCCGGAATTGGCTAAAAAGCCGAAAGAGCATTTCTTGGGTATCGACCCACTCGCGAAAACCGAATTGCCGCGATTTATTAGTGTCCGACATGATATCGTATTCGAGATTAAAAATCGCTTCTCCGAACGGCCAGGCTGCGGCGTCTTGGAACGAATAGTTGAGCAGGCCGTGCTTCTCCACCATCGCTTTCCAGACCGGTCCTTTGTCGGACATGAATTGGGCGAGCGGGAGATGTTGTGGCGATGCGTACTCCATCTGAAAAAATTCTGCCAGCTGCGGCCAGATGTTTTCCCAACGATTGAAGTCTCCGTTCGTGATGTTAAAAGCGTGGCCGTCACACCGATCATTTGTTCCTGCCCAAACAATCGCTTTGGCCAGGAGCTCGGCGTCCGTCATCTCCATTACGGCGCGGTAGGCAACGGTTGATCCGGGAAAGCGCAGAGGCAATCCCATCTCCTTACAGAGAACCGCATACACGGCGATAACGGTGGCCATGTTCATCGGATTCCCGACTGCAAAACCGCAGATGCTTGAAGGTCTCAAAGCCGACCACGACCAGGCTTTTCCTTTCGACTGTTCCTTCAGATAATCTTCCTGGTTGTAATAGAAATTTGGTGGTATGTGCCGCGGATCAGTTTCCCTGGCGGGCGTCTTGTATGGACCGAGGTGCGCACCGTAAAACTTTGCACCCTCGAGCAGGACTACTTTCCGAAGGCTTTTGGATAGTCGTTCCACGGTTTCAACGGTGTGAACGAGCATGGCGAGGTTCGGGCTGATCTCAGCAAAGAAGTCGGCGGCTGGTTGTAGTGCCGCATAAAAAACATGGGTCACATCTCCAATACCGCTTAATCGCGTTTCGACTTCTGCGCGATTCAAAAGGTCGACCGATATATATTGGGCGGTCGTCTGGAATTCGGGTTTGCGGCGCGACAACCCAATCACTTCCCAATCGGCGAGCGTTAGAAGATGATTCACTAACTCGCGGCCGGTTACGCCGAGCGCTCCCGCTACCAAAGCTCGTTTCATTTTGGAGAGTTTCTATCTTAATCCGATTGGATGGAGGAGAAAAAAGTGTAGCCGACAGAGGCTGCCCGGGATCACGGTTGCCGGCCAATGTCAATTGTCCGGCAACCGTCTGAGCAGACTGAGATAAGACTCGTGTATGCCGGGTGTACAGGTTATCGATGATCGGGGAATGTCAGACCGATAGGACATATACGACTTATGGAGGAGACATCAGGAGAGGGGACCTTTTTGCCAACGACACCTAATCCCCAACTGATCCCAATCACCTCTCACTTTTCCCTCTCACCATCGCCTGAGACTTCCGAATCAGCCTGCAGCGTCCCGCACGCTCTACTATGTGCTGTCCGCTATCTGCTATTTGCTATTGCTCAATCCCCGAC
>DASTDH010000052.1:0-9094 GCA_035710445.1 Chthoniobacterales bacterium
CCGTTTCGACCGAATGGCATATCGTCGACCATTAGCCTGCATCGCTCACACCCTTGTACGTGGAGGCATTTCTGGGGCCCCATAGTTGACTTTTGAAGTTCTAACCGGAAGCTGGCGGCAGTGTTGATTTCTATTGTTGTCCCCGTCTACAACGAAGAGGAGGCGCTCATCGATCTTAGCCAGGGAGTGAGCCAAGAGCTGACACGTTTGGGTCAGCCTTGGGAAATTATTTTCATTAACGACGGTAGCACGGACAACTCGGCTGCGACCTTGAATCAGTTGGCAGACTCCGATCGCCGAATTCGCGTCATCCATTTCAAGAGAAACTCCGGACAAACCGCTGCGATGATGGCCGGCTTCGATTTCGCCCAAGGCGATGTGATCATTCCGTTGGATGGCGACGGACAAAATGATCCCGCTGATATTCCCAGAATGCTGAACCTGATCGATCAAGGTTTTGATGTGGTGTCCGGTTGGCGAAAGGATCGGCAGGACAACGTGATCCAACGGAACATTCCGAGCATTCTTGCCAACCGCCTGATTTCGGCGGTGTCCGGAGTTCGGTTACATGATTTTGGTTGCTCACTCAAAGCCTACAAACGCCAGGTAATTGATGGGATCCGTCTGTATGGCGAGATGCACCGGTTTCTCCCGATCTATGCGTCCTGGCATGGAGCCAAGATCGCCGAACTGGTAGTGAATCATTACCCACGCCGGACCGGGGCATCGAAATACGGCTTTGAGCGTGTTTTCAAAGTCCTGCTCGACCTCCTGGTAGTAAAGTTCCTCGATCGTTTTGCCAACAAGCCGATGTATTTATTCGGCGGCTGCGCGGTATTCAGTCTGGCAGTAAGCAGCATCGCCTTTCTATGCATGCTTTATCTCAAGATCGCCCGAGATATTTCGTTCATCTTAACACCACTACCCCTGATGGTGGTGATGACGTTCATGATCGCAATGATGTGTATTCTGCTCGGGCTCCTGGCCGAGATGATCATGCGGACCTTCTACGAATCGCAAGGTAAGAGTGTGTACAATATCCGGGAGACAAGGAATATCGGCGACCTGAATCGACCGGTTGCTGGGAGAACCGATGTGTTCGAAAAACCTGACCCGCCGGCTTTGAAATCGAAAGAGGGCTGAGGTCATGTGCGGGATCGCCGGATTTGTAGGAGAAGGAGACCGCGACGATTTGCGCCGAATGACGGCGCGGGTGAGCCATCGCGGTCCGGACGGCGAAGGATTTTGGATCGGGGACCAGGTCTCCTTCGGGCATCGGCGGCTCTCGATTGTCGATCTAGCCGGCGGCACTCAGCCAATGAGGACGGCCGACGACGCATTGGTCATCACCTTCAACGGCGAGATTTACAACCATGCGGAACTTCGTAAGGAGTTGGAGCATGCCGGTCACCGATTTCAAACCGACCATTCGGACACGGAGGTTCTGCTGTACGGATATCGGCAGTGGGGACCGGCGTTGCTCGATCGGCTCAACGGGATGTGGGCATTCGCAATTTTTGACCGAAATAAGAAAGAGGTTTTCCTGAGCCGGGATCGATTCGGAAAGAAACCGCTCTTCTACTATTCGGACGAGCGCTGCTTCGCTTTTGCGTCGGAACTCTCCGCGTTGCGGCTGCACCCGCGAGTCCCGGCTTCGTTGGATCCAGTAGCTCTACAAAAGCTCTTTGCCTACGGGTTTATCCCCGCCCCACTGACAATGCTGACCCAGGTCCGCAAGCTTCCGGCCGGGCATTGGTTGCGAGTACCGATCTCGACCCTCATCCCGAAGATCTCGAGATACTGGGAGTTTCAATTCGACCCGTTTCCTGCGGTTCCCAAAGATGCGGAAGAACAGTGGGGCGCAGAACTGATCCGCCGGCTGGATGAAGCCGTGCGTATCCGGCTTAATGCAGACGTGCCGGTCGGTGCATTTCTGAGCGGAGGGATCGATTCCACCCTGGTTGCGAAGCTGGCTTCGCGTCATCAGAAAGGGATCCGGTCATTCAGCATCGGTTTTACCGAAAAGAGTTTTGACGAACGCGAATATGCCCGATTGGCGGCTGGTTCGATTGGAACCAATCATCGGGAAGAAGTGCTGTCGATCGAACGTTGTCTCGAACTTTGCGCGTCTACTTCCAAACAGCTGGATGAGGTCATGGGCGACAGCTCGATCTTACCAACTGGATTGGTAGCGCGGCTTGCGCGTGAAGACGTTAAGGTTGTGGTAACCGGCGACGCCAGCGATGAACTCTTTGCCGGCTACGATCCGTTTCGTGCGCTTCGCTTCGCGGCGCCCTATCAGCAATTCGTTCCCCAAGCTTTGCATCGTACCGCGCGAAGGGCGGTTGAACGGATACCAGTGTCTCACGTGAACATGAGCCTGGATTTCAAAGTGAAGCGCACGTTGCGAGGCCTGTCTTACCGGCGGTCACATTGGATGCCCGTTTGGATGGGACCGCTCGATCCCGGAGAGATCGGCCAACTCTTCGGCCAAAAAATCGATCCGGAAGAACTTTATTCGGAAGCAACCGAGGCCTGGAACGAGCCGACTGCCCAAAACGACGTCGAGCGAACGATGCAGTTTTATATTCGGCTTTATTTGCCGGACGATATTCTGGTGAAGGTCGATCGTTCCAGCATGGCCCACGGCTTGGAAGCGCGTTGTCCATTTCTGGATGTGAATGTAGTTGATTTTGTGCGGCGCATTCCCAGTTCGTTTAAACTCCGCGGCGGAAACACCAAGTACTTGTTGAAAAAAGCGGTTCGCGGATTGATTCCGGACGCGATTATTGATCGTCCGAAAAAAGGCTTCGGAGTTCCAATCGGAAGTTGGTTCCAATCCGGAGACCTCCGCTTTGCCAGCAACTCGTCACCCTCTCTGCTGAATTGGGAGTGGGTAAACAACCGGTTATCGGAACATCGAGCCGGCAAAAGAGACGACCGCGCTATGCTGTGGTGCGCCTGGCTATTGGCTCATTCCGAGATGGTGCCGCGGGCAGAGGGATGTAGATGAGGGAATACGGAATACGGAATACGGAATACGGAACACGGAATGCGGGGAACAGGGAGTACGGAGTCGTCGCGGCTATGCTTTGAATTAAGCGCATCCTGAAGGAGCTTGGACCCTGCCGCGGCGTGTTCCGGAAGAATTTCTGTTCAGCGTACCCGCTTCCGTCCTGTATTCCAGATTCCGCATTCCGTATTCCGTATTCCGTATTCCGTGTTCCGTATCCCGTGTTCCGTATTCCGCATTCCGCATTCCGTATTTTCTGCCATGCTTAACCACGGCAACTACGCCCTTCTAGTCGGTCTCTTTTTCCTGGCGTTCGTACAGGAAGATTCGGCTGTAGTCAGCAGCGCGTTGCTCGGTTACAACGGCGTATTCCCTTATTGGCTAACGTTTGCCGCGTGTTTCCTTGGAATGTGGGTGAGCGATTTCGGGATCTACCTGGTCATGCGATTTGGTGGAAGACGCGTTTTGGAATCGCGTTGGGCGCAGCGGTTGCTACCTTTGCATAAAACCGATCGAGCGTCGCGTTGGTTTGATCGATATGGAGGAGTTACGCTTATCTTCTCCCGCCTTGTGCTGGGAACACGCACCGCGCTTCTGATCGTGTCCGGCTTGTTAAAGTATCCAACCGCTAAATTTCTGATCGTAAGTTCGACCGGCGCGATTGGTTGGCTGCTCTTGGTCTTCTCGCTGTTCGCATTTTTCGGCCAGTCCGCGATGGCCGTTTTCGGCGTTCGATGGATCATTGCGCTGACTGTCGCCGCGACCGGCAGTACCGCTATCTTGGCCGCGCGTCTCACCGCAAAAAGACGCGAAAGATCTTAAACCGCGAATGGACACGAATAGACACGAATAGATGGGGACTTATGTTATCAGTGATGGTTAGGCAGGTAGTTAACCCGTGACTATGGCGGACACAGCGTGTCAGCTCTTTTTCTTTCGTGTCTATTCGTGTCCATTCGTGGTTATTAAATAACCTTCGCGTTCTTTCGCGGTTATTCTCTGTGTCAGTGCAAAAATGGCTAACTTCCTCTTGATCAACTATGAGTATCCACCAATCGGAGGAGGAGCTGCCTCGGCCACGCGTAACCTGGCTTTAGCCTTACGCGGCCGCGGGCATCGGGTCGTGGTTCTGACTTCTGCCTTTCAAAGACTTCGAGGCCGGGCAATCGAAGACGATATCGAAGTTATTCGCCTCCCAGTCGGTCGAAAGGAGCTGCACCGAGGCACTCTGCTGCAGATGTTCACTTTCGTCACCGTGAGCACCTGGAGGGTGCGCAGCATTGCTCGTCATCATTCGATCGATCGGGTGATCGCCTTTTTTTCGATTCCCAGCGGAATCGCTGCCTGGTGGTTAAATCGCCGAACAAAGATTCCGTATGCGGTTTCGCTTCGTGGAGGCGACGTTCCCGGCACCGAGTCAGGGCTACGCCTCTTCTACTGGTTCCTTGGACCTCTGCGAAGAAGAATTCTGAAGGAAGCTATCTCGGTCACAGCTCCGGGCAGCGGATTAAAGGAACTCTCGGAAGAGCGTGACCGCATTCCTGTGCTGGTTATCCCAAACGGAATCGACACGTCGATCTATCGGCCGGAGAAGGGACGCGACCTTACAGAGATCGTGCTGCTCTCCGTAGGTCGTCTCCATCCCCAGAAGACCCCGATTCGAATACTGGAAATAGTTCGTGCAATTCGCTTGAATTGCAGCTTGCCCGCGCGGGCATTGATTATCGGTGACGGACCAGAAAGAGCGTGCTTGGAACAGTACGTCCGCGAACAACAGTTAGGTGCAGCAGCAAAGTTTACCGGCTGGCTTGATCGGTCAGAAGTGGCGCTCGCATATCGATCGGCTACATTCCTGGTGCAACTTTCCTCTTACGAAGGCATGTCAAACGTTGTGCTGGAAGCGCTGGCTTCGGGCTTGCCCGTGGTCGCTAGCCGCATTCCCGGTAACCTTGATCTGGTGTTCGATCAGGAAAATGGTTTACTCTTCTCGTCTGATGAGAGTTGTGAAGTGATCGCAGCTGAGATCGTGCGGCTCTGGAAGTCGCCCGCTCGATGGCAGCGGATGAGTAACTCGGCGCGGATCAGCGTCACCGCCAAGTATGATTGGCCGGTTATCGCTACCAGCTACGAGCAGCTCTTTGACCGCCGTGCGCTTTTGGCTGCTCAGAACGGAAAAGACTAGTTATGCGGATTTCTCGAAAAGCGGAGTATGCGCTCCGCGCATTATTTATCATTGCTCAAGATCCCCCCGGCAAAATTCACCAGATTCAAGAACTCTCCGAGCGAGGCCATATTCCGGTCAAATTCCTCGAGCAGATTCTCTTAGCTTTGCGAAACCACGGAATTCTCTCCAGCAAGCGAGGGGTTGGTGGAGGCTATACGCTGCGCAAGCGGGCTTCGGAGTTGACCATGCTGCAGGTCGTTGAATTGCTGGATGGCGAGATCGCCCCATTGCCTTGCGCCTTGGATAAATGGGCGGACCGATGTGGATGCCCGGATCCAATTCGATGTCCGCTGCGACCCGTGATCAAACAAACCCGAGAGATGATCCGAGAGCTTTTTGGCTCTAAGTCTATCCAAGATCTGCTCGATGAGAGTCTGGAACGGCCAGTCATGGCGTTCGAGATTTGAGGTGGTCACGCCAAGAGAAGAAAATCTTACGCCAGGACGCAAAGATAAGAGAGAGTAAGGGGAGCCGGACATTGGTTACACCCCCGTGACCGCGGATGCGCGTGAATATACGGGGCACATTTGGGAGAGCCGTCGTTAGGTCAGTCCTGGAGGACAGTCGAAAGTAGCCCAGCAATTTATTGCTGGGGATAGAGTTTTTAAAGACCCGTCCGTCCCGCCAGGGACGATAGATAGAGCCGTACTTAATGTTTCACATCCCTTCAGAACAAATTGGGTTTGAACGTCACAAGGCATTTAGCCGATCAACGATCCATCGTCCCTGACGGGACGCGGCGTTTTAAACGAATCATCCCAGCACTGAAGTGCTGGGCTACTTTCAGCTGTCCCTCCGGGACCAACCAAGCCCAGTGGTTCGCCCGAATAGCCGCAATTAAGCTTTTGCATTGACGCGCTTCCGCGACCGCAGAGAGTCTCCCATTTAAACCAATGTCCGGATCCCCTTACTCTCGCTTATCTTGCGTCTTAGCGTGAGATCTTCTTCTATTGGCGTCTTAGGGTGAGACTTTGCGTCTTGGCGTGACTACCGGCTCGGCGACGGACTAGCGCTTGGTTCGTTAGTAGGCGATTCGGGTATGTCGCTGCGAGACTCGGATTGGTCGCCCTCGATCTTTGGTAACGGCATCATGCGGATCTTCCCTTTCAACCTTTGCAATCGTTGAGAGAACGGTTCTGCGCCGCTGTTATCTTCTGGGTCATCGGACGGATCAAAATCTGCCTCCGGTTGCGGGAACAGTTCATCTTCACTGTCAGGGAATTGACCAAATGCCGAATAACCGAAATCGTCCGAGTCTTTACCATCGATCATCACTCCCTTGTCCTTGAAGAATATCCGTTTCCCCGCCGGATTATCGACCCGGATAAAGACCCGTCTTCCCATTGCCCCAGAAACAGCTCGGACCGCCACCCGACGCATCACGGGATCAGGATCGTCCTTGGCGATCGACATCAAAAAATCTTTGGCTGTTTTCGACGGGGTTTTTGCTAATCCGCGCAAACAGGACTCTTTAATCGGGTGTTCGCTGCTGGATCGATAGACCGCAATGAATTTCTCGACAACTCCGTCATCGATGTTGCGAGCCAACGCACTCAACGCCTCTATTCGGATCGGCACCGACTGTTCCTGGGAAGCTAGTTCGCTCAGCTTTTCTTTGACCCTTGTTTCTCCGACTCGTTCGCGATCCAGCTTGTGCAGGATCAGTAGCTTAACCTGTTCGTCTTTGCTCTCATTTAAAAGAGCCAGCAGCGCAGATGTGGCCTCGTCTCCACCGGCGTCACTGAGAGCCTCTACTGCCTCCCTTCGCACTCCCGCGTCCGAGTCGTTCAACGCAGAATTCTTCAGTAGCGCGACCACTTCCGAACTGAGTGGCGCCGGCTTGTTCGGCCGATCGTCAGATAGCTTGGGAACACCGGCGGTCTGCGCCGACGCGGTCACGGCCGGCAGCCAGATCAGACCTCCCATCGATATGCAGATCACCGTAAGCACCGCCCACACCAGGTTGCGCCCGGAAGGTTTGAGACTCCGATCGCAGTCCTTATCCAGGATGCGCGCCACTCGCTGGTAGAGCTGCTTACCCCGCCGGCTCACGCCCGAAACCAATAGCGGACCGTGGTTAGCGGCTAATCGGGTCAGCAAATTGGCATAATTCCTTGGATGATCGACCCCGACCAGAGCCCAATCGTCGCAAGCAATCTCTTCTAAAAGGTGAAGTCGGCGGCGCTGAATCCAGAGGAACGGATTGATCGGGAACAACGCGATGCATATTTGTTGGATAAAGTTCGACCAGTCATCGAATCGCTCAAGATGCGCGATCTCGTGGCGTAGCACATTCTCCTGATCTTGAGCAGAGAAACTCGATCGGAAATTCGGCGGAACCAGCACCTTCGGCGACCATAAGCCGACCGCCACCGGCGAGGAAATGAGGGAGGATTGGGCAAGCGTTATTTTTCGGCGCGACGCGAGATTAGGCGAAACCGCCAGTGGTAACGCGCTGTGCTGAAGAATGATCAGCCGGTCGATCGCTAAGGCGAGCCGGAACAAGCAAACTGCAGTGAAGATTGCCCAGGATACCGCGATAACGAAGGGCCAGTCGACCCAGCGAAACCAGGAGTTGGGTGGCGGCAGATAATGCTTCGACTCAACGCCTTGATCGATCGCCGGGTTGATCGCCTCCGTCGAGGCGGGAAGCCCTTCGACTGCAGGATCGGGTATCAGCACTAGCTCGGTAGTGGCGTTCCTTGGCGGTTGAACCGGCTTGAGCAGAGTCACAATCGGCGTAACCGCCAAAACCAGGAAGAGGATGAGCGACGCTTGATAACGGGTAGAAGCGCTCCAACGCTGTACGCGAAAAAGCCATCGGAATGCGACGACTGATCCAACGAAGATTGCGCTCGAGAGAATCAAACCATTCACCAGAAGCTCCGAAACGAACCGTAAACTGGAGATGATCGGATCCAGATTCATGATCTTTCTTCCTGGTTGATCAGCCGCTGAATCCTCTGCAGATCTTCCGAGTCGATCTGTTCCGCCTCGACCAAACCCATAACGAGCAGTTCAGGCGAATCGTTAAAAAAACGGTTGAGGACGTGTTTGAGTACTTTTTTTCGCGCTTGATTGCGATCGATGATCGCATCGTAAACGTAAGCCTGTCCCTCCTTAGTATGTTTCAGGTACCCCTTCTGTTCCAGAATCCGAAGCGTGGTCAGAACCGTGCTGTAACTAAGCCCTAGCTTCTTCGGCAAGGCGTTAACCACTTCGGCAACGGTCGAAGGCCCTCGCTCCCAGAGGACCTCCATGGGACGCAACTCAGCGTCAGTCAAAGTTGGTGATGGTCGGCGGGCCATATCTATTAAAGAATTAATAGATGGCTAGCCGCGAATGCTCAGCGCGTCAATTAATTCTTTAATAAAGTGAGGTAGGGCGGTCTGTCGCACACCGCCGAGCCAACGATCAACCATCGCCCCGCGACCGCATGAGGTAGGACGGCTATTCCTGAAACAACCGCTGCAACCGAACCGCACAATTTTCCAACAACCGTTCGGTGTCCCGATCGAACGCATTCGGCCGTTCACTTTCTACGTCGATCGTGCCAGTCACCTGGCCTCGGTCACTCAAAATCGGAACGATAATCTCTGAGCGCGTACTGCCGAGCGCAGTGAGATAACAAGGATCGGCACCCACGTCTCCGACGTTCACCGTCCTTTTCTCGGCGATGGCGCTACTCGTTAGTCCTTTGGTGATGGGTCCTCCGGCATTTGCTCGCACCCCAGTAATGGGTTAGTATTGTTACTTCCCGAAAATGGGGGCGTACTGGTTTCGACTTAAGGTTTGATGACCGGACTGCATGCCGAGGACGACTCGTTGGCCTCGTTAAAAATCGAGTCAAAAAATCA
>DASTDH010000053.1:0-9470 GCA_035710445.1 Chthoniobacterales bacterium
GTAGCGAATATCATCGCAAAAGGAAAAGATTGACACTTCATGGGGCGTGCTCCTACAAATAGTAATTCGTAACATGTATTACACTAGGCAATATCCATGTCAAGCAAGCCTAGCGCTGCGCGTCTTTTGCACGCTGCTCCACCAGCATCGGACAAGCCAGCGTAAGGCTTAAACCGGAGAAAACGTTACTGAAGATATCCTTAAGAATTGTCCAAAGTCTGGGACGCTCCAGTCGGCCAGACCGCCGGGTAACCGGGGAGCGCTGCGAATATGAAATGGATTACCCGAGAAAGAGTAAAAGTGGATCGCGTGGCCTGTCCATGGCTCATCAAGAAATTCGTGGACAAACATGCTGAATTTTTCTTTGTCCCCGTCGACAAAATCATGACCGAAGCTCAGCGACTCGGTGCCATCCCGTTCGATGTCAAAGGCGTGGAATTGGGGCACCACGGCAAAGAGTGTTCGTTCGAGGCAATACTGAAAAAATACAATCTAACGAGCGATCTTGCACTGGAATTGCTCGGTAAAATTGTTAATGGAGCTGATACCGACAATACGCTCTGGAATCAACCCGAAGGCGCAGGACTTAAAGCTATTGCCGAGGGCTTTCGGCACTTGGGATTCAAGGACGACCACGAATTGAATTCTGCCGAGTGGATCGTCTATGACGCTCTCTATGCCTATTGTCAGGAGATGGTGCGCCAAGGGAAACCAGACGCGATATGCAAATGAAAACGAGAAAAGACATAAGACAAGGACGAGTTTACAACTATTGGGCAATCTGCACTCTCACAGATAGTTCCCGACACGGTACGCACACAAGTCTTTGCCTGGTATAACCTGTCGGATCATTCGCCACCGCAGCCGGCGCACTTTGCGGTGGAGGCCTAATTCAGCTTCTGCAGCAACTGGAAGTCATCCCCCTAAACAGTTATCGAATGGTGCTAGTTCTCTACGGAGTGATGGGTATGCTGCTAGCGGCGCTCTTCACACACTTATCGCCCAAAGTCGAGGCTGCCGATTCCGATGGCCCGCAAATTCCTACCCGTTTCGGGTTGCATCGCTCCCGCAACATTGCGCTGAAGCTGTCTAGCTTATTTGGTTTGGACGCTTTCGCCGGCGGCTTCGTTGTCCAAAGCCGCGTCGCTTACTGGTTTCACGTTCGCTTCGGCGTTGAGTCCGCAGCATTGGGAGGAATCTTTTTCGGAGCCAACATTCTCGCGGGAATTTCTGCCCTAGTCGCTGCTTGGGTGTCGGCGCGGATCGGCTTGGTCAACACCATGGTGTTCACTCACCTCCCCTCGAATGTCTTGCTAATGCTCGTGCCGCTCATGCCGAACCTTCCGTTAGCCATTATCGTTTTGTTCGTGCGTTTCAGCATTTCTCAGATGGATGTGCCGCCCCGACAATCTTATACCATGGCCATGGTCGCGCCCGATGAACGTTCGGCGCCGCTGGTGTAACCGGGATCGGTCGGCGCCGCGATTTCGCCAGCGATCGCTGGCGTTTTCCTGGGCAATCCCGTATTGCTTGGCCTTCCCTTCTTCCTGGCTGGTGCTTTGAAGATCACATACGACATTCTGCTTTACCGAGGCTTTCGAGAGATCAAAGAACGAGCATGAGGATGCACTGCTCGAAAAAGATTGACTCGATCGAATCGCGAAGTTGCGCGTGTTACTGAAAGAGCGCGACAACTCCTACTGGAAAAATCATCCAAAAAGATGTTGTCTAGCTATGATGCCGGCGCTCGCTCGGAATGATCTCGCAGATAATAGCTATCGCTATTAGGACCGACCCGAAGCAACAACTTCGCCGACTAGGCCCAACAGCGTGCCAACAAACAACACAATCGTCAGCAAAAACTCAGGCCAATCTCCCCGTAATCTGGACCGTACGCGATTGCGCTCCTTCGCCCTCACACCATTTTGATCGTCATCAAAGCCGCGTTTCTTAAGCGCCCTGCGACCCGATTCGAAGTCAATAATGTTTCGAGGTGGGTCCTGCTCAAAAGACCTCTCCCAAACTTGGTGGCGCGCAGTCTTGAAGCTTGCTCTTATTCCCTGCTTCGATGATCATCATTTACTCCTCTTCGTGTGGTTTCTGAGGCATCCGCCCATGTCCGAATCTTGCCAACCTTTCAAGGGACTCTGGTCTCAAGCATCCTTAGGGGGTAATCGGATGTTCTGATCGCGTATCAGGCGGCGCGATAGATGGCCGGTTCGTTTGGAGGACAATTACCATCTCTTACCCAGGATACCGGTCTCGGTTCCTAACCGGCCTCGTTTAAAGGCCGCACGCTCACCGCAGATAACTCGCTTCGGATCGAATTGGCGAACTGACAGAAATCACCAGGGAGTCCGGCAAGCTCGCCGCTGGGGACCGCCCAAGAAAACATCCGCTCAATTCGCAGACCAGGAATATTAATCTGCCGGACGAGTCCCATCGCAATTTGCTTTTGAATATCCCAACAGGAAAAGAAGCCTACCCCAAGACCCCCAATCACAAGTGATTTGATCGCTTCGTTGCTTCCTAATTCAAAACCTTGATCCAATTTCCTCGGATTCACTCCGCCATCCTTCAACACGCTTTCCACCACCGCTCGCGTACCTGACCCGGACTCGCGCCAGATCAACGGCAGAGCCTCCAGGTCGCGAACGGACTTCAATCCTTCAATCGCGCGGCGGAGCTTTGGGTTGGGAATTCGAGGCGCACAAACCGGAACGATTTCATCAGGCATGAACTGCTCCAGGCGCACACCGGGACTACGCTGATGGCCTTCGACTAGCCCGATGCCCACCCGTTGTTGGCGAAGATGGTCCAGCACTTCTTCGGTGTTGCCGACGATCAGATGCAGAGCGGCAGCCGGGTGGTAGTGATGGAAGCGAATGAAAATCCTCGGCACAAAATATCTCGCCACCGTTGTGCTCGCCGCCAGAGTCAGAGTTCCACTCGATTCCCGGGTCCGATCCAGCTCCCGCAAAATCTGTTCGAGTTCGGCAAAGACGTCTTGAACTCTTTCCCGCAGATGAGCCCCGCGCTCGGTTAAAGAGACTCCATTGGCTGAGCGTAGGAACAGGGTTGTTTCCAGGTTGGCTTCCAACCTGCGGATGTGCCCGCTAACAGCCGGCTGCGAGAGATGAAGCCGCCGAGCTGCTTCCGAGATTTGGCCGGCTTCTGCAACCGCCAAAAACGTTTGCAATAAAATCGAAGGTATACGGTTGAGATCCACAACGATGCCGGCAGACAGGCTGGGCATCCACTCAGGCAATGTCGATTAATCAAGAGCGGAACGGTCGCCTGTATCAGTCCGACCATCTTCGCTGGCTTCAGCCTTAACCTGATCGTCTCGAGCTTGCTCGTTCGCTGCGCTCTTCAACGGCAACGCCGAAGAAGCAACTGCGATGGCTGCGACGCTCGTGTAGCGCGCAAGAATGCTTAGTCCGTCTGATTGATGTAATCTGCTCATATGTTTCACCCTGCGCTCTTAGGGGGAACATATTCGTCTTTCCTTGGTGGATCACCGTGGGAGAAGCGGGCAAACTCGTTGGCAAGCCTCTTCTGGCAATCCCTCGGAATCCTACATTCACACTATGCTACACATGAGAAGTGCTCGTCGCCTAAAAATTTTACCCACCGAAAAGATTGACACTTCGTGGAGGCACTCCCAATTATAGACATGCATAGGTTATATGTGTAACATATGGAAATATCCGTGTCAAGCGAGGTATCCAATGCACGCGCGGAATACGCCTGATATCAAGTCTTGCGCGGCTCGACGGAAACATCAATCTCAAGTAAGGCCCACTTGGCTGCTGGGCCTGGTCGGTAACCGCGTCTATCGATTTAGTCTAAGAATTTGGGGCTCTATTGCCAGGAACTGGTGCGCCCAGAGAAACCAGACAGGGTGTTCAAGTGAAACATCGTCGAACAGCGGCCAGCCTCCCAGAGCTCCAAACTGCGGGTCGAACGGCTAATAACCTTCGCTAGAAATGACAAGGCTGCCAGCGGACGGCTATATCTTATTTGGGACTCGCGTCGTCCGTATGTTTGCCTACGGCTTCTTGTCGGTCGTGCTTGTACTGTATCTCGCGCACTTAGGATTAAGCGGAGGACTCATCGGGTTACTCCTTAGCCTGACGCTGATCGGTGATGCCGCCATCTCCCTCTGGATGACGACTACTGCGGACCGGATCGGCCGGCGTCGAATCCTGATCGCGGGCGCCGCCTTGATGCTCTTTGCCGGCGTTCTCTTTGCCGTGACAGATCGAGTGGCGCTGCTGCTCATCGCCGCGATAATCGGGGTGATCAGTCCAAGTGGCTATGAGGTGGGGCCGTTCCTGCCGGTCGAGCAATCTGCACTATCACAGATAGTTCCCGACAAGGTACGCACACAAGTCTTTGCCTGGTATAACCTGGTCGGATCATTCGCCACCGCAGCCGGCGCACTTTGCGGCGGAGGGTTAACCCAGCTTATACAGCAAGTGGGAATCTCTCCCTTAAACAGTTATCGCACGGTACTAGTTCTTTACGGAGTGATGGGTGTGCTACTAGCGGGTCTCTTTACGCAACTATCGCCCGCAGTCGAGGCTCTCCATTCCAGCGGGCCGCAAACTCCAACCCGTTTCGGATTGCATCGCTCCCGCAACATTGTGCTGAAGCTGTCTGCCTTATTCGGTTTGGACGCTTTCGCCGGCGGCTTCGTTGTCCAAAGCCTCGTCGCTTACTGGTTTCACGTTCGCTTCGGCGTTGAGCCGGCAGTACTGGGAGGCATCTTTTTCGGGGCCAACATTCTCGCGGGAATTTCTGCCCTCGCTGCCGCGCGGGTGGCGCAGCGCATTGGCCTGGTGAACACGATGGTGTTTTCTCACCTCCCCTCGAACATCTTACTCATGGTTGTGCCGTTTATGCCGAACCTTCCTTCGGCGATCGTTGTTCTGTTCGCGCGTTTCGCCATCTCGCAAATGGATGTGCCGCCCCGGCAATCTTACACGATGGCCGTGGTCGCGCCCGACGAACGTTCAGCAGCGGCCGGTATAACCGCGATCGCCCGATCAATCGGTGCTGCGATTTCACCAACTTTCACCGGTGCATTCCTCAGCAATCCGGTGCTGCTTGGCGTTCCGTTTTTCCTAGCCGGCGGTTTGAAGGTCATCTACGACATTCTGCTTTACCGAAGCTTTCGCCAGATCAAAGAGCGCGGGTACGAGGATGCACTGTTGGGAAAAGATTGAATCTCCCGCCGAAGAAGCAGCCGCGCCTGGTTTAACCGAGACGCTACCGCGGCCGTGGATAGATCCAGTACTGCCGCCAACTGGGCATAGGACCATCCTTCGATGTCACACAGCATCAAAATCTCTCGCAACTCGACTGGTAGTCTACCTAATGCTACGTGCAAATCTCGCTCCTCCCGAGAAAAAGCCTGCGATGACTTGTGTGTAGAGAGTAACCGAATCGCCTCTCTAAACTGCGAAAGATTCCTCCGCCCCCGGATCCGCCTGTATGCTCGGTTTCGGACGATTGTCAATAACCTGGTCCCAGCGTCCGCTCCGTAAAACTCCGCAAACTGCTCCGATGCATAACTGTAGGCCTCTTGCACAACGGCTTGCGCGTCCGCATCGCTTTCCACAATCCACCGGGCGAGATTGTAGGCGGCATCTAAGTGGGGCAGAAGAAGTTCTTCAACCAGCAACTCTTTTTGCGTGACGGAGAGGCGGTTGTGGCTTGACGCTTTCGATTGCCTCACCATCACATCCTCGGCTTACTGACCTTAAAGACAGTCTCCTCTTCATTCAGCACGCCCTTCAAGGCGGTCTCAGATCTCTCCAGGTCCGCTCGGCAGCGAGAGCGATCGACGCTGGCAAAAAAGGCGGACAATACAGCAGCTGACCTAGGCAAGATCATTAGGAAAGGAGACGAATGGAAACTTCATGAGGCCGCTCCAAGTTAAGAATGGTTCGTTACACGTGTTACATACAGAAACATCGGTGTCAAGCATAGCGCTCTTACTTCTTTGTCGCTGGCTGTTGCATCGCCCAGCAATGCTCGGAAAGATTTAGGCTTGACCGGCGCTGAGCGGTGTATGTTATATGTGTTACATGATGGTATATCCATCTCTTGGTCTTCGCTATCTTCTCGGGCGGTTGTTATCCTTCAATTTGTCAGCCAAACCGAGCCTGAGTGATCAATAATTTATCGCCAAGGCATGGGAGCGCTTTGCCGTCGTATGCGCACAATTCAAAAGGTCATGCAAAATTTCTCGATACGCGAAACAGCTGAGGGAACGCCGCTAAATCGGACATTCCGAATCCGCGACCCGGTCAGCTATTTCCTCCGTGGCGCCGTCCAGGTGCGTTCAGCCATCCAGGCACAGCAACGAGCTGAGGCGGCGCGATGAACTTGGTGTCGTTTGCATTGCGACGTCCGGTTTCCCTTTTGATGGCGATCGTAGCCACTGTCTTGGTGGGTTTTCTGGCGATCGATCGCATGGCGCGGGACATCTTCCCAGATCTGGGGGTACCCGTGCTGTACGTGGCGCAGCCTTACGGCGGTTTGGACCCGGCACAGATGGAAGGGTTCATCGTCAGCTACTACGAGTATCACTTCCTCTTCATCACCGGAATTGAGCACGTGGAAAGCAAATCGATCCAGGGCGTAGGGCTCATCAAACTCCAATTCCATCCCGGCACAAACATGGCACAGGCGGTGGCAGAGACAGTCTCTTACGTCGATCGCGCCCGCGCCTTTATGCCGACGGGAACCCTGCCGCCTTTCGTAATGCGGTTCGACGGTGGCAGCGTACCGGTCGGCGATCTCGTCTTTTCCAGCAAGACCAAGACGGTCGCCGAGCTTCAGGACGCAGCGCTCTTCAAGGTGCGGCCATTGTTTGCAACATTGTCAGGCGTCTCGGCGCCTCCGCCCTTCGGCTCAAGTCAGCGCACCATCATTATCAACGCAGATCCCGGCAAGCTGCGCGCCTACAACATGTCGCCCGACGAGGTGGTGCAGGCACTAAGTGCCGGTAACACCATCAACCCATCGGGCAACATCGGCATCGGCGACTTCCTGCCGATGGTGCCGATCAATTCGGTCGTTTCGGATTTCAAGGACCTCAACAACATTCCTATCCGTTCGCAGGGAACGCGGACAATCTTCATACGCGATATCGGATCGGTCGAAGACGGCGCCGACATCCAGACCGGTTACGCGCTGGTGAATGGACACCGCACCGTCTACATCCCGATAACCAAACGGGCGGACGCCTCGACGCTCGCGGTTGTCCAAGCCATAAAAGCCAACTTGCCACGTTTCCAATCCGTACTCCCGGCCGATATTGAGGTCAGCTACCAGTTCGACCAATCCCCGTATGTGACACGCGCCATCGACGGTCTGTTCTTCGAAGGGGCGCTCGGCGTGGTGCTCACGGGCCTCATGATCCTCCTGTTCCTGCGGGATTGGCGCAGCGCGCTCGTCGTGGCGTTGAACATTCCGCTCACAATCCTGGCGTCGGCGACGGCGCTCTGGGTGTCGGGTCAGACGATCAACATCATGACCCTGGGCGGGTTGGCGTTGGCCGTCGGCATCCTTGTCGATGAAGCGACGGTCACCATCGAGAACATCCACACCCATCTTGCTCATGGCCGCAGCCTCGCCCGTGCGGCGAGCGAGGCTACCGCAGAGACGACGCTGCCGCGATTCATGGCGATGCTCTGTATTCTGGCGGTGTTCATCCCCGCCTTCTTCATGACGGGCGCAGCCCATAACCTGTTCGTGCCGCTAGCCTTGGCCGTCGGCTTCTCGATGGTGGCGTCGTATCTGCTCTCCAGCACCTTTGTGCCCATCGTGTCGATCTGGGTGCTGCGCAGGGCGAGCACGCACGGCCAGGCGCAAGCGACGTTTTTTGACCGGTTGCGTGGCAAGTACGAGCGGTTGGCGCAATCCATTATGAAACGACGGCGTATCGTTGTGTTTTCCTACCTCGTCATCAGTGGCGCAATCATTCTTGTGGTCGGCGGCGGGCTCGGCACCGAAATTTTCCCACTCGTCGATACTGGACAATTCCAATTGCACCTTCGGGCTCCAGCGGGAACGCGCATCGAGCGCACCGAGCAGATCGCGTTACAGACACTCGATGCGATCAAGCGCGAGGTCGGTGCAGATAACGTAGAAGTCAGCCTCGGCTTTGTCGGCACGCAGCCGCCCAATTATCCCATCAATACCATCTATCTCTGGAGTTCGGGCTCGGAGGAAGCGGTGCTGCAGGTGCAACTCAAGCGCGGTAGCGGAATCCGCATTGAGGATTTGAAGGAACGGCTGCGCCAGAAATTGGCCCAGGAATTGCCGGGCGTACGCTTCTCGTTCGAACCGAGCGACATCGTCAGCCGGGTGATGAGCTTTGGCGCGCCGACGCCCATCGAAATAGCCGTTAGCGGGCCGAACCTCGCCGATAGCCGGCAATATGCCGAAAAGCTGCGCGGCTTTCTGGCGAAGGTGCCGACGTTGCGCGACCTCGCATTCGAGCAGGAACTCGACTACCCGACCGTGAAGGTCACCGTCGACCGCGAACGAGCTGGTGTCCTGGGAGTGACGGCAGAGGATGTCGCGAAATCGGTCGTCGCGGGCACATCATCGAGCCGCTACACGTCCGCCAATTATTGGGCCGATCCCAAGAGCGGCATCGGCTATCAGGTGCAGGTGGAGATCCCTGTGCGGCAGATGAACTCGCTCGAGGAAGTGAAGAACCTCCCGATTGCTCGTCGGACGGCCCAACAGATTGACCTGCGCAATGTGGCCAGTGTCATCGATGGCACGGCGTTCGGCGAATACGATCGTTACAACATGCAGCGCATGGTGACAGTGAGCGCGAATATCTCTGGCGAGGATCTGGGACATGCGGCCGCCCGCGTGCAACAGGCGATCAGAGATGCCGGAAAGCCACCCGGTCGGGTGAACGTGACCGTGCGGGGTCAAGTCCAGCCGATGGCGGAAATGTTTGGAGGCCTCAGTGTGGGGCTTTTGATGGCCATCGGCGTCATCCTTCTGCTGCTGACCGCCAATTTCCAATCGTTCCGGCTCTCCCTGACGGTATTGCTGACAATTCCCGCCGTCATCGCCGGCGTCGCAATCGTGCTTTGGCTCACGCGGACGACGCTCAACATTCAATCTTTCATGGGCGTGATCATGGCAACCGGCGTGGCCGTGGCCAACGCCATCCTGCTCGTCACCTTCGCCGAGCGCAGTCGGGCCGAGGGGCGTGAGCCATGGGATGCGGCGATCGAAGGGGCAGGCAGCCGTCTGCGCCCGATTCTTATGACCAGCTGCGCGATGATCGCCGGGATGATTCCGATGGCGCTCGGCCTTAGCGAGGGCGGCGAGCAAACGGCGCCTCTTGGGCGGGCGGTAATCGGGGGCCTCATCGGCGCTAGTTGCGCCACGCTCATTGTTCTCCCGGCGATTTTTGCCACGCTCCAGTC
>DASTDH010000054.1:0-5887 GCA_035710445.1 Chthoniobacterales bacterium
TCCAGCCGAGTACGACATCCTTAAGGCGAAAGAGGAAGAGGAAAAGAAGAAGAAGGAAGGCGACAAGCAGACCAAAGAAGGGGCTAAAGATCAGCCCAGTCCAACTCCTGAAACCACTCCCAAAGTTATCAGGGTCCCGATCTCAAGATCGAAGAACCGATCGAGAAAGGCCCACTGTTCAAAGCGGGGGTTGGGATCCAGCCAGGGATGACGGGTCAAGCCGATCAGTCTCGCCGCCGAGGACGAATTGCTCTACGAACGCTGGGTGAAGAAACGGCGCGAGTTAGTAGATAGATTGAGCGGTGGCACGATCGCCTATGTGCATGTCCGCAACATGACAGACTCGAGTTATCGCGATGTCTTTTCCCAGGCGCTCGGACGAGGCGTGACCAAGAAGGCGCTCATTGTTGACACCCGTTTCAATCCGGGTGGGAATCTGCATGACCAACTTGCTACTTTCCTCGAAGGCCAACCCTACTTGAAGCGCATGCCACGGGGTCAATTCATCGGTTGGGCACATGACCAGAAATGGCAACGCCCCAGTGCCGTCCTCGGCTGTGAAGGTAACTATTCCGACGGCATGCTGTTCCCTTGGCTTTACAAGCATTTCCAAATCGGGAAAGTGGTCGGTATGCCGATTCCCGGAACCGGCACGGCCGTTTGGTGGGAATTTCAGCAGGATCCGACGTTAATGTTCGGAATTCCGGAAGTCGCGATGTTTGATGCCGAAGGCAACCTGATGGAGAAAACTCAGGTCGAACCCGACATCGAAGTGATGAACGATCCGAAAAGCGTCGCCGAAGGTCGCGACCTACAGATCGAACGAGCGGTAGCGGACCTGATGAAAGGAAACCAGCGCTAACGATTGCCCTGCCAAGCGGGTACCATCGCGATCCCTATTTCGGTGATGGTTTTGGCGGTCACGGAACAACACGCACTACCCCGCCAAATTTGGGTTGAACCATACGTTATTTAGCTCTAGTTTCCCCGCTCGTTTCGAGGAGTTATAGCTCAATTGGTTAGAGCGCTGCCCTGTCACGGCAGAGGTTGCGGGTTCGAGCCCCGTTAACTCCGGTTAAAAATTCCCTAGCGAATCAAGTCTGGAAGCCAATCTCCGGCGATTCGTGTGCTGATGATGCGAAACCGCTGTTTTTCTTTCTTCTAGACGGGTTTTCGAAAGAACGGCATTAATTGCAGTCGCCGATCTGTCAAGAAGGCGTCCAGTTCTTCCAACAAGTCCTTGGGGGCTTTCAGCCTGATCCTCCAGCCCAGACTCTGGGCTTCCTTTTCCTCCGATTTATGGCAGATTAGGCTAGCTTCCCAACGGTGCCCCCCATGAAAAAGCTGTTGATTCTTGTACTCTCTCTTTGCGCCTTGGCTCTTACCCAACTCCCGGCTCGAGCCCAAGGGGTAAGTTTCGGTATCCCGCTCCCTTTTCCATTCCTGTTTTATAACTTCGGCCCTGCCTACTACAGTCAACCCTACTATGGCGGGTATTACTCCCGTCCGTACTACGGGCGGCCCTACTATTATCGTCGGGCGTACTACTACGGCGGCTATTGCCGTCCGCGTTATTATTATGGCCCGCGTTACTACTACGGCTGGTAAGTGGGCCACATTACAGCCGCTTAGTGGTCGCAGAATTGTCACAAGAACTTTTTTGGCAATCTGGCTCAGCTCTGGCGTATTAATGTTATGAGCGAGTTATGCGCGCGCCATCGGAGATTTTACGCTCTGTACTTCAAAGACGATTCCGAGAAGACAGAAGTTGCTGTAGGAGACTCCATATCGGAAGTACTCGCAGACGTTCAAGCCAGAACGGGACGACCCTTCCTAGACTTCCAATTCCGGGAAATCAGCAGATTAGAGTTTGAATCGTTTAGCCCGGTGAGCGCAGGTTAGCCGGCGAGAGACGAGGAACCAAATCTTTCGATCGTGCCTGAGGGCCTGTCGGACTTTGGCGCCTGACAACTAAGGCGCAAAGCGCAGGTGAGATTTTAGCCCGACTATGCACGAGGCTACGTCGCGACCGCACGGGTGTTATATCGCGCTCCTCTAGACTCGGGCGCGCCGTAGCTTGCGAAGGCGGCCTGGGCTGCTAGGCCCAGGCAAATCGCGCCTGGCGACCCAGCGCCGAAGGCGCGGAAGGATTGGAGAACCGTCCGACTCCGAGATGAAGCGTGCAAAAAGAGCGCTCGATTCTGTAACAATGGCCGAGCGCGCAAATGCATGCAACGATTTCCATCGCGCCGACAGCGCTACACGGTTTGGGGGAACCGATTCCCGGGCCTGGCAGCCCAGGCTCCGGTGGTCCCGCGTCCGCGGGACCGCCGGAGCCTGCGCGCTTGGTGCTTCAATTGCCGCGATCAGAAATCGCAAGCCGACTCCGCAATCCGCAATCTGGATTTCGCATTTCCCTACTGCCCTACCGGCGTCACTTCCAATTTTATTCCGAGTCGCTGCTGGAACTCTTTCGGATCGGCGAATAGGGGATCGCTCAGACTAATTGGTTTATCAGGATGCATCGAAAATCTAATACGGCTGCGCTGTTGGAATATCTGAGCAAGCGACGCACGATACGCGGCAAGATCGTCCGGTATCCGGCTTTTGAGCTGTTGTTGAGCGGTGATCCGAAATTGTTCTTTGGTTGAGCGAGTGACCCTCGAGCCCCACTCGACGACTCGATCAGTGAGCCCAAGGTCGACCACGTCGCAATCGAAAGAGACAAACTCGGCATTAGCCACCAGCTGCTCTAAGATTTGCAGGTCTAAAGCCTGGGACAGCCCGTCGCCTTGAGCCATGTGCTTCCAATTGTCGACATTCACTTGGTTGTATTGGAGCTGGACGGCGACATCGATCAAATCTTCAAGATGCATTGTGTAGCGGCGAACTTTAAGTGTTCGGTCATTCGAATTGATAGCCGCATTGCATTGAATCGTGCCTTTGACCGCGTTTAAACCGGTGAGCACCATCGCCAACTTCGTTTGCGGGTTCGGCACACATGAGGGTGTCACCAGGAAATCTTCCGCAGTAAGGTTTACTTCCGTTGGCGCGCCATTCTCCTCCCGGAACTGCTCGATTCGAAGTACGCCGACCTTCACCGGAGAAGCGGATTCGTCCAGCTTGATTTCGACGTCACGAAGAGTCGTCACTCCAGTAAACAGGTTATGGCTGGCGTCTCGGTAACGAACATTTTTCTCGAGGTTCAACGATCTGATCGCTTCGGTTATTTTGGTTTGTGCGTAGTGGTTAACCACGAAGGCGCCACCGAACCAAGCGACGGCCAGCAAAGCAACGATGACAATCAGCCCGGCCCCGATTAGAAAAATCAGGCGCACCGACGCGCGATCCTTGGCAGCCCCGAGAGTTTTCGTCACCAACGCATCCTATCAACCCGAATCGTGAACGGAATTAAAATAACCGGCGTTTTTGTCCGGCCCGTGACACGCAGGATCAGCATTTTTTGTAGGAAATCGTGCCTTTCCCGATTGGATTCTGCAAGATAGGTTATCTCCCAGTTCATAGCGACAGTTCGAACCTGAAGCGCCCGATTATGCTTGCCTATCCTTCGTTTGCGACGGCCAGCGCAACCTCCTTTGCGGCAATCGCCAATTCGTGGTTTATCGGTTGCTCGCTCGCGGCGATTTATTTTGTGCCCGCTCTGGTCGCCTTTTTTCGAAAGCAACAGAATCGTTGGTTTATTCTGGTGCTGAACTTCTTGTTTGGTTGGACGATCGTGGGTTGGATCATCTGCCTGGCCCGGGCGGCACGTGCACCCGCGGGAGAGCCGGTGGTTGTCCTGCAGACAGTCCCGCCCGTTCCGTCGAGACCGCTGACGCTTTTTCAAGGAAGGCCTGGCCCCCTGCTCACACCGACTGGCTCCAATGCTCGGGAAACTATCTCGTTCCAAACAAAAGAGATTTTTGCTCAGCGACCCCCGCAGTCTTTCAAAATGGTCCTCGTCCGGCTAACGATTGCGGCAATCTCGCTTGCTATTGTGGTCGGAGTGACCGCTTCGCAGTGGAAGGACACCAACCCATTGACGGTCTCGCACCCGAAACGGCTTGATAACCACCTTCCGCAAATCCGAAACGTAGATCCCTATGTGCCGAGCCCTTCGAATGCCGTACCCAAGCGCCATTTTCCTCCAATGCCAGCGCTATCACATGAAGGATATTACTGAGGAAGGATATTACTGAGCGGTTACGGGTTACGGCTTACGAGTTGCAGGTTGCACTTTCGTGGTCTTCCGGATCCGGCTTCTTGCATCATTTCGGTTGCAAAAGTTCTCAGCAAAGCTATCTAATCCGTCCACCTTTTACGGGAGGGAGACGTCATGCACATCATTGAAAAGATTGAGAAAGAACAATTTAGAAGTGATATCACCCCGTTTCGAGTGGGCGACACAGTGAAAGTGCATACCCGAGTGGTTGAAGGCGATAAGGAACGAATCCAGCTCTTCAGCGGGATCGTTATTGCTCGTCGCGGCGTTGGACTAAACGCCGCATTCACGGTTCGACGAATCTCTTATGGAGAAGGCGTCGAAAGAGTGTTTCCGTTGCACTCGCCTCGTATAGCCAAGATAGAGGTCGAGCGGACCGGTAGCGTACGCCGGGCAAAACTGAATTACTTAAAGAATCGAAAAGGTAAGCAAGCTGTCTCGGTGAAAGATAAGGCTCCGAAGGAACAGGTCGGCTAGGCTCAAAGAGCCGGAAGCTGGAGGGTCCCGGAAACACAACGAAAGTAGCCCCGCCATTTATTGCTGGGTTGGCTCATTTAAAAGTGCCGGCGAGCGCGGCCGCGAGATTGCTACCAGAACCCACCTCTGGATCGAATGCTCCGGTCGGTAATCCAGTCTGCCTCCGAGCTGACCAAAAAAGCGACCAATCGCGCCGCATCTTCCGGTTGACCCAATCGTCCGAGGGGATGTCGTGAAAGCAGTTCGCGCTGCTTTTCCTGAGTCATCCACCCGGTATCGGTGGGGCCCCGATCAACAGCGTTGACCGTGATTCCCTACTTCCCGACCTCGTCCACAAAGGTGATGGTGAAGGCATCAAGCGCCGCCTTTGTTGCCGCGTAGGCAACCGAACCTGCCATGGGTTGGCCTCAAAACAAAAAGCGTTGTCATTCGTTGATGTATTCCGCATGGTAAGGGAGACGCATCGATATGAAGAAGATCGTCGTGATCTGCAAGGGTGGGTTTGGTAAGGAGATGCTGGACTACCTCAGCGATACTTTCTCGGCGGATTCAGGATACGAGTTTGAGCGCATTCAGGACCTGTTTCCCGATGATGAACTGACCGTGAAGCCGGACGAAGTTTTTGTCGTTCCCAACGGCGACCCGGCCGTCAAAGCTCGCCTTGTCAAAAAGATCGAGCAAGCCGGCGGACAACTCCTTAGCGTCATTCATCCCACATGCTATGTCGCCAAGACAGCGACCATTGGTCCCAGGGCCATCATGTGCCCGTTTGCATACGTCGGGCCGGGGGCCGTGCTGGCGCCGCATGTGACGATGAATGTGCACTGTGGTTGCGGACACAATGCCAGGATCGGGTCGTATTCCGTCCTGTCGCCTTACGCGGCCGTGGCCGGCGCGGCCGAACTCGGTGAAGGCGTCTTCCTCGGATCGTATGCGTTCGTCGCTCCGGAAAAGCGCGTCGGCAACCATTCCAAGTTGTCGGTCGGCGCCATTGCTCACAAAGACGTTCCCGAGAACGCCCTGGCCGTGGGCAACCCCGCGCGGATCATCGGCAACTATTACTCCTGATTGTCGTGGGCTGCGACACCTAGGAATACCGGCGCACTGAGAAACCCTGGGGCGCTCACCCCCCTCACCGCCAAGCACTGCGCGGATGGTCATGGCGAGAACCTTGATGTCCAGCCAGAG
>DASTDH010000055.1:0-3125 GCA_035710445.1 Chthoniobacterales bacterium
GGGTGGGATGGACTGACGGCGTGCCCGCCTCCGCCGCTTGCTGCAATCGCTGCGCCGGCAGCAGCGGCTGCTCCCCCGCCTGCCAGACCAAACAGAAGCCATTTATGCTTTTTACCGGATGAACTATTTGGAGCGGGCGTCGCGGTTGCCGCGACCGTTTGTTCTTGCGAGGAGATACTCGTGGATTGACCGGGTTGCAGCGACAGCGATGTATCACCTTGAATCGCCACGATGTGCGCACCACCAGAGGCGCACGTGATGACGCCGGAACCACTGCTTTCTGCTTTTATGATTATTGATGTCTGCGCGGCAGTCGGATCTGCCATGACGATGTAGTCCCCCACGCGCAGAGCCAGATCCGGCGATTGTGTGAAGGTATCCATCACGACAGTGCCTTGCTTTAACTCGATGACATATCGCGGGACGTTGCTGAATGACACCTGGCTTAGAGGCGCGATTTTGAACGAGCCCTGGCCGCCAACGGTAAAGGTCGCCGTGCCCGTATTGGTCGTCACCACCGTGTCTCCGGCGAAAATAGTCTGCGTCGGCTGAGCCGGTGAACCGTTTATGGTCACCCCTCCGGCGACACTAAGTGAGCCCAAGGCCTTTGGCTGACTCTGTTGCCGCATAGTCGAAGCGCCAGCCGTTATTCCGAAAGCAAATAGCAGCGCAAATGAACCACCGCGCATAACCATAGCGCGCCTGGGCTGCGCTGCTCTGCCATTGAGGCATCGGAAACTGGGAACCACGGTAATCTCTTTCCAGCTGGGAGATACTCAACCACCCGCACCACCGCGTAAATAGCACGAATAACCTGCACGCACATATCGAGTAGAGGCTGTATAGCTTTGAATTATCTACTTGACCCAGAATGGGCCGCGAACGTGAAAGCACTGCATATCGTCAAAACGGCGGTGGGTGCGAGGTGGGTCTATCACCAAGTACGAGTGCTCTGCTCAATGGGCATCGAAGTAGTAGTTGCTCTTCCTTCGGATACAGATGGACTAGCCCCCAGATATCGCGAGGCAAACGCGCAAGTTCTGAAAGCAGATCTGGATCCCTCCATCCGCGAACCATGGCGTTTGATCGAGACCGTTCGGAAGTGTCGTGAGCTAGTCGAATGTGTCCGCCCCGACGTAATTCACGTGCACCATGTCGGCCCGGCTTACGTTATGCGATTAGCTTTGGGGAAAAACTCGCCCATCCCCCGTGTATTCCAAGTTCAGGGACCCTTGCATTTGGAGCACGCTGCGTTCAGCAACCTCGATGTGCGGTTGGCTGGGCCCCAAGACTACTGGATCGCCACATGCCAATGGACTTATCAGAAGTACTTGCAGCTTGGCGTGGAGAGCAACCGGGTCTTCTTATCCTATATGGGTTTCGATATCGGTGCGTTCAACGGAAAACGAACCGGACGGCTGCGAGAGGAACTGGGTATCCCGGCCGGTGCACCCTTAATCGGAATGGTAGCCTACGTCTACGCTCCAAAGTGGTTTCTCGGCCAGAAAACAGGGATAAAAGGCCACGAGGATTTCATTGCCGCTTTACACGAAGTGAATAAAGTCCGTCCCGACGTTCGGGCCGTCGTCATTGGGGGGCCATGGGGCAATGCTACGTCTTATGAGCGGCGCCTGCGTGCTCGGGCCGCCAGGTCGAGCAATGGTCAGTTGAGATTCACCGGATTCCGATCCGATGTCTCGGTTATCTATCCAGACGTAGACCTCGCAGTCGTGCCGTCCCATTCAGAAAACGTGTCCAGCAGTTCCGTGGAAGCATTCCTCAGCGGTGTTCCAGTTGTCGCAACTAATGTAGGAGGGCTTCCCGATCTTGTTCAGGACAAAAAAACTGGCTGGCTGGTGCCTCCTGGAAAACCTGCCTTGTTGGCGCAAGCGATCCTGGAAGCGCTCGCAGACCCGGTCGAGGCGCGCAGGCGCGCGACCGCGGGTCAGAAACTAGCAAGAGAATTATTTGAAGTCGAGAAGACCGCGCGCGAGGTCGCGGTGATTTACCGCATGATTGTGGCGCACGACCCAGCCTCGCGCCTATGTGCCTGAGCCTCTCATTCAAGGACCAGAATGTAGCGTTTGCCATGGTCATTTGCATCGAACTCGCAGTTGTCCGCATGTTAGAGGATGGCCACGTTTGAGCGGCGCAGCTAGAACGTACATTGAAGCCGATTACGCGGCTATTAGGAGCGTTGGGCAATCTGTCTTCGAACAGCAGAGTAGGAGAGATTATCTGCTCGCAACTGCTGGCGTAAGCATTATCGTTCTCCCTTTTGTGCTCGGGCACAAATCCCTGCTGCACTGGTTTCTTCTCCCCACGATTGCCTGCGGGATTCTTGCTGGCGTAGACCTCGTTCGATGGCTGCGCGGACGGCTAGAGCTCTTTGATCCCATGACAATGATCGCTTGCGTAGCCTTCTACGGTTTTTTCCTCACTCCAGTGCTCCACGTCACTTGGAATTACTTTGGCGTCGGGAATGATATGCCGCTTTGGGGGGATTGGCGGCCTTGGCTGGGCGGAATGGCGGCTCTCAACGCTATCGGTTTGCTCGTGTACCGTTTGGCTCAGCATGAGTCTTTCCGGCGCACGAACCCGTCACGCCGCCGATGGAAGATTGACGCGAAAAAATTCTATCCGCTCGCTACATTGGCGCTGGCGAGCTCGATCGCTGGCGTCCTGGAATTTATTTCGCAGTTTGGCGGCATTCCCGAGATGATTCGAGATTTTGAATACAACCGGGAGGCCTTCGCCGGTAAAGGTTGGCTGCTGGTATTCGCATGGCCCCTTGCAGTTTTGTCTTTCATCACTCTTTCGTACATGTGGAGCGAGCGGAGTCGCCTTCGGCACCCACTCATCATTGGACTGATTCTTGTCTGCACCTTTGGCATTGTACATTTTGTTTTGATGGGGTGGTATGGCAGCAGATCGGCCACAGTGTGGGCGCTTTTTTGGATGGCCGGAATCATTCACTACCGCTTCCGCAAGTTTTCCCGACGAGCGATGGCGGCGGGCGTGATTTTCCTGATTTGTTTTATGTACTTTTACGGCTTTTACAAAGAGCGTGGGCGTACTGGCTTGGAGATCCTAAGTACCCCTGCGAACTGGTTCGATCCCGAGGG
>DASTDH010000056.1:0-25235 GCA_035710445.1 Chthoniobacterales bacterium
GACCAACGAAACTGGCTGCAGCCGGTGGCTTGAACCAATCCATCTATTACGCCAAGAACATCGCGGCGTCTGGCGCCAACACCGTGACCGTGACTTTCAACCAGACCGCTGGCTATCCAGATGTACGGATCTTGGAATATAGCGGGATCGATAGAACCAATCCGGTGGATGTGATCGCCGCGCAGGCGCAAAGCTCTGGCGCGATCTGCACCAGCGGTAACGTTGCCACTACTAATCCGACGGATCTATTGGTTGCTGCCAATACCATCCAAACTTTCACCGCCGGTCCGGGTGCAAGATTTACTGAACGAGTGCACAGCAACCCGGACGGACAGATCGCAGAGGACCGCGTGGTGACCACTGCCGGTTCATACAGTGCGGGCGCAACCCTCAGCAGTCCGGGCGCGTGGGTAATGCAAATGGTAGCATTCCGCAACGCGGCCGGCAGTCAACCATCACCGACTCCGACCCCGACTCCGAGTCCATCCACACCCAAATTTGTGCAGGCCGCCTATGGTGATCCACAACCGTCGGCTGCTTCAATCCCGGTTCGTTACTCTGGGGCGCAAACCGGGGGGAATCTGAATGTGGTTGTCGTCGGATGGAACGATTCCACTGCCCAGGTTAGTTCGGTGAAGGATAGTGCCGGGAACGCCTACCAGTTAGCAGTGGGACCAACGAAACTGGCTGCAGCCGGTGGCTTGAACCAATCCATCTATTACGCCAAGAACATCGCGGCGTCTGGCGCCAACACCGTGACCGTGACTTTCGACCGGACCGCTGGCTATCCAGATATACGGATTTTGGAATATAGCGGGATCGATACAACCAATCCGGTCGATGTGATCGCCGCGCAGACGCAAAGCACTGGCACGACCTGCACCAGCGGCAACGTTGCCACTACCAATCCGAGGGACCTGTTGGTTGCTGCCAATACCATCCAGACGTTCACCGCCGCTCCCGATTCGGCCTTTACTGAGCGCGTCCACAGTAGCCCCGACGGTCAGATCGTAGAGGACCGCGTGGTAACGACAGCCGGTTTGTACAGTGCCGGTGCCGCCCTCAACAGTCCGGGCGCGTGGGTGATGCAAATGGTGGCCTTCCGCGCAGCCGGCAGCCCGCCACCGGCCGCGGCTTCCACCCAAACCACTCTGACACGGAATCTTGCGCGCCAGCAGCAGCTCTTTCAATAGCGGTCTCAACCTGGTAGACAGTCCCGCTTCTGATTGATGCCGGCCGCGCCAGCGGCCGGCCTTGAGTCCCCAAGATCATTTGCCAATCGGTACCGCCATGGCATTATTGGCGTTGCTCGATCCGGAGGGATGGCAGAGCGGTTTAATGCACCGGTCTTGAAAACCGGAGACCCGCAAGGGTCCGTGGGTTCGAATCCCACTCCCTCCGCCATGCCGAATAGTTACGGTTGGACCGGTAGAGCACGTTTCGGAAGCTTGATCGCAATCTCGGTAAAAGTGGAGCCGTCGCTTGTGGCTGAGATTTCTCCTTTCATTTGCGCTATTTCCCCACGTGCGCGAAACAAGCCCAGACCGAAGGCATCAGTAAATTTTCGCGTGGTAAAAAAGGGATCAAAAATGCGAGGCAAAACCTCCTTTTTCACGCCTTTGCCGTTATCTCGGAATCGGAAAACGTACTGACCGTTTTGCTCTTCGATCTCGTACTCGACTTGGGTGGCGCCGGCCGTTCTGGCATTGCGATAAATCTCTTCCAGTATCTGACGCAGTTTCGCGGGGTCCGCTTCAATCATTCCGGTAATCGGACTGTTCTTCGCAAGGACCTTGAGGTTGGGCGGTACAGCGCATGCTCGAAACAGCGATTCGAGATCCACCGTCTCCAGACGGTGTGGTGTCGACTTGGCTACGATCGCTGCTTCATCGACAATCTGCGATAAGAGCTGAGTCGCCTTGGCCATGTGTTCGACCGGATCCCGAATTTCACGTGGCAAATCCGAGTCCATCAGGATCAAGCCGCTATGACCCGACAATACAGTCGTGACGTTGTTCAGTTTATGAATCAAACCGGCCAATAAGCTGGAATAATATTCCGGCGAGTATAGTGCTCGCTGTGGGGTCTGGGCGTTTTCGGTCCTAGGCACGACTATACTCCTCGCAGATACTTTAATTTGTCGCGCAAATTACAGCAATTCGAGCGAGAAATCGATCGCAGGGGCCGAATGAGTCAGCTGGCCGACCGAAATAAAGTCGACTCCTGTCTCGGCCAGCGAGCGCACCGTCTGCAGATTGACGCCTCCGCTGGCTTCAAACTTGAGACCCGGACGCCGCAGCGCCTCACAAGCTCGTATCTGGTCAGGGCTCATATTATCTAGAAGAATGATGTCCACCTCGGGAAACCGCACGAACTCGCGGACCTGCTCTATTGAATCGGCCTCAACTTCGATGCGGATGCCGGGGTGCTCTTTCCTAAGAGCCGGGAGCACCGTGCTGAGGTCTGGTTTGGCCAACAAATGATTGTCTTTAACCATAACAGCATCGAAAAGTCCCATGCGATGATTGGTTCCTCCGCCCGCCGCGACCGCCTCCTTTTCTAATTTTCTCAAGCCAGGTGTTGTCTTTCTGGTATCGAGGATCTGCGCGCGAGTGCCTTTGATGGCCTCCATGAACGCTCCGGTCAAGGTGGCGACACCGGAAAGTCGCTGCAGGAAATTCAAAGCGACTCGCTCCCCGGTTAGAATGGAGCGAGTATGTCCGGAAACCAGCAGAATCGTATCGCCGGGGCGAACGTGAGTGCCATCGGGCGCGATAACCTCGATCGTCAGGTCGGCATCCACCTGCTGAAAAGTTGATTTAGCCGGCTTGGTTCCGGCGACGACCGCACTCTGTTTGGCCAGAATCCGCGCGCGCGACTGGTGAGTCTCCGGAATGAAAAATCGAGAGGTGAGATCGCCGGTTCCAACATCTTCAGCCAGCGCAACGGTCACAGGATCAGTCAAAGCCACGGTTGAGAGAGTAGCCGCGATTAATCAAATCTCAAACCGGACGGTAGGCGGGGGCGGATGCGCCCCGTAAAAGACGAAGCTAAAACATAGAGGTTAAATGTTGCATTAGATATAAGAACAATATATATATGAGTTATGTTATGAACAAACTGCCTGATCAATCAAGGAGTCCACTAATTCGTGTCTGGATGAAATTGTCTATCATCCTTGTGACGATCTCAGCCCTGGCAACACCTGCCTACGCCGATGGTTTGTCTGTGTTCATTGATCCGCTAAAGCAGGGACTGAATCTGATCGTGGTTTTCGGATTTATCGCTGGCTGCGTCATGGTTATAGGAGGCTTCCTTAACGCTCGACGGGACGAGAACTGGAAAATGACTGTCATTTACGGAATCGGGGTCGCCGGCGCGGTGGCCTTGATGAAGGCACTGTTTTCAATCTTCGGTGGTAACGCTGCCACCACCGTAGCCGGCTTCTAAACTTGCCGACTGATGAACGAGACTCTTATCTACACTGACAGCCGGCCTCGAGCAAAGTCGACCGGGTATGCGTTCGGTTTTGAGGGAAATCTCGGGATGGGGGTAATCGTTGCCGGAATGGTCTCGGTCTTTATCCTCACCATGTTGCTGCAAACCGGGAGTCCGATACCGCTGCCCTGGGAGTTTGCGATTGCCTCGTTGCCAACGCTGGCGACAACCGGATACATCCGCCTGTTTCGAAATAAGAAGCCGCCTCGGTTCGATGTCGACCTCCTGATTTCCCTTGTAAACGGCCCGGCGTTTCAACCCGCGCGGGTGCAACCGCGCCATCCTTTCCTCCCACTCAAATGATCTCTCAACTCCTTGCCGCGTGCGAAACAATTGCTGGTCTCGCAATCCGCAGAGGTAGTGATCCGGCCAGCCGCGTCTCCCGAATCGGTATGCCCAACGGATTTTTTCTTAACGACCTCCTTTGGTTCGGCGACGGCGCCACGAGGAAAACGGCCGTCTCCAGAGGTTTTATGATCGAACCGGGCGAGATGACGGCATTCAGCGTCGGACAGCTAAACGACCTTCATGAGCGGTTGCGCGTTCTCCTGGGAATGTTGGGTCAGGAGTACCAATTACAAATCCAGTGGAGCATCGACAGCGATTATCGACAGGAGTTAGAGGAGTACCATAGGGAGACTCTAGAGTTACGCCGGCGCGATCCGGTACACGGTCAGTTCGGCGTGTTAGTTCGAGCAGAACGGTATGAACGATACAAAGCAGCGATGCAGGAAGGAAGACTCCGTCGAGAGCGTCTCACGCTCTTTTTTAGCCGGGTGATTGATACGAAGGTGCCGGTCGTCGGGCGTTCGGCGATAGCTGAGTACTTCGACACCTTGTCTCGGAAGGAAAGTCTTGGTCTTCAAGACTTCGTATTTAGTGCTCTCTCCCGCCTGTTTCCTGATTGTCGAATCCATCCGATGCGCGATGAGGACCATTTCCTCTTCTACTACCGATTCCTGAATACCAATCTCGGCATGACTGAAGCCGATCCGCTGGAATTATTCGATCCGGTTTACTCGATTCAGCAAAATTGTCTACATGCCGAAGGCATCAGCACCCCTCACATTCCCGGTGTCTCATTTTCACTCGGCTGTTATCACCACGCCATCTTCGCTGTGCGCCAGTGGCCCCGACGAACGTTTCCCGGAATCATCTCTGCTCTCACCAGTATGGGATTCCAGGAATACGGCGTTACCATGAACATCTATCCGAAACGGGTCGATAAAGTAATCGAAAGCGAGGAGCGCAACATTCAGCGTTTGCAGATCGACGCGGTTTCTGAGCGAAGACAATCGCTCGCTACCGACCTTGCGGCCAAGCAAGATAAGGTCAACGAGCTCCAGCAAGGGCAGGTTATTCCGCTCGACTGTCTCTACATTGTGCGCCTCTGGCATCGCGATCCAGAGCTCTTGGCTGCTCGTTGTGCTTCCTTGAAGAATGCATTCATATCGATGGGCGGGGCGGTAGTTCACCACGCGACGATTCCGGAGAATGCTCGTCAGTTGTTTTATCAGACCTGGCCGGGATGGACTCACGGGATCTACCGAGCTTTTGATCTACCTGCTGAAGACTCCTATCTTGCAGATTTGATTCCTTGGTCGGCTACGTTCACTGGTCATCTAACCAAGGCGGAGGCTATTTATAACGGAGCGCGGGGCAACCTGGTCGGAATCAGAACACGGATCGGCAACACTCCCCAACATGGGGTTCTCTTTGGCATGACGGGTGCGGGTAAATCGGTGATTGTCGGCGATCTTCTGGCTCAAATCGGGCACCGGTTCGGATTCAGACTAATTGTTGAAGAAGGTCTCTCCCACGGCGTGTTGACCCAGACCCAAGGCTGCGAACCGATCATTGTAAATCCTAACGGAAACCTCACGATCAACTACCTCGATACCGGAGGCTCGCCCTTGTCTCCGTTGCACCTAGCCTTTAGTGCGGGTCTAGCCATGCTGTTTTGTGGCTACGAGGGCCTAGACGGTGAGCGGAGGGCTTTACGCCACGCGATGCTAGTTGAGAACCTACAACAGCTTTACACCGACGTTTTTAATGACTGGATCGTTGCTAACGAACATGCAGCGGAAGAACTGCGCTGGTTAGCCTGTGCGATTGCTCGATATCTGCAAACCAGGATGAAGAGTTCTCGGTTCAATTTTGTGGATGCGTTCGCAGCTTTCCGTGACTGGGAAGCGCGGTGTCCCGACGAAGCGCAGTCCTTCGTCCAAGGACTAGGAGAGGAGGCGGTAACAGAGTTCGCGAAAAACTCTGCTACTGCTAACCTCGTACGCGATCTGGCATTTGCATATTTCCGTCCCGACCAATTTCCGACCCATAGCGGGCTGGTCGAACAACTCCTATACAATCCACACGGTGGAGCCAGGGAACGAGAGGAAAGCGATCGAGTCGCCAAACTGCTGAAAGCGTGGGGCCGGGACGGCGAACGCGGCAAGCTCTTCGACGGGACGAGCAATGTGCGCATCGATGGAAGAGTGGCTCACTTTGAACTCGGTCAGATTCCGGAGCACGCCAGCGAAATGAGAGCGGCCGCTAACTTCTTGGTCGCTAACTATGGGCGGCAAAAGATCATCTCGATGCCGCGAGCGGTGCCCAAGATTGCGATTTTTGAAGAGGCGGCCCGAACCTTGGATATCCCGGGCGGGGTGAAGATGATTCAGGAATACTACCGTCAGATGCGAAAGTTTGGCTGTAACATCCTTGCCGTCGTGCAGCAGTACGACATTATCAAGGACTCTCCCGTCCGAGGAGCGATGATCGGGAACTCAAAGATGTTCCTCATTACCGCTCAGCAAAGCCGAGAGGACGCCAACGATATTGGCGAGGCGTTAGGCCTTTCGCAACGGACGGTCGGCACCATTCACAACTATCCACTTCCGGAATTGATGGACCCGTCCGATCGATTCAGCGCTTTCACCTACGTCGCCAATGACAAAATCCGACGTCTGGTGGGCACGGTGAAAAACGTTACTTCGCGTGAACTGCTCTACGCCGCCTCCAGTGACAATGAGACATTCGATGAACGGACGGCCTGTCTTTCTGGCTACAAAAATGTGGTTACCGGGATCATTCAAGAGTCCGAGAAACTGGCCTGTGCGAGCGAGGCATCGGCGACCGAACCGATCTTATGAAGCGTTTGGGAGCCGCTTTCTACTTGCTGGTTGTTGGCTGCACTGTCGGCCCGACCGTACCGAAGGGGCAAGTCACAGTGCAGGGCCGCGGGTCGGAGGCTTTGACCAACCAGGGTGACCCGCTGATGACAACCGGTAGCGACGAACGGAAAGTCCCGATCGACTTTGCTAAAGGTTACGCGAAAGGCATTTCGGATCAAGTGAAACGGAATTATTGGGCTCAGCAGGAGAACCAACGAGCGCCTCAAGACGATAACCAAGGTAAGATTCGCTATTACAATGCAACGATACCGGAACACCAAGATCCCAACGGAGTTATCCGGGTCCAACGTGAGGTAGTAATTCCGATTGTCGAATGAGAACCGGAAAACTGAAGATCATTCTAATATTTTCTGTGCTAACCGAGGTCAGTTCGGTTGGTAGCGCCTACACTGTGCACGATCCGATTCATACAGTGCTGAATATCTTGCAGCAAGTAATTGGACAGATGAAGCAGGAACTGCAGCACGCCGAAGACGTCGCTAAATATGCTGAGATGATTCAGAACCAGGTGCAGCAAATCCAACAGTTAACGACGATGATTAACCAAAATGTCGAACAGCTACATCGGATTGGCGACCCTAATTCGTATATCAATATGCTGGGACTCGATGCTTTGTTTAACGAAATGAGGCGGCTCAAGCAAGGCTTGGGCTCGACTATGGCCGAGTTTCAGCAGGCGGTCGACGGGATCGCGGCGCTCAAGGAAACTACTAACGGTCTTTATCAGGATATCAGCAAGATGCCGGACCGTTTGGGAAAGGCCGTGCAGTATGACGCAAATAGCTTCAAAAGATTCGGCACCGTCCAGGATATGTACAAGTCGTTCGATACCGAAGTCGAACAAACCAATCATTCGCTTACGGTCCTTCAGCAGGAAAAGCAGAGTACTCTGCAGCAATTAAACTCGGCTGGTTCACTCATCGAAGTACAAAAGTTAACCGGTAAACTGCACTCGATCGAATCGACCATTCAAGACACAATCAACCGGACGAACGTAGCCGCTCAAAAGGTGCTGGTGCAGCATGCGGCCAACCAGAACGATCAAGCGAGGCTGGAACAGGCTATTTTGCAACAACGTTTGCAGGAAGTCGAAGAAGAGAATCGACAAATGCAGGAAAATGCTGGCCGAATGCTGCAATCGCTAAAGTAACTGACCATGTTTCTTATAGCTTCTAGCGATGGGAGCAGCGTCAATCTGCACCTGCAAGAGATCCTTGCCGCTATGCAGAATATAGAGCGACAAATACAACCCATCGCGATCGTGATCGGTTTTGTTCTCCTGGTTTTCGGTACGATGCGCGGATTCCTGCAGACCGACTCGCGAAAATTCATGTTCAACTTGTTGCGGGCGACTATTATTGTTTGCCTTATCGGCCATTGGTTCCAAGTCAAGCAGTGGTTAGGTTATGCGGCTGATGCTCTGACGCAATACCGAGTCGTGGTTGATCTTCGGGCCTTTGGTCAAGGTTCGCAGCAAGTCGCCGTCACCGAAAATATTGATCAAATTCGCAGCCTGATTACTGAGAAAGTCACCGCTAAAAATGATGGCAAGAACCAGCTTAGCGGATCGGACTTATTCAATCCGATTCAAGCGGCGCAAAAGCTCTTCAACGCCAACGTAAGCCATCTGTTGTCGGCTGTCCTCTGGCATATTTACATGGGTACGCTCTTTATCTGCGAATGGATCGTCGTAATGATGAGTTTTCTGCAGCAGGCGATCGTTGTCTTTCTCGATCTTTATGTTCCGATTGCTTTGGCGGAGTTTTCTGTACGAGGCTTACAGAACCAGGGCGAGGCGTTTTTTAAGACCTACATCGGCGTTCATGCTTGGCCGGTGGGTTGGGTGTTCGCAAATCTGGTGACGCTTGCCCTGTTGCAGGCGTTATCCGCGCCCCATTCGGACAATCTAGTCGAAATTTTGGGGGCGATCGTTTGGTCATTGCCGATTCTGCTCTGGGTGATCATCGGCCATGTGGTCGGGCCTTTTTACGCCCAGAAGGCCGTAGCCAGGGGTGGTGCAGAGTTGCAGACGTTTGCTGGCGCAATGATTGCCGCGGTAGGGGGGACTACTGGGGCGACTTATGGAGCAGCGCTCCGTTTCGGGGCGAGACAATTGCGTAGTTTCGGCGAGCCGGTGCTCTACCCGAAAAAGAATAGGGATGACGGAGGGAGTGGAGATTGGGCAGCTGTGCCAGAGGATACGGGATCCAACGATCGCGTCGGTATAAGCGGACGTTCCACAAGAGGGATCGGTGGCTGGATGCACCGCTCGATCGGCGCGGGGGGCGAATTCGGTGCGAAGGTCAGTGACTTCACAGCAGGTGTCTCGGAAACAAGTGGAAATCTGGCTAGTACGATCGGTACGATGGTAGCCAATGCCAGCGGGAATCGACTTGGACCGGAGGGTAACTTTCGTTTCGGTTCTTTCCGGAAATCGGAACCGAACCGTTCGTCACAACGAGCGAGAAACTATCTAACTAATTGAGGCTGGGCAATAGACCTGGGATGACAACGAGTCGGGAAACGACGGACAAAACTACAGAATCTTTTGGGTCGGGAATCAAATCTGTCGCCGGTCCAATCGCGGGGCGGTCTTCGGGTGATCCTGGGAACGAGTCCGGCGCCCCGGGCTGGATTGCTCTAGAGGAGTTGGAAGCGATTGAAGTCGAACGAAATCCTCTCCGCGAAGAAGCACAGCGTGCGAATCGGGCGGCCAACAGTCTAGCGTCGGCCCGGATTACCGTCCGGCTACTCTGGATCGCGGTGATCGTCTCGCTTTGCGCTCACTGCGTCGTACCTGCTTACATCATCACCGCGATGGCTCGTCCCGAAAAAGTGGCGCTCATGGACGGAACTCAATCGCTGATCATTAGCCCTCTCGTACCTGTCGAACAGAGCCACGAGATTCTCGAAACCATTTCTTATTGGGCCGCCAAATCGTTCCTGGATCGGGGCCCTCAAGGATTTGATGCCGCCGATACCATGGATCGCGTTTTTCTGCCGGCTGCCTCCGAAAAAGCAAAGGCCGAATTTAAGGTTGTTGCGGAAGAATTTGCTAAGAAGAGTATTCATCAAAAATTGGAAATCGCGCGGATCGATCTTCAATCACTCAACGACGGCGTTATTCTAAGCCGAGTAGTAGGGCAGATTCTGACCCAAGCCCAAGTTGGTGACGAGCAGGTCAATCAACCACAACCTATCACGCTTAACCTAAAACTTGTCCGAAATCCGTATCTAGGACGCAATCAACGCTATCCGTATGCGGTTATGGATTATGCGTTCGGACAGCCCGAACGATTAACTACTCTGACCCGGGACCAAAATAAATGAAGTACCTGCTAACTATTCTTGTTTCCGTGACTCCCGTTTTCGCAATTAGTCAGGATAATCTAGCAGATAAGATCGTTCGGCTTCCGCTCAATCAGGAGCAGCCGTCGGTAATTAAGCTTGGCGTTCATGGAATCACTACGATCCAATTTCCGGCGAGAATCGAAGCACTGGATGGATACGGATTCAGTCTAAATCCTACACCGGACAGCCAGGATCTTTTTCAAATATCATTCAACAAAGGGACCAATTTCATATCGCTAAAGGCGGTTAGACCAGGGGTTGAAGGGAATCTCACTGTCGTTCTCGATGGAAAAGTCTATGCACTGCTTTGCCGGGAAGCACCTGATCCAAGCTTTGTCGTAATCTTTGAAGACGAAGCGGTTAAGCGAGTTGCGGAGCAGCCGCCCACTTCAAAGCATTCAGCAGCGTCGCCTGCCCGGCTGCTTGGCTTCCTCGACAAGATAAAGGCATTTCCCACTCTCAAAGTGAGTGCGCCGGAGATTTATCAAAATATGGACGTAGCCGAACCAGACTCTCATTCCGGTTTCGAAAAATTGGATATTTCACTAAGACGAGTGGTCCGGGACGATGCGCTGGACAGCGTGGGGTTTGAAGTCCTTTTAGCGAATAAATCGGCTAAGGATTTTATTTATGATCCGGAGAGTTTTGCCGTCCGGGTCGGTGAGGAGGTCTATCAGCAATCCGTTTCAGATGCCGGGGGGCTGGTTCCCGCAGGTAAGAGCCAGACTGCATTTTTTGTCGTTACCGGCGGAAGCAATGGTGGTCGAAACGATCTGGCTGTTACCAACAAGTTCGAGATCGTGTTGCGCGAGATTCAAGGAGAAATGGATCCTCAGCGAAAAGTCTCAGCGGAATGGCAAGAACCGCCCAATAGCCTGCCAACGGCTCAAGCGAGCGCAAACGAGCCACCCTTGCCAGAGAATGACCAAGAGCCTTCTGCAACCAAGTCTACTTCGCCTAAAAGGAATGCAAAACGAGCTCGAACCGAAGTCAAGGACCCGACTAGAGGAGGCGCCCACGCCTCGACGACGCAAAAGAAGATGATGGCGCACAATGAATAGGCGAACGCTGATGATTGGGGCGGTCGGACTTTTGTCCGTCCTCGGAACGTTCCTTTATGCCCTGATGCAAAAGGGTGGATCGCAAAAGATCGCTGAACGGCAAAACGAGGTAGTCCGCGACGCGGGCAAGGTGACCGAGCCAATGACTTCCTCGATCCGCAATTTCAATCCGGTTGTTACCACTCTGCCCAAATCGACGATTGCGTCCAAACAATTCTCTGCGACGCAAGTTCCTGAACCTGGAGCTACCCCGAATACTCCGATTGCAAATTCAATCAGCATTTTCGCAGCGGAACCACAAGGTGAAAGGCCATCGCCGCGAGGACCAAAAGGTGACTACGCACCAGCTTTTCGACTCGTTAAATGTCAACTGGTAAACACTGTCGACTCGAGCAATTTGACGACACCGATCATTGGCTTAGTAACGGAGGATCTCTGCTGGAACGGAAAGGTTATTGTCCGGGCGAATTCGGAAGTCCACGGAGTCGCCAGCGTTGACCGGGTCCGTGAACGAATCGCGAGCGAGGGAGATTTTACCTTTGTCCTGAACGAACCTGATCGGAGAGGCCGCGAATTGGTAACTAAAGGGTTGGTTTTGGATATGGAACGAGATCCCGAGTATGACACTTACGGAATCACGGACGGAAGCGCCGGACTCCGGGGTGACGTGATTCGGACGGCCAACAATGATGTAGTCAAGCTTTACGCAGCCTCTCTCATCAGCGGCATTTCAGGCGCAGTTTCGAGTGGGAGTTCTGGGATTTTAGGTAACCGGGTTTACACGAACAATAGTTCGCTCGGCCTGAGTGCGCTTCAGGGAGGAATCGTTAATCCGATAGCCGGCGGTACTCAAGGTGTGCTCGACCGATATGCGGACCAGATTTTGAAATCAATCGAACGGGATGGCTTCTTCGTGCGCGTCCCAGCTGGAAAGCAATTTTATGTGTACTGCAGTGAAGCGATCGATCTGAGCCGCGCAAAAATTGGAGCCGATGACGAACGCGATGCTCGCGCCCAAGCTGATCTCGAAAAGAGAGCGCGTGACCAAGTTCGAAGAGCGCTTCCGGTTGATGCCGGTAATTTACTAAACCCACTGCTGCCTGCTTTGAACTCGATAAATCAGAGCAAAAATTAATTATGTATATTAAGGTCGATAGATTCAGCACTTTGTTGGGACTGGTCCTGCTTTTCGGATGCGCACAGTCGAAACCGCAAGCCGGAGTTCATACCGCTCGTACGATCAAACCGGGTGCCAGAGCGGAGGAAAGCCGTTTCTCGGCAAGCGCTCTACCTGGCACGGTGCGAAATGTGCGCGAGAACGAATTGGTGAAGGTGTATGGAATCAATCGTTATGTCGACCCCTCGGACCAGCGGGTTCTGCATGAAAGACATACGATCTATCGACTCGAACAGGAGCCGCGTTGGGTCACGCAAAGCGATCGAAAGGAAGGAGAAATACTTTTGGGACCAGTCTTAGGACTCCGAAATGCACAATATGCGCCCGAACCGCTTCCGGGTGAAACGGCACGGGATCTCGTCCAAACCAAGCAGGGGTTGCAAGACGCGACTCGAGATATCCACGCGATTCAACAAAATCAAGAGAAGTTGGCGACTACGGTCCAGTCTTTGGCGGAGCAGACATTGGATGCGCAACGCAAGTTTACAAATGTCGTGTCGGCACTCAATGGACGGCTGCAAAAGCTCGAGAGAACTGGCGATACGACACCAGATGGGTCCCAGCCCAGCGAAAGCAAAGTTCCAGCGGAAGGAGTCGTTATCCGAAAAGAGTAGTGACGGACCGGATCCAGAGCCTTGTCCGGTTCGGGCGTGAATGCGAACCCAGCGGCCCCGGTGCGTCAGATATGTAAAATACTTTGCGGTCGAAACCAATGAGATGTCCCCCGGGCGGGGAGTACGTCGTCTCCGACTTCGCCAACCCACCAACGTTACTCCAACCGGGGTTGTAGGCTGCGTCGGACGTGTGCAACGCCCGGAAAGATTCGGATGGCGACAGAACCGCACACCGAAAGGAAATGGTCCAAAAAGAAGAAATTCTAAGCGATGGGTTCGAGCTTGACCCCGAATGGTGTTCGTACCTCAGCGGCCTTATCCCAACTCTAGAAACCAGAATAATTGGCCAAAAGGGCCCTATCTCCCGCGTCGCTCGAGCGATTCAGGCCGCTGAGCTCGGACTAAACGAGCGAAGATCTCAACCTAAAGCTAGCTTCCTCTTTCTGGGTCCAACCGGCGTCGGGAAGACGGAGATGGCCAAGTGTTTCTGTGAGTACATATTTGGACGTCGGACGGCGCTGGAAATGATGTTTATGAACGAATACTCGACGGATAGCCGTCTCCAGGAATTTCTGGACCGAACAGAAGCTGCGATCCGACGACATCCCAACGGGACGACACTACTCTTTGACGAAATTGAAAAAGCGCATCCAAGACTAGTTGATGTGTTTCTATCGCTTTTGGAAGAAGGCGTCTTGACTACGCCGGCCGGCGATCGGATCCGAGTCGGGCAATTTTATCTGGTCATGACCAGTAACCTCGGAAGTAGTGATCTCGCAAAAATGGAGAATGTAACCTATTCAACCATGGAAAGGGTGGCGTTAGATGTGGCTAGTCAATCTTTGCGCCCGGAACTTTTTGCCCGCATTACCGAACGGATCGTTTTCAAACCGCTTGATCTCGAAGCTCAGAAAATGATCCTGGCCGGACTTATCAAGAAAAAGCTTGCGGTCCTCTCGCAATTCTTTAGGCAACCGCTTACGATTGATACTGGCCCGGTAACCGCGTTTCTGTTGCGGGTCGGCTACAACAAGGCCCAAGGGGCACGAATGCTACGGCAAGAGGTGGATCGACAGTTCAATGCGGCCAGCCTGGATTGGGCCCTTAACAACCAGGTCCCTAAACATGGAGTATTTTTTTATGATCCGACGGCCGGTGGCCTGATTCTCCGGTGAAGGGTTTAGGTGAAGGCGAACTATCGGCTGCTCAGAAAGTGATTTGTCCAACAGCAGGTGAAGTGTGAGATGATCTTATACCCTTTTATGGCTTCAAGAACTCCTTTTCGGGTTGGTTTTGATCATTGCGTTATCCATGTTTCAGATTGGGAAAGATCCAACCGTTTTTATTCCGAAGTACTGGGCGCTGAGCTAGTTTCGATCAATAGACGAACGGCATACCGATTTGGCACGGTTCAACTGAATCTGCACGGGCCTGGTGTTTCGGCTGATCCTCTTGCAAAATTGCCGGTTCAACCTGGCAACAGCGATCTATGCTTCGTCTGGCAAGGTCCAATTGAGACGGCGCTCAAGCATCTTGAAGATCAAGGAGTCGTGGTGGAACTCGGCCCGGTATCGAGAGTTGGAGCCCGCGGAGCCGGGAGGTCGGTCTATTTTCGCGATCCCGATGGCTCTCTGCTCGAATTTATTTCGTACTCAGATATCGCAACCCAACATTGAGGATTCGTTTCTATTCAAGGTGCGGTTCCTATCGGCCGCGGAAAAGACTTAGGAAACCGTCTCAAACGTAGGCATTGGTGCCCGGCTGGAGTTCCTTGTGCCGGTGCCCATTGAGATTGCCTTTACGATCAGAATTGCTTGTATCTCACCAAACCAGTTACTTTTTCTTACCTTCTTTAATGAGCGACTATCCTCACACTACGCGCTCTGATAGTTTTCGGAGACTTCTTTCTGCCGCTCTGACGTTCGGCATCATCCTCGCGGTTTTCTACATTTTGAGTCTGGGGAGGAATTTCTTCATTCCTCTGGTCATAGCCTTTCTTGCGGTCTATCTCGTTGATATTCTGAACCGGCTCGTAGGTCGAATCCGACTAGCCGGTCATCAGGTCCCTAAGATAGTCTCAGTGATTATCTCGTTTGCGATCATATTTGGACTTGGGTTTGTCCTGGTTGACATCATCACGAATAACGCTTTTCACATTGCCGCCGTCGCGCCTCGCTACCAAGTGCGTCTTCAGCAACTGCAGACGCAGATTTTCGCGACGTTCGGAATAGAAGAGCCGCCGGAGCTGGCTGCTATTCTACGAACACTTGATTTGCGAACAATCTTTAGCGCGGTTGCCAGGTCTGTCGCCGACTTACTCGAGGGAGTAACGTTAGTGGTGATATATGGCCTCTTCATTTTGCTGGAGTCAAGGTTTCTATCGGCAAAGCTGACCGCGGTCTTTCCGAACCATGAGCAGAGGAGAAGAGTGATGCACACGATCCAGCGCATTGATCGGGACATTCATACGTACCTGGGTGTCAAAACGGCGGTCAGTCTCGTCAGCGCGATCTTAGCCTACATCTTGATGCGTCTCGTCGGCCTGGATTTCGCGGAATTTTGGGCGCTTTTGGTCTTCATCTTACACTTCATCCCAACAATTGGCGTCATCGTGGCAACGATCTGTCCAACGCTACTGGCTGCGGTTCAATTCGATAGCCTGGGACCTTGTCTGGTCGTTGGAATTGGAATTACGGCAATCGCGCAATTCATGGGTAACATCGTCGAACCGAACGTAATGGGAGAGACGCTCAATCTAAGTCCCCTAACCGTGATTATTTCGTTGATTTTGTGGGGAACGGTTTGGGGAGTGCTGGGAGCGTTCTTATGCGTTCCTTTGACCGTGATTTTTGTAATAGTAATGTCGAACTTTAAATCGACTCGTTGGATTTCGATTGTCCTCTCCAAAACCGGCAAGCTTCATCCCGGTGATCCGTCTGCGCAGGCTAGCGAGAGAAGGTTGCTCTAGTCTCCCGACATTCTTATGACGGTGCGGGTCTTGCGGTTGTTCGACCAGGAGGTCAAAGTTGGGTTGATCCGCCATCTCACTTTGTAGACCTTATGCCGCAAAAAGCCCAGGGTTTCACTGGTCAACTGCTTAATTTCGCGTTACTCGACATTATTCAGATGGGCTGTCTCGCCCAGCGGGACGGACGACTAATTGTCCGTAACGGCAGGCGACGCGCCGAAGTGATCTTGGCGCGAGGGAGGATCGTGCATGCTGCTACGAAGGGGCAAGTAGGCGAGGACGCTTTGCTGGAGATTTTGAGTTGGGATAAAGGTCAATTTCAATTCGGGTCTATCCGTAACGGTATTCATTCCGGCTCTACGATTCAGGGAGGGTGGGAGCAGGTCCTCATGGATGCGGTTCGTAAGCGAGATGAGCTGAAATCCGCCGGCTTCAGCGAATCGATCACTCGGCCTGTGCCAAACGATCGATTTTCGGCTGACAACCTGCTTACACAAATTGAACAAGAGCGAAGCCGAATTGAAAGAGCCCGACTCATCAAGCGAGTTTTCTTGACGGCATCGCTACTGTGCGCTGCGTTTGTCGCGACTTACTTCATCTCGATCAAGCACCACCGATTGATTGCTTATGCCAGCAACTTGCAAAAAGGTGTCCGGGAATTGGTGGAGAGGCACGCACGCTGGCAGCACCGCACGGCCCAGCGAGTCGTTATTCCGGAGGGAGAGTTCATCTACCAGGATGGAGAGCGTCTTAGTCTGAAGCCATTCGCAATCGACAGCACAGAGGTTACGGTTTGGGACTACAGTGATTTTCTCCAGGCAATTGGTTCTGATACTCGCTTTGATCATCCTGATCAAAAGCCTCACAAAGGACATTCTAACCAAGACTGGGAGAGCTATGCACTCGCGGCCTTTTCTGGGGAGAACTATCATGGGATTCGACTAAATCCCAATTTTCCGGCGGTTTATCTCGATTGGTTCGACGCTTACGCATTTGCTAGGTGGAAAGGTCGCCGGTTGCCGACAGAACTAGAATGGGAAAAGGCGGGACGCGGAGCTGATGGGCGCCGATATCCATGGGGAACGGATATGGTCGCGAATGCGGCTAACCTGCTCGGCGCGCTGCAACCCGGTCCAGGTTGGACCGAAGTAGGCGTTTGGAAACAGGATCGTAGCCCGTATGGAGTCTACGATATGGCGGGCAATGTTTCGGAATGGACCGCCAGCGGCGATGGCCAAGGAAATCCTGTCGTCCGTGGAGGAAACTTCAGATCAGGCAACGGCGAACTGACTCGTCGAATTCTCCGCCTCTCTCCTGAAACCAAAGACGAACGTATCGGTTTTCGAACCGCTCGCGATGGAGACTAACCCGCAGAGATCTGGCCAGTTGTAACAGGCGAAGCCCAGTCTGCGTGCCGAATTCAAGCTTCCAGACTTTAAATTCTGCATTTTTCTTGGCCCCGAAATTCTACGCCTCCCGCATTCGCTCTTGAAGGCACGAATTCGGCGATGAAAAAATGCAGGCAAATAGTCGCGTCGATAATATACCGCCTTCTCATTGTTCCTCGCTTGCTCTTCGGATGTGTTAACTCATTTGAAAAACATTCGACGAAAGCGTTATGGTTTGGGTAATTTTAATTCGATGTCCTTCATTAACTTCGTAAGCGGAGAGGTTGAGTTCAAGATCATATACTATGGTTGCGCCCTGGGAGGAAAGACATCTTCCTTGGGATACATTCACGAGCGAGTTGACGCCCAAGACAGAGGAAATCTCGTTTTGTTGCCGACGCAGAACGATCGGACGCTATTTTTCGATTTCTTGCCGGTAGACGGCGGGAATATCAAGGGCTTTAAAGTACGTTTCAAACTTTGGACGGTTCCAGGCCAAGTAATGTACAATGCTACCCGCCAGCTTGTTCTCCGTGGCGTAGACGGAATCGTTTTCATTGTGGATTCGCAATGGGATCGGATGGAAGCGAATCTTGAAAGTTTCACCAATCTCGAGCAGAACCTTGCCGGAATGGAGTCCAGCCTGGAAAGGGTGAGTCTCGTTTTCTTCTATAACAAACGCGACTTGCCGGAGGATAGCGTTGCTCCGATAGAAGCCATCGATCTCCTCTTCCGCCATAGACTTGGCAGATCTAAGCGTTTTGCCGGTGATTGCATCAGCGGAAAACATGTGTTCAACGCGCTCAATCAAGTGACGCAAAGCGTTTTACGTGAGTTTTTGATCAAGGACGATCTGGAGAACTATGAAGCCTATCGTTAATGCCAAAGGACGATCCCAAGCCAGGGGTTCAGCCAAGGCCGGGTTCTCGTTAATAGAGATCTTGGTCGTATTGGTGATCATCGCGTCTGCCGCAGGTTTCATTGCGATCTCGATTTTGAGTACTCTCAAGCAACAGAGCAGTCGGGTTTGTCTAACCAATATGGTTACAATCGAAGCGGCAAAGGATGAATATGCGCGCGATCATCCAGGCGCGACTACCGTACCGAGCGCTAGCGATTTTGCGCCTTACTTTCGATTCGGGATACCTCGTTGTCCGGGCAACGGCGGAACCGACTATGCCAATCTGCTGGATCTAGAAAACCCGGTGGCCTGTTCCGCGCATCCCGAGAACACCGGGAAATTGAAGATTGGTAGGTAAGATGCGAGGGACGGCGGTACAGCAGCGTTGGAAAAGCGTTGTCGACTTTGTCCAGAAAAACGACGTCAGCGATGTTTCGCTCTTCCGCAATAATGTCTCGGCTCGAGTGACGGGCGAAATCGTGTCATTGGCGGAGCCCGGTGCTTTATCAGAAGACGAAGTCCAGTTGATGATAGCCGAGTTGACCAAAGACAGATCAGATCTATGCGAACAGCTTGCTGCAACTCAAAGGTCGATCGACTTTACGACAGCGCTCTACTCCAAGCGGTTTCGAGTGAACGTTGCGCTCGCAGGTGGAGAGCCTTTCGCGTCGTTGCGCCCGCTTCCTGATTCGCCGCCGGCCCCGAGCGAAATAGGTCTTACCAATCAAATCATAAAGCTCGTTACCTCGCTTGCTGAAGGACTGATCTTAATTTCTGGTCCTACCGGATCCGGGAAAACGACCACGATCGCGTGTCTGATCGAAGCGATTAATCAGGCTCGTCAGCGCAAAATCGTGACCATTGAGGACCCGGTCGAGTTCATTTTCTCAGCAAAACGGTCCGAGATTATTCAGCGCGAAGTCGGGATCGACGTGGAATCTTATTCCACAGGTTTGCGTGAGGCTCTGCGACAGAACCCAGACGTGATCGTTGTCGGTGAAATCCGCAGCGCGGAGACTGCGATGGTTGCGCTCCAGGCTGCAGAGACTGGGCATTTAGTAATTGGATCAGTGCACGCCAGAAGCGTGGTGGAGACGGTGACGCGTTTTATCTTACTGGCTGCGGAAAAAAACGGCGAAGAGGTCCGCTACGTCTTCGGAACCGCCATGCGCCTGATTGCAAACCAAAGGCTTTTACGGAAAAGACAGGGAGGACGAATGGTCGTCCGAGAGATCTGTGTTCACGCGCCGAAAGTCGCGTCAGTGATTGTGTCCGCCAACGAGCAGGAGTTGGAGAACTATATGTTAAGCGGCCGAGATTTGGGCATGATCGATTTCCAAACGGCGCTTCGGCAAGTACAAAACCAACTGGAGCCTTCCGAGTTTCAGATGAATTTTCGCGCCCGTTAAGGCGGGTTTACTTCTTACTTTTTCTCTTTACCGAACACTCAGCATCAGACAACTACCTCATCTTCTTCCACAGGCTCGCTTGGGCGACGCTCCATTGATATTTGCGAACATGCTCTCGGATGAGAAACGTAAGATCTTTTGAACTGATCAGCTCAAATTCATTTCCCAATTGTTCCCGGAACGCTTGCAGCGTCGATGTTTCCAACCAGGATTGAGTCGCTCCCAGCCATTCCTGGGGAGGTGTGAATTCCGCAAGCCAAGTATATGGGGATGCAATAAGCAAATAGCCGTCGGGATTAATTAGTTGACGGAGGGCGGTGAGCAATGCTCTCGGAGAGTTCACGCGATCGATCAAATTTGCCGCCAGAACCAGATCGAATGTGCCAAGATCCGAACGCAGCTGAAGCGCGTCGCCTACTTCGAATTGGCAACGACTCCGGTCAATGGTTGGATCAAGTTGCCTTGTGATTGTCGTGTAGAAACTGCCTTCCTCCTGCCGGCGAAGCTGAACTTTCCCGGTCCGCTGGATTTCCTGAGCCGCCGAAATGAATCGTTGTGAAAGGTCAATTCCGACGACCTCGCGTGTGGTTCGCGCAAGCTCGAATGTTGAACGACCAACCGCACAACCCAGATCAAGCGCTCGCTCTACTCGGCTGACCAGAGGCACAAATTCCGTGACGCAACGAACCGGATAAAAAAGCGCATCGTGCGGACCAAACGGGTAGGGGAGTTGATCCTCTCCTTCTCCGTAATGAAACAGCAGATACTGATCAACTAAGGCATCGGTTTCGTAGACGTTCATCGGAGGAAAGGAATTGCCGATGCCAGAGACCGAATGTCCGGCGGCCAATCGCTAGAGCCACCCGATACTCCTGGACCGACCGATCATGGATTGCACGTGAGCGGCGATTGGTAAACCCTCGTTGTACAATTTTCGAGAAAAAACCAATCACCAATCACTGGTCACCTGCCGCCCGGTGAGATGGGTCGCGTGGTGGGATCAGGCCGCCCTCTACGAAAGCAGCTTAACCATATAAGGAGCCGGCTGGAAGTTCTCGATCAATATCTCAGTGCTCCCGTTTCGGCGGATCCTGACCTGCGGAACCTGGATCTCCGGCGTTTTGTGCGGAGCAAAAAGGATATCGTCGTGGGTAGCGTTCTTGCTATTGGCGAATTTATCCGGAGTCAAATGACCTCCCAGATGGTCGCTCCGTCCGGTGGCGACATGTAAGGTCCCTAAGATCTTTTCATCCTGAATGTCCCGGCCCGACACCGGTAATAATTGGGTGCCGAAGCCCAGTTCTCCGAGTTCTCCCGTGGCTGGATCGGCCGCAATCTTCGATCGGTGTTCCTCGATCGTTCGCTTATTTCCTTGAATCAGTTCCGCAGCGGTGATTCGCCCATTTTGTACGGTCATCAGACCAATCGTACCATCCTCGTATTTGAGCGGGAACCTCCCGGAAGCACTGGTCGGGACATAATAAATTTCGCCTGCCGGCAGATTCGCCACATCTGGGCCGCCACGACAAAGACCATGGCTTTTCTGTGCTTCCTGTCGGCCAAGATCAAGGTGGAGCGTGTGCCTCTCGCCACTACAGCTAAAGTCGATTTCGACCCAGTCAGCTTTGGTCATACCAAGCCGCAGTTTCTCCGCATTGCGACTTACTTCGTCATAGTCAACTGCGAGGCCGCTGCTGAGGATGGTTTCATTGAGACCGTGCAGAGTAGCCCCACGAAAGCCGTATCGCTTGGCAAACGCGGTCAACGGAGCAGTCGCCGAATACGTCGAGATGCAGAGGATCAGCTTGTAGTTTGGATAGATGTCTTTTTCCAGGCTCACCTCTTTTCCCTCTGGAGTGACTGCCAAATCGGGCAGATCGAGATTGCTGCCACCGGTGATTTTAAATGCGAAAAAGTCGCCTCCGGTGAGATTCAGCTCTTTGAGCGTGCCGTTCTTGAACCCCTCATAGAAAACCTCATACGCATGTTTCTGGATAGTGAGGTTCGGATCTTTGAGAAAACCGAGATCCTTGACCTGGTGAGGGTCGTCGAGATCGATGAAGATGGCTACTCTCTCTCCCGCTTTCGGTTGAAAGACCGTGCGCAGCAAGCGCGCTAAGTTAAACGGCGGGAAGTGTTTCGGAACAGTGAGATTTGTTACGGTAGACATAATGAAGCGTTCTTTTCCGCTTAGGTTTGTTTAACAACGAATGGGATAGACGACAAAGCAAGTAGGTTACGGAGGTTTTTGGTTGATAGATGCATTGCGCCAGCCACCTCAGATTTGCTGGTGGCAACGCGAAATCCGGCCGGAAAACGACCTGCCGGCGGACGGAGATACGTGCCGGCCGGAAAGTGGCGAATAGAGACCTTCGTCGGAAGGTTTTGGCAGTTTCACTGAACGCCTGAGCTCGGCAGTGGCTTTCCGGATCGCTTGCTCCAGGGCGAACTGCCTGGTGCTTTCGTTGATTTCCACCGTTCGGCGATTGTCCGCCGGACTAGAGCTAACCGTCGCTGATCGGGCGTCGTAGTGACGACTCAAAGGTCGTCCCGTGAACGTAGTAGTCATGACAAATTCTCCTCATTTGGTGCTCCGGCGCCCGGTCAGGTTGCGGACGGCGCGCCGGATCGAATACTGAGCGAAAATTAGAAACGGGTTCTGTCAGCCCTATGTCAGGAGGGTTGACCAAAAGATGCGCTCTGCTCCCGTCATGCTCGCTTAGCCTGTACCAGAAAGAAATCATCCGGGTATTCCTCTCTGTTTGAGGGCCTCCTCCTTGATTTCTTCCATAAAAAGCGCCGGTACCGGAGCCAATGGCTCCTGCCAGAGCGCCGCAATCCTCAGCAGCGGAAAGTCCTTTAGCCCGATCACGCGCAAATCCGGCCCGTACTGGATCCCCGGAGCCAAAATCGATAGTCCGATCCCGTAACCGGCAGCGCAGTAGGTCAGCACCATTTCCAGAGTGGAGAGCTCAATACCGATTTCCCAGTTGATCCCCCGTTTTCGCAGGCCGTCTTGAAAGGTCTTCGCGAGCGCAGAGTTGGGCGACACGGAAATCAAAGGCATCGGCTTTCGGTCCAATATTTCCGAAAGTTTCTTCAACGGACTCGCCGACTGAACCAGCAGGACCAGAGGCAACTCTACCAGGACTTCGGTACGAATGCCGCTTGGAGGCTTGTTGTAGAGCTCGGTAATCGCTAGATCGACCTCCTGGGCCAGTAAAAAGGTTTCCGCCATCGATTGATCCGCCTCCCGCAACACTAACTTCAACTCGGGCACTTTCTTCCGCAAACGGCCCAAAAGCGTTGGCCCGTATTCTCTGAGCAGCGCAGTCGATGCGGCCAACCGCAGTCTTCTGCCGCCTTGGCCGCGCAGTTCGTCAGAAACCGATTCCAGATTTTCGAAGAACGGCTGAATGAACCGAAAGAGCCTTTCGCCTGCCGGCGTCAGCAGAAATGGTCGTCGTTGAAACAATTTCTGGCCCAGGTATTCCTCTAGTTGAAGAATCTGGCCGCTGACGGCCGGCTGCTGGATACCGTAAGGAATGTGACGGACCGCAGCACTAATTCCTCCATGCTTAGCGACAAAAAAGAAGAGCTCCAAGTGATGAACATTCACGGCGGCTGAGGGTATCAATCGATTTTGGCGGTTTGAAACTAAAAGCTGTGGGCGAAGCAATCGCTTGCCCCTGGCGGACGCATAGTCTTATATAACATTTCCGATTTAGCGTTATTAATGGCTTCACAATTTGGCGTTCTTTTCCGGGTAGCAAGCTGGGGGGAGTCACACGGCGGGGGGGTCGGTGTAGTGGTGGACGGTTGTCCGCCGCGGGTTGCGCTTACCCCGGAAGATATTCAGCTAGAGCTGGATCGTCGCCGCCCGGGGCAAAGTGAGATCGTTACGCCCCGTGATGAGAAAGATCGTTGCCAGATTCTGTCCGGGGTATTTGAAGGTAAAACGCTCGGGACTCCCATTTCCGTTCTCGTCAAGAACGAGGACGCGCGACCAGAGGCATATCGGGAAATGCGGTCGGCCTACCGCCCCTCACACGCCGATTTCACCTACCAGGCGAAGTATGGCATTCGTAACTGGCAAGGCGGCGGGCGGGCTTCCGCCCGCGAAACGATCGGACGCGTTGCTGCCGGAGCTATCGCCAAGAGAGTGTTGGCGGAGGCCTTGCCCGCGCTAGAGATCGTTGCTTACGTGAAAAGCGTCCACCGTCTGGAAGCTGCGATTGATGTGGCAACGGTAAACAACCTCTCAGTGGAGCAGTCGATTGTGCGTTGTCCTGATCCGAAAGCCTCAGATCTGATGATCGAGCTCATCAAGACGATGCGTAAGGAAGGCAATTCGGTCGGTGGGGTGATTGAATGTGTGGTGCGCCATGTCCCGATCGGATTGGGCGAACCTGTCTTCGACAAACTGGAGGCAGATTTAGCCAAAGCAATGCTCAGCCTGCCCGCTACCAAAGGCTTTGAGATTGGCTCCGGATTTGCCGGTAGCCGCATGACCGGAAGCGAGCACAACGATCTTTTCGAAATGCGTGAAGGTCGAGTGGCCACTAAAACCAATTATTCCGGAGGTATCCAAGGCGGCATTACCAATGGTGAGCCGATCATCTTTCGTGTGGCGTTTAAGCCGACCGCGACCATTCTGCGGCCCCAGCAGACGGTCGATGTAACCGGCAGTTCGACCGAGCTGATGGCCCGTGGTCGCCATGATCCTTGCGTATTGCCGCGGGCGGTACCGATGGTGGAAGCCATGACTTTCCTGGTCCTCTGTGATCATTGGCTTCGGCAAAAGGCCGGCAGTTGACCGAAGCGAGTAATGACGGGCTTCGGCACAGACGGCTCGGAATACTGGCGGAACGTGTTCCTGGCGCTGGCTGCCGGATGGATCTTTCTGTCTTTTTTGCGCGGCTGGGCGCAAGGCATTCTAAGGCAGTTGCTCGCACCTATAGCGCTTTTGGGCGCGACGGCGGTAGTTGTTCTGATCGTGCCCGCCGGTTCCGCCTACATTCAACTCGGCACGCAACCGCCGGCTTCGATTTCGGCGGTGCTTCTGGCCCTCGCCTTGTGGCTTCTCGTCTACAACCTTCTGGTCTTTGTTGGGCGGATAGTTTTCAAGCGCACGCGTGATCAAGATTTTGCGATTGTCCGGCTGGGGTTTGGCCTGGGAGGCGCGGCCGTTGCGGTCGCGTACGCTCTTCTCCAGATTTGGGCTGTCGTGATTGGGATTCGGATTCTGGGCCGGGTAGCTGAGCACCAGCTCGTGGTTCAATCTTCACGAAACAGCCCGTCCAGTGCGCTGGTGGTAGGACTCGCACGCTTGAAGAACTCACTGGAACTAGGTCCCGGCAGAGCCGTGCTCGACCAAATAGATCCGGTGCCGCAGATGTTCTACGACCGAATGGACCAATGTAGCCAGTTGCTGGGAAACCCGCGCGCGATGGGGCGTCTCCTCGAGTCTCCCTCGCTTCGCGGTATTTGGGAAAATCCCAGAATTCGGGCATTGCAAGCTGATCCCGAGATATTGGAGGCAGTCCGGCGGGGTGACTTCTTGTCTCTTCTATCCAATCCAAAAGTGATCGCGCTGTGGACCGATCCAGGCATTCGCGCGCTGTGGGCAAGTAACGAAATCCAGACAGCCTGTGATTACGCCAAGGAGGAAGCGAGG
>DASTDH010000057.1:0-17033 GCA_035710445.1 Chthoniobacterales bacterium
ACTGAAAAAGAAAATCAAAAGTCCGGTGACCAGATAATGAACTGGTCCTTGGGCAAGCGAAATCGCCAGGGTATTGGCCCACTCCGAGTTTCGGAAGGCCATGCTGAGAATTGTCGACGGAAATAGAAGGATCGCTTGAGCAAAGATGATCGGCATAACGCCGACCGCGTTGACCTTCAGCGGCAGGTATTGAGTTTGCCCACCGTAGACTTTCCTTCCAACCACTCGTTTTGCATACTGGATGCTGATCCGGCGCTGCCCTTGAGTGATCGCGACTACACCGGCAATCACGATGACGAGGAAAAGAATCATCAGGACTAGCGCGATTGGGCTCACCTGGCTCGGAGCGCCGGACGGCGGAACGAACGTGTTCCAAACCTGCACAATCGCCCCGGGAACACTACCCATGATACCGACGGTAATAATCATGGAGGTGCCGTTGCCAATTCCCCGCTCGGTGATTTGATCACCGATCCACATGAGGAACATGGTGCCTGCGCTCAAAGAGATCACTGCAATGATCTGAAATCCGAGCCCCCCCTCTGGAACCAGTGGTCCAAACTTGGCGATCGAACTTCCGATCCCTTGGAGGAACGGGTTCGACGTCGGATTTTCCATCGAAGCGGCCAGCAGGAACCCCTGAAAAATGCAGAGACCCAGAGTGACGTACCGCGTGTATTGGGTAATTTTCTGTCGCCCGCCGGTTTCTTCCCGCACCATTTTGTTTAGGCGCGGAATCACTGCAGTTAACAGCTGCATCATGATTGATGCGCTGATGTAAGGCATAATACCGAGCGAGAAAACGGCGCAATGCTCCAAAGCGCCACCGGCAAAAATGTTTGCCAGCGCAGCGATACCACCGGCGGTAGGGTTGGCCGTTTGGGTACGAAACCAATCGTTCAATACGTGAGCGTTTACGCCCGGGATCGTGATAGCTGCGCCAGCCCTCACCACGATGAGCATCACCAGCGTGAAAATGATCCGTTGGCGCAGCTCGGGAATTTTGAAGATGTTGAAAAAAGCGGAGATCATTTGAACGGCCGCTTAAGCACGTACCACAACCGAGCCCCCAGCTTGTTCAATCTTTTGGCGAGCCGCCTCACTGAATTTGTCGGCTTTGATGGTCAATTTCTTGGTCATCTCACCGCGACCAAGTATCTTCAATCCATCGAACTTGCCGCTGATCAGTCCTTTCTCTCGCAACAACTGCTCATTGATCTCGGACCCAGCGTCAAAAACTTCCAGCTCATCCAAATTAACCACTGCGTACCGGACCTTAAAGGCGGCGTTGTTAAAGCCGCGTTTCGGCAGGCGCCGGATCAGCGGCATCTGGCCGCCCTCAAAACCGAGGCGAATACTTCCTCCGGACCGAGCTTTCTGGCCCTTGTGTCCTTTCCCGCTTGTTTTGCCGTGCCCGGAACTCTCGCCACAGCCAAGGCGCTTGACCCGGTGCTTCGCCCCCGGGCGAGGCTTCAAATTATTCAGTCGCATAACCACGATTTCTAAAAGCCGGTTGGATGATGACTTCGGGAAGTCATCAAACTAATGGGACCCATCCTTCCCGCGAAGCTTCAAAATATCTCCACGTTGTCGCAGGGCCAGGAGCGCTTCCATGGTCGCTTTCACCACATTGGCGTGATTGCTGGAACCCAGAGACTTTGCCAGAACATCGCGAATACCGGCCGCTTCCACCACCGCACGAACGCCGCCTCCGGCAATTAACCCAGTTCCAGGTGAGGCCGGTCGCAATAAGACCCGACCCCCACCGAACTCGCCGATCACTTCATGGGGAATGGTATTTTCGTGAATTGCCACCGGCACCATCGCTTTGCGAGCAGCTTCCGAAGCTTTGCGGATCGCTTCCGACACTTCATTGGCTTTACCAAATCCGTAGCCGACACGTCCTTTGTGATCGCCGGCGACAATGAGCGCGCTGAAGCTAAACCGGCGCCCACCCTTCACCACCTTTGCACAGCGATTGATGAAGACCACCTTTTCGGTGGTATCGCTTTTGGGCTGATTCCGCTCCGAGTTCTCGTTGCGGCGATTTCTCACTTCGTATGCCATAATTGTTAGAATTTCAGTCCAGCCGATCGTGCCGCTTCGGCCAAGGCTTTCACTTTCCCATGATAGGTGAATCCGCCTCGATCAAAAACGACCGCCTTGATGTTTTGTTGTAAGCTTCTTTCCGCCACCAATGAGCCGATCTTCTCGGCCATCGCGACGTTGGCGTATCCGCGTCGCTCACCTCGCAAATTCTCTTCCACCGTCGATGCAGCTGCTAAGGTCTTACCGGCAGCATCATCGATAATCTGCGCGTAAATATGCTGCCCGGAGAAATGAACACTCAGGCGGGGTCTTTCGCTGGTACCCACCAGTCGCTTGCGAATCCGCCGATGCCTGATTTTAACTCGATTAATACTCGCCATCGTCTCGTTCCCGGTCCTCTATTGAACCGTCTTTCCTTCTTTTCGCAGGATTTGCTCACCAACGTAGCGGATCCCCTTACCTTTATACGGTTCTGGCGGATAGTAAGCGCGAACGTCCGCAGCAACCTGCCCGACCTTCTGCTTATCAATTCCTTCGATCAAAAGTTTGGTGTTCTCCTGCACGGTGACCTTGATTCCTTCCGGTATATTGAATACCACCGGATGGGAATAACCCAAGTTGAGGTTCAGATTCTTACCTTGCACTTGGGCGCGAAAGCCTACGCCGTGGATTTCCAGCTCTTTCTGATAACCTTTGCTGACTCCAGTCACCATATTTTGAACCAGGCTTCGAGAAAGTCCGTGCAGAGCGCGAACGCTACGCGCTTCTTCTGACCGCTCAAGCGTAACCTCTTTCCCCTCGACCCGCAGCTTAATTTGCCTGGGTAAAGTCCATTCGAGCTTTCCCTTTGGGCCCTCGATGGTGACATCGCCGGACTGAGAAATGTCCAGTTTCACCTTCTCGGGCAGCTGTACGCTCTTTTTACCGATTCGCGACATTTGTATGCCTCCCTACCAAATCACGGCGAGTAACTCGCCGCCCACGTTTTCGCGCTTCGCGTCACGTCCCGTTAACAGTCCACGTGAAGAAGAGATAATCGCCACACCCATTCCGCCGAGAACCCGAGGCACCTCTTTGGAACCAACGTATTTGCGGAGGCCAGGTCGACTTACTCGCTTCACCCCGGTTAAGGCCGGGGTCCGATTCACAAATTTCATCGTCAACTTCAGCACCGCCGGCGTCGTCGTAGTATCCACCTCGAAATCAGTGATATATCCTTCCTGCTTCAGGATTCGAGCAATCTGCTCCTTCATCCGAGAATAGGAAACCGTTACGTCCGACCGATGCGATCGGGAGGCATTGCGAAGCCGCGTGAGAAAATCCGCGATTGGATCAGATAAAGTACTCATGTGCGAATTTTTCTAGTCTTTCTGTTGCGATCCGGATTTGCGGTCGCTGAAGGGAACTCCCAATTCGATCAGAAGCGCCTTCGCTTCATCGTTCGTCTTGGCGGTGGTGACGATGGTGATGTCAAAACCTATGTTTCGCTTAATTTTGTCCAGCTCTACCTCCGGAAAGATCGACTGATCCGATACTCCCAGAGTGTAGTTACCTCGACCGTCAAACGCACGCGGCGAAATGCCCCGAAAATCTCGGATACGCGGAAGAGACATCTTGATCAATCTCTGTAAGAACTCATACATGTGCGCTCCCCGCAATGTGACCTTTGCTCCAATTGGTTGGTTCTTTCGGAGCTTGAAGTTGGAAATGCTTTTTTTGGAGCGTGTCTCCGCCGGTCGTTGTCCGGTTATCAGGCCGAGCTCGGCCTTCGCATCTTCGAGGGCCTGTTTGGCATCACTCGAATGCGTCGAAATGCAGGTATTAATGACCACTTTCTCAACCCGCGGAACTTCATACAAGTTCTTGTAACCGAGTCGCTCGCGCAAGGCCGGCACTACTCGTTCTTTGTATTCCTTATGCAATTCGGTTTCCATCGTTTACTCCCCTTTGGCCTTCCTGGTTCGTTTGGCCGGCTTTTTCTCCACGATCCTTACATTGGAGATATGGATCGGCCCTTCCCGATTGATAAAGGCGCCATTGGGATGATCCTGCGATTTACGAGCGGTCTTTTTGATGATGCGAACCCCTTCGATCAATACCTGCTGCTTTTTCGGCAAAACCTGAAGGATCTTTCCGGTCGCGCCGCGATGGTTGCCGGAAATCACTTCGACGTCGTCGCCCTTTTTTACATGAAAATTCAACCTGCTCATAGTACCTCCGGAGCGAGCGAAATGATTTTCATGAAATTCTTTTCGCGCAATTCGCGGGCGACCGGTCCAAAGATTCGGGTACCTCGCGGATTTTGATCCTTGTCGATGATAACAATCGCGTTGTTATCAAAACGAAGGTAAGAGCCGTCGTCCCGTTTGACCGGCTGCTTGGTGCGCACAACGACCGCCCGGACCACATCACCTTTCTTTACCGTCCCATTGGCCGCAGCTTCTTTGACGTTGCAGGTGATCACGTCTCCGATCGAAGCATACAAAGTCGCCTTGCCAATCACGCCGATCATCGTGGCCATACGGGCGCCCGTGTTATCGGCCACATCCAGTCTTGATCGAATTTGAATCATCGGGTCGGTCCTCTAATGTTTGAGCACCTCGACCAATTGCCAGCGCTTCAAACGGCTTAATGGCTTGGTTTCTTCCACTCGAACGAGATCTCCAATCGCGCACTGATTGGTAGCATCGTGCGCGTAAAGCTTTTTGGTTCGCTTGACGATCTTACCAAACTTAGGATGCGGTACCCGACGAACAACGGCGACGACGATCGTCTTATCCATTTTGTTGGAGACGACTTGGCCGACCCGCGTTTTCCGAAGATGCCGCTTCGGAAGTTCAGACTGCTGCGTCTGCGGAGCAGGCGCCGTGGCAGTACCTTCAGAATGCACAGTCTCTTGATTCATTTCACTATTTCCTCAACCAGCGAGGGCCGCCTAAGCAGCGACCTTCTTTTTCTCTCGCTCGCTCAAAACGGTTTCAATCCGCGCCACTTCCCGCCGATGGGCGCGAAGCACGCTCGATTTCTCGATGCTACCAGCCTGTTGTTGGAGCCGGAGATTGAATGTCTCCTTACGCAATTCTCTGCGTCGAGAGACCAATTCATCATTACTTAGTTCGCGAAGTTCCTTTATCTTCATCTCAGTCTCCCTGCCGCCGATTACAGTACCGTCGCGTGTTGCCGCGCGATAAACCGGGTTCGCACCGGCAGCTTGGTCGCGGCCAATCTCAAAGATTCCCGGGCCACACTTTCCGGCACTCCATCGAGTTCAAAAATCACGTTGCCCGGGCGGACGGTTGCCACCCAGTGTTCGGGATTGCCTTTTCCTTTACCCATTCGGGTTTCCGGCGGCCGGGCAGTCACTGATTTGTCCGGAAAAATCTTAATCCAAAGTTTCCCTTTCCTTTTCATGTTGCGGGTTAGCGCAACGCGGGCTGCCTCGATCTGGATATTGGTAATCCAGGCACGTTCCAAAGTTTGCAGCGCATACTCACCAAAGGCGATCGAGACGTTACGAGAAGCACTGCCAGCGCGGCTTCCACGCTGGGTCTTCCGGTACTTCACTCTTTTCGGCATCAAAGGCATAAAAACTCCCTATCTCAAGACTACGCTTCCGGTGCAGTTCCTTCCGACTTCGCCTCTTTCTTTTGATCACGATCGGCGACGGTCTCTGCCTTACAAATCCAACATTTCACTCCGATCTTGCCGTATACGGTATTGGCTTCGGCAAATCCGTAATCGATCGGGGTGCGGAGGGTGTGGAGAGGAATCTTACCGTCACGGTACCATTCTGCGCGGGAAATCTCGCCGCCACCCAGACGGCCGGAGCAACGGATTTTGATGCCCAGCGCTCCAAAGTCTTTGGTCGTCTGAACCGCCTTCTTCATCGCTCGTCGGAACGAGATACGACGCTCAATCTGGAGAGCGACATTCTCGGCAACCAACTGCGCATCCAACTCCGGGGTTTTGATTTCCTGGATGTCGATCTTGACCTGTTTTCCGCCCGACATCCGGGTGATCTCCTCGGTCATTCGCTCGATCTCAGCCCCGCGGCGGCCAATCACTATTCCCGGCCGGGCCGTATAAATAGTGACCCGGATACTGTTCCAGGCACGCTCAATTAGAACTTTTGAAACCGCGGCCAAGGCCAGCTTCTGTTTCACAAAGCGGCGGACACGCAAATCAGTGTGAAGGAATTCAGGGAACTCCTTGCTCGAAGCATACCAGCGAGATCGCCAATCCTTGTTAAGGGCGAGCCGGAAACCTACGGGGTTAACTTTTTGTCCCATACCATCAATCTTTCTTCTTCGTCGATTTGTTGTCCGCCTTAGTTTCCGCCCTCTCAGTATCCTTCTTCTTCGCTCGGGCTTTGGGGCCTGCAGTGCTCTTGGATCGGCCAGCAGACGGTTTTCGTTGCCTGGTCTTGGCCGTACCGCTCGTTTCCGCTGGTGCATCGGTCGAAGCGACATCGACCGCCCCTTGGGCTGGCTTCTTTTCCTCGCCGGATCCGACCTCGTCCGAGAGAATGATCCGGATATGGCTCGTGCGCTTACGCAAAGGACTAGCGCTCCCTCGAGCGCGTGCACGAAATCGTTTGTAGGTCGGACCTTCACCCACCACCGCTTCTTTAACCCGCAAGGTGTCGGCTTTGAGCGAAGCGTTGTTTTCAGCGTTCGCAATCGCACTCTTCAAGGTTTTCTTTACTAAGAACGCCGCCTTCTTCGGGCTGAAGGTCAATAGGTCCAGCGCGTCGGACGCAGATCGGCCTTGGATGGCGCGAGTCACTTCTCGTGCCTTGAACGCCGAAATACGCGCATATCGATAGGTGGAGGTTACTTGCATGTTTACCGAACTCTTTCTTACTTCGCCACCTTGGCGGTATGGGCGCCGTGTTTCTTGAACTGGCGGGTTGGAGAAAATTCTCCCAGCTTGTGTCCGACCATATTTTCCGTCACGAAGATGGAGTTAAAAATCTTACCGTTATGGACCAGGAAGGTATGTCCGACAAAATCGGGTGTGATCATCGACCGCCGCGACCAAGTCTTGATCGGCTTCTTCGCACTGCCTTTGTTCATCAGGTCAATTTTCTCCAGCAGCTTGGGCTCGACGAACGGCCCCTTCTTAAGTGATCTACCCATAACTTATTTCTTTTTGGCCTTGCTCCTGCGGTGCTCGACAATGAAAGCGTCGCTTGGTTTGTGTTTGCGGCGAGTCTTAAACCCCTTCGCTAGTTGGCCCCAGGGGCTTACTGGGTGATGCCGCCCACCGCCCCCCTTACTTTTACCTTGGCCACCACCCATCGGGTGATCGATCGGGTTCATGGCCATACCGCGCACTCGCGAGCGCCGTCCAAGCCAGCGAGTTCGACCCGCTTTACCACTCGCGACGTTCATGTGGTCGCTGTTGCCGACTTGTCCAACTGTCGCGTAAGCGTTCTCATTGATACGACGAATTTCACCGGACGGCAATCGAACCAAAGCGTAACCACCCTCACGGTTGTTCAACACAGCCTGTTGTCCCGCGCTCCTAGCCACCTGCCCGCCGCGGCCGGGAATGATTTCAACATTGTGGATAACCGTTCCCAACGGAATAGCCTTCAAAGGAAGAGCATTCCCAACTTCCGGAGGCACCGATTCGCCGGCCACCACTTTCGAGCCAACTCTCAGACCGTTCGGCGCCAGGATGTACGCCTTTTGACCGTTCCCGTAAACCAGGAGGGCAATCCGCGCGGACCGATTGGGATCGTATTCGATTCCTTCGACCGTAGCCTCCACGTCGCGGACCCTTCTTTTGAAATCGATAATTCGATATTTCTGTTTGTGCCCCCCTCCGATATGGCGAGACGTCAGGCGACCATGGTTGTTCCGACCGCCGCTTCGCTTTTTCGGCTCGACTAAAGATTTCTCCGGCTGATCTTTGGTTATTTCATCGAAGCCGGAGGTCTGCTTGAAACGCTGCGTCGGCGTTAACGGGCGAAAATTCTTAAGTGCCATTCTAGTCCTCCTAAGCGAGATCGATTTTCTCTCCCTCGGCCAAGGTTACGATCGCCTTCTTCCAATGCGGCCGACGGCCAAAATCAGCCCGGCGTTCACGCTTCTTCTTGCCGGCATATTGACAGGTATTCACCCGGATTACCTTCTTGCCCAAGAGTTGTTCTATAGCCTGCTTGATCTCAAGCTTGTTGGCCTTGGGATCGACACGAAATACGTATTGATTGTGCTTTTCGCCCAATAAACTCGCTTTCTCCGTCAACCGGATCGTTGAAATGATATGTGTCGGTTCGTTCATGCCAACCTCTCTGCCAGCTTGATAAGAGCCTCTTTGGTCACGATAATCTTCCTAAACGCCAACAGCTGCTCGGTATTCACCTCGGCGGGCGTATTTAAAAGCACCGGCTGAACATTGCGGGCCGCCCGGTAAGTGCTGACGTCAAAACCGGTCGCGATGATCAGCACCTTTTCTTCTTCAGTGTGCGATCGAAGCAGCTTGATGAACTCTTTCGTTTTTGGCTCACTCACCGACAAAGAATCGGCGACCAGCACATCACCATCGATGATTCGCGAACTAAGCGCTTTGAGGAAAGCCAAACGCTTGACCGACTTTGGAACTTTCTTCGAATAATCTCTTGGCTTGGGACCAAACACGACCCCGCCACCGGTCCAGATCGGGGAGGAAGTATAACCGGCACGCGCACGCCCAGTCCCTTTTTGCCGCCAAGGTTTTTTACCGGATGCGACTACTTCGGCTTTGGTTCTGGTATTAGCCGAACCGCTTCGGCGATTTGCCCGCATGGCCACGACCACATCATGGACGGCCTGGGTTCCCCGCCCGTTTTCGATGACGGAAATATTCGCCTTCTTGGCGTCAGAAACGGTTAAAACGGTTGTGCTCATGGTCACTTGGTCCCGGTAATCTCAGGTTTCTTTTTTGCCGGACGCACAACGACGTAGCTGCCATTGGCTCCTGGGACCGCTCCCCCGACCAGGATAACATTGTCCTCGGCTCGGACCTGGACAATTCGGAGATTTTGCACGGTCACCCGATCGTCACCAAGATGACCCGGCATTCCCATGTTCTTCCAAACCCGGCCGGGAGTGGATCGGTTTCCGATCGCTCCGTTTCGCCGATGCATCTTGGAGCCGTGCGCGGCCGGCTGCCCGGCGAATCCATGCTTCTTGACCACGCCCTGAAAGCCTTTCCCTTTGGATCGGCCGACAACGTCAACGAACTGTCCAGCCTCAAATTGGGTGACGGCCAAATTGAGTTCGCCTTCGATCTGAGTCCCATCGGGAAGTCGAAACTCGCGAACAAATTTTTTAGGCTCCACCTCCGCTTTCTTGAAGTGACCCAGCAGCGGTTTCGGCACCCGCGATTCCTTTTGTGTATCGAACCCAACCTGGAGCGCTTGATATCCGTTTTTCTCAACTGTCTTGGTCTGCAGCAGAGAGTTACCGCCGGCTTCAATCACAGTGACTGGCGTCACTTTCCCGGTCGCGTCATAAACGCGCGTCATCCCGATCTTCTTTCCTAAAAGTCCTACTTTCATTGAGCAGCGGTTCCGTCGTTAAATTTTGATCGTAATATCAACTCCCGCCGGGAGATTAAGCTTGCGCAGCTCGTCTACGGTCTTGGCGGTCGGCTCAATAATATCGAGCAACCGTTTGTGGGTCCGCATTTCGAATTGATCCATCGATTTCTTGTCGACGTGCGGAGAACGATTCACCGTGAATTTCTCGACCTTCGTCGGTAACGGAATCGGGCCAGCCACTTTTGCTCCGGTGCGTTTGGCCGTTTCTACAATTTCTACTGCCGATTGATCGAGCATACGAAAATCGTAGCCCTTAAGGCGGATGCGGATGCGTTGACCGTTTGCCATATTAAGTTCCTTTCTGATCGAGCACTGCGGCTACGATCTGAGCCGGAACCGGTTCGAAGTGAGAAGGTTCCATTGAGTACGAAGCGCGTCCCTTCGAGAGCGAACGAATTGCGGTGGCGTAACCAAACATTTCCGCCAACGGCACTTCGGCATGAACCAGGGTCGCAAGATTCTTCGTTTCCATATTCAAGATCCGTCCTCGGCGCCGGTTAAGGTCACCCATGATGTCGCCCTGATACTCGTCGGGCGTCACACATTCTACCTTCATGATTGGCTCCAGAAGGATGGAGGACGCCTTCTTAAAAGCATCCTTCATCGCGAAAATCGCGGCCAGTTTGAAGGCGAGCTCGTTCGAATCGACGTCGTGGTAGGAACCGTCCACGATATCGACATGAAGATCGATCACCGGGTAACCTCCGACAATGCCGTTCAGAACTGACTCTTCGATCCCTTTCTTAACGGCCGGGATATACTCTTTCGGAATAGTACCCCCGACAATCTTGTTCTCGATCTCGATCCCTTTTCCGCGCTCGCGAGGTTCCACGTTCACAATTACGTGCCCGTATTGCCCCCGCCCGCCGGATTGCTTAATCAACTTGCCCTCTCCAGTGGCGTTCTTCGTAATCGTTTCGCGGTAAGCGATTTGCGGTTTGCCGGCATTGGCATCAACTTTAAATTCCCGCAGCATGCGATCCCGGATGATCTCCAGATGCAGCTCGCCCATTCCGGCGATGATCGTCTGCCCCGTATCCTCGTTGGTATAGACCCGGAAAGTTGGATCTTCTTCGGCCAATCGCTGCAAAGCGGTTGCCATCTTTTCCTGATCTAATTTGGTTTTTGGCTCGATGGCCATCGAGATGACCGGATCGGGGAAGGAAGGCGGCTCCAGCAAGATCGGAAAATCTTCATCGCAGAGCGTGTCCCCGGTCGTGATGTTCTTGATGCCGACGATAGCTGCGATGTCTCCGGAATAACAGGTGTCGATGTCTTCCCGCTTGTCGGCCTGAATTTGTATGAGACGGCTGATCCGCTCCCGCTTGGTAGTACGCGGATTATAGACCGTATCGCCCTTGGACAGTTTGCCGGAGTACACTCGGAAAAACACGAGCTTGCCGACGAATGGATCGCTCCACAGCTTGAATGCCAACGAACAGAATTTTCCGTTGTCATCCGTGACCGCTTCTTTGGGTTCGTTGGTATCCGGATCAATGCCCTTGGCCGGCGCGATATCGAGCGGGCTGGGGAGGTAATCTACGACCGCGTCAACCAGATACTGGACCCCTTTGTTCTTAAAAGCAGATCCACCCGCCACCGGAACAAATTGGTTGGCGCTTGTCAGACGCCGAATGCCGGCCTTTAAATCCTTCGGAGTAACCGGTTTTTCTTCTAGATAGAGATTGCCCACCTCATCGTCCAGATTCGCTACTTGCTCGACCAGATCCGCGTAAGCTTTGTCGACCAGTTCTTCGTGTTCGGCCGGAACATCAGCGATCTCGTAGGTCGAACCCAATACGTCGTTGTCCGAATAGAGGATTGCCTTTTTATTGATCACATCGAGCTGCCCTCGGAGATGATCTTCCTTGCCAAGCGGGATCAACACCGGCCAGGCGTTCCCGCCGAGCTTCGTCCGTATCTCCTTAACAACGTTCTCAAAGTTCGCGCCAACCCGGTCCATCTTGTTAACGAAACAGATACGCGGGACCTGGTACTTATTGGCCTGGCGCCAGACTGTTTCGGTCTGCGGCTGGACGCCGGCAACACTGTCAAAAACAAGGATGGCTCCATCCAACACCCGCAACGAACGCTCTACCTCTGCGGTAAAATCGACGTGTCCAGGAGTGTCGATGATGTTTACGCGCTGTTTTTGGTTTTCAAACAGCTTGAACACACCCTCTTCCTTCCGCTGATTCCAGAAACAGGTCGTGGCAGCCGAGGTAATCGTGATACCGCGTTCGCGCTCCTGTTCCATCCAGTCGGTGACTGTCGTACCCTCATGCACTTCACCGATCCGGTGAATCATGCCGGTATAAAACAGAATCCGCTCGGTCAGTGTCGTTTTCCCAGCGTCAATGTGCGCGCTGATCCCGATATTGCGGGTGCGCTCCAGAGGATAGGCACGATCGGGAGAATTTGGATTCGTCATGGCCTTAGCTTTATCTAAAACGGGTGTAGACATATCCCTTACCAGCGGAAATGCGCGAAGGCTCGGTTGGCTTGAGCCATCTTGTGCGTGTCGTCTCGCTTTTTGATAACGTTGCCCTGCCCGGCCGCGGCGTCCTTTATTTCTGCCGCCAAATTGTCGATCATCGTGCCACGGCGATTTTTCGCATAGCTGACCAACCACCGCATGGCCAAAGAGATTTGCCGATCGGCCGACACTTCGATCGGAACTTGATAAGTGGCGCCACCGACACGGCGCGATTTCACTTCGAGACGCGGCTTCGCGTTGTCCAGCGCCTTATGCAGGGAGTCGAGAGGATCGACGGCATCGGACCCTTCACGACTTCTTTCGATAGCTTCGTAAACGATCCGCTCGGCCAGGGACTTTTGTCCACTCCGCATGACCGTATCGATCAAGCGCGCTACCACCGGACTGGCGTAGCGGCTATCGACCTTCATTTCCTTATGAATGACTCTGCGCCGTCGAGACATAGAAATTATTTCTTTTTACCTTTGGCTGCTGCGGCCGCATCGGAGCCCTGCTTTGGACGTTTGGCTCCGTACTTTGAGCGGCTCCGCCGGCGACCATCAACTCCCAAGCTATCCAATGTGCCACGAACGATATGATAACGGACCCCGGGAAGGTCTTTCACACGACCTCCTCGCACTAAGACGATAGAGTGCTCCTGCAGATTGTGACCTTCTCCCGGGATGTAAGCAATGACCTCATACCCGTTGGTCAACCGGACTTTGGCGACCTTCCGTAAAGCGGAGTTTGGCTTCTTAGGTGTCCGCGTCATCACCTGTACACAGACTCCTCGTCTTTGCGGGCAATCCGCTAACGCCGGTGATTTGGACTTCACCGCCATTTTCTTCCGACCTTTTCGGACAAGCTGGTTAATCGTTGGCATTCAATAAATCCGGTTAAACCCTCGGTTCAGGGCTAAAAAAAGCCGCAATCGCGGCTCCAAAGCTTTCTCCCGCCTGACGCGGGGGAGCGTGGACTATATTATTATTCCCAGGCGGCGCAAGAGGTTTTTGGCTCACCTTAAGCCCGGAAATGGCGTTATTTCACCTCATCAACAGCCGAGCGGTTCCGCCCCAGTTAACCGCCGTGGCACTCTCTTCCTCAAAACGGGTCGCGATTGTTAGCCAACAAAACTGAAAAATCAAAGACAAACTGCCCAGGTTCGATTTATGCTTCCTTGATACTGAAAATGAAGATCCATGTCGAACGCCAAGTCACGGTTGCTCTAGAGAATCAGCCGGGGCAACTGGCGACCATCTGCAATATTCTGAGCCAGAATGCAGTAAACATTGAGGCCATCAGCGTCATTGATAGTATCGAACAAGGCGTTGTCCGGTTAATCACTAGCGACCCGACTAAGTGCAAACAAAGTCTGCAGGCAAAGGGCTTTTATGTAATTGAAGGGGATGTATTGGTTCTGGATCTCTTCGATCGCATCGGCAAACTGGCCGAGATCTGTTCCGGACTGGCGGAAGCAAGGATCAATATTGATTACGTCTACGGCAGCGTCGAGCATGCGGGATCGCCGCTTCGCCTCGTCCTGAAAACCACCGATGCAGTGCGCACTCACGCATTGCTGGACAGTCTCAAAGATCCATAGAGGCTCCATTTTGACTATTGGCCATCGGCTATCGGCCATTAAACGAACGTCGATGAGCGAGGCCGGCGGAATTTCCGCCGACCCCGATTTGTGGTGTTAAGCCGAATTCTGTCTGGCCCATTTGAGCCAGGGCGATCATTTATCTCGTCCAGCCAAAGCCGGACGTTCCGCCAAGCGGAATGCGACTATTACCCGAGAGCTCTCGGTTACCCGAGTGGGAAAGCGGATCAACTCTCTGTTCTGTCTTGCACCGCAAGGGGTTTGTCTTGCGATCCGGCTCACGCCGAATCCGGTGGGCTCTTACCCCGCCATTTCACCCTTATCCCGCCTACGCGGGACGGTATATTTTCTGTGACACTGTCCGTCAGCTCGAACTTTCGTCCGAGACGCCCGCGCTTTCGCGCGGCATGCTGCTTTCCTGGTGTTCGGACTTTCCTCTACCGCACCCGTTTTGGGCACAGCAGCAATCGCCTACCTACCCGGCTATTCTAGGTTATCGAGGTTTTTCTGCAAGTCCTGCGGCGGAGCCTGTTCCTCGGACTTTGGCATCCGCCTGAGGGGCGAAAGCACAAGCGCAGGGTTAAGCAGGCCGAAATAGGTCAGGAAAAGCGGCTCAATACCGAAGGACTCAAATCCAACAGCCTCTTAAGATGGCAGGATTTGGTCCAATTTTTTCGCCAATTGAAAATCGAGGGTTGTAAGGCCACCGTCCGAATGCGTGGACAGCACCAACCGCACGGTTCGCCAGCGGATATCGATGTCGGGATGGTGATCCATGGCTTCCGCCTCACGCGCAATACTGTTCACGGCATCGACGGCTTCAAGAAAACTCGGGAACTTGACCGTTCGGTAGATCGCGTCTCCTTCCAGCTTCCACTCCGGAACCTCCAGGAGCAGTGTTTGAACCGCTTCGGGTTTTAATAATTCTGGCATGGGTCCTCTCCGTGTTTTATGGTCTTCGCCGTGCATTTCTGATGAAACCGCGGCGGCTATTTTTCTTTATCTGATATCAAGTTCGGTGTTTATGCTCTCACTTGAACGAGACAGCCGTTCGTGTATGTAAGCAATCCTCGCCTCTTCCACCCTAACTGACTCATGGCAAATGCAAACTCCCGGGAGACTCTATAATAACATAGTTGAGACCGTCGGCCGGACTCCTCTGGTGAAACTCAACCGAATCACCGCCGGTCTTGAGGCAACGATTGCCATCAAGTGCGAATATTTTAATCCGCTGGGCAGCGTAAAGGACAGGATAGGGATGGCAATGATTGAGGCAGCCGAGGAAACAGGCATCATCAATCAGAATACGGTTATTATCGAGCCAACGAGTGGCAACACCGGTATCGCACTCGCCTTCGTCTGTGCCGCTAAGGGTTATAAGCTCATTTTGACGATGCCAGAAACGATGAGCTTGGAACGGCGTACCCTGCTGGCTATGTTGGGTGCCAAACTCGTATTGACTCCTGGATCGGAGGGCATGAAGGGGGCAATCGGTCGCGCGGAAGAACTCCTCAAAGCAACCCCAAACTCTTGGATGCCTCAACAGTTTAACAATCCCGCCAACCCCCAAATCCACGCCAAAACGACGGCGGAAGAGATCTGGGCTGATTCCAACGGAGCGGTCGATATTCTGGTTTCGGCGGTTGGCACTGGGGGAACGATCACCGGTGTCAGCGAAGTGATCAAAAAGCGCAAGCCGAGCTTTTACGCCGTGGCGGTAGAGCCAAAGGATTCTCCGGTGATAAAACAGACACTGGCGGGCGAACCCCTTAAACCAGGCCCACACAAAATCCAGGGGACCGGCGCGGGCTTCGTCCCGAAAAACCTTCATCTTGATGTAGTCGATGAAGTCATTGCCGTCACCAATGAAGATTCGTTTGTGATGGCTCGGCGCTTGGCCAAGGAGGAAGGGATCCTGGCCGGAATCAGTTCCGGTGCGAACGTGTGGGCTGCAATTGAAGTGGCTAAGCGACCCGAAAATCGCGGTAAATTCATCGTCACGGTCGCCTGCTCAACTGGTGAGCGCTATCTAAGCACCGCGTTGGCCGATGAAGCCAGGGCGGAGATCGGTGGCTGAGGATGGACAAGACTTCAGGAATGACAACTGCCAGCGAGCCGGACTTCTCGTCAATCAATCAAGAAGTCTTTTGGGCGCTGCACGGTAAGAAGATCGTTATCGCATCGATCGCCGCGCTCCTGGTGCTCATCGCGTTCGGCACTTACCTTGGGTGGCAGGCCCTCCAAGCAACCCAGGCGGAAGCGGCCTATGATTCGGCTGCGAATATCGAAGGTTGGGAAAAAGTGGTCGAGCGTTTTCCCGGATCGATTGCAGCCGGAAATGCTCTGCTACGTATCGCGGCTCAACAATCCAGCGAAGGACGTTACCCGGACTCAGACAAAACCTATCAGAGGTTTGTCCAAGACTATCCAAAACATCCCTTTGCGGTGAATGGTTTGATGGGTCTGGCCACCAATGCGGAAGCGGAGACCAAGCCGGATGAAGCCATCAAATACTACGCGGAAATCGCTAGTAAGCTTGCTACGACCTATTTAGCCCCAATGGCGCTGCTCAGCCAGGCGCGACTGACTGAGGGCAAAGGGCAGTTGAAGGAAGCTCGTCAATTCTACGAATTGGTGGTCCAAAGATATCCACAAAGCGTGATCGCACAGATCGCGTCGGCGGAAGCCTCCCGACTCAACGACAAGCTCGGGAAGGAACAAAAGCAATCCGCTCCGACCAATTTGCTCACTTCCTCGCCCCAGCCCACTCCATCCGGAAAGCCGTCTCCCACCGTTACAGAAAAACCTAAGCAAAAGCCAGAACCCTAGCCTCGGCTGTATACAATCTCTAAGGATTGGCCAGTAATGCAGGCTTTTGCTTGCGCAGGTAAAATTCGTCTCTTCTCTCCTCGAACTCAATCAGATCGAAATACGTCTCCACGCCGGATTCGGCGTTTCCCCCGACTTCCTGTAGAATTCGTAAGAACCGAGCGAGCTTCTGGGGATTGTCCGGTCGCTTTTCCATCTGTCTTTGGTTCCAGGCCGCGATCTCCGATTCAGAGTGCTTGACGCCACGGGAATGGATCCAGTCCAAGATCGCTTGATCGTGCTCCAGACGGTGAGCGGCTTCTTCAAATTCATCTCCATCGATGCCCAGAAAAGACAAGAGATGCTTATCAAACCCCAACGTTTTGTAGTTGTAACCGCGCAAAGAACCTTGGCGCGACAGACGGGCTTTGTCGATCAGCCTGGGAAGATGAACGTAAGCGCCCAATGTCAGATATGGGCTGCGCGGATAGATTTTCTGTGTCATGCGGGTG
>DASTDH010000058.1:0-6347 GCA_035710445.1 Chthoniobacterales bacterium
GAAGCCGCTCGGCTGCTTAGCTTAATGGAGGCTCATGAAGATATGACCGGTCAAGGGGCTCAGACGGTCATTGCCGATGCCCGCTAGGGCAGCGTCCATAACCTGATCGCCTGCCAAAAGTTTCGGATCGGTCCCCACCTCAAACTCTTGGGCCAGTCCAATAGGCTCGAAGCTTGCAGGTCAGGCAGGTCCCTTTGGCAGTTACGTATTCCCAGCTTAAGCGCTGCGGGTGCAAGCGCCGCGGCTTCATGGTCTGATTGGCCGGACAACGAGAAATTCATCGGGAACACATTTGTGGCAAATTTTGTGCGCGGCCGGCGGCTGCGCACGTAGTCGCCAATGCTCTTCAGGACAGCGCTTTGTACTTAGAAGTTCGGGTCTCTGCTCGCAACCCAGGCGTGGAACCTGACAATTTGACGGGCGATGTTTTCGGGCTCGTCTTCGGGTAAAAAATGCTTTCCGCGACCGATCGATTCGATCCTCATCTGGTCGATCTGCGCGCGGGCAACGACGATGGCGCGTTGGCGAACGACCATTCCCGGTGTTCCATAAAGCAGCAATTTTGGGATCCGTGATTTTGGTAGGATCGCTGCATATTGATTAATGAGATCGACCGTATCTCCCGAAAGCTGCGACTTTGGTCCAAGCCGGGTTGGGCCGACCCCTTGCAGCCACACTTTTCTGCGAACTGCGGGGTCCGCGAATGGCACGCGGTAGTTTTCTAACTCGGTATCCGAAAGTCTTCGCAGAGTGCCCAACTTAAGCGCACGCGTGACGGCGCCATCGTTTTTCGCAATCAACTGCTCACCGATTTGATTCACCTGCAACAGCCTGAGGTTCACTCTTGCAAGTCGCGGAAGATTATAGAACGCGAATTCCATCCGTTGAAAGAAACCTTCGAACATTACCAGACCCCTTACGTTTGCCTCGTGCTGCATGGCGTAGTGCAGGCCCGCGATCAGTCCGAGATCCATGGCGACAATAATCGAATGGTTCAATTGAAGAGCATCAATCACCGCTTCGAGATGGCGCGCATAGGTGGGCAGATCGTAGTTCATATCGAGCGGCTTATCCGATTTGCCAAAACCGATGAGGTCGATGGCCACAGTTCGCGCGATCGGGGCGATATGAGGGATCACGTTTCGCCACAGATAAGAATGAGTTGGGATCCCGTGGAGCAAGAGAACCGGAGGTTCTTGATCGCCGGCCTCAACGTAATGAATTCGGGAACCGAGGACGGTGACATACTTGGAGGTGGGAGGGGGAAAGGAGAGGGATTCCGGCATGGGAGGGGGAGTCAGGAGACTGGAGTAGAGTAAAAGAGAGCACTAAGGAATATACACAACATACAGAAATAGTGTTTTCACATCTGCATAAAGAGGCAAATCGTTCACTGACCTCATTGTCTGGCAAAAGGCTCACCAAACAATCTTGGCGGTTTATAAATTAACTGAAGAATTCCCGAAGTCTGAACTTTTTGGCGGCGCTCTCAGCGTTTCTCCCACAACGAAGCATTCAGTCCTGGCCTAGATTTTGCCAACAAGAGCAGCGAAATCTGCGCTCCTCCACCCATCCCGGCTCCTGTCTCCTACGCTCAGTACGCTTTTCCGAAGACGACCCGTCCCTTGCTCGGCTTGCCGGAGAATGGGCACTTACCCGGTTCTCCGCGGAGCTCGGTCGAAAACGGAATGCAGCGAATGGTGACTTTAAGATCCTCTTTGATCTTCGCTTCTACCTCCGACTCGCCTGACCAATGGGTGAGAGCAAAGCCACCATGGATTTCGGGGCGCTCGGTGTTCTGCGGCGTGAAGAAATCGTAAAAGTCTGTTTTGGAATCGATGCGGACGGTGTGTTGATCGCGGAACGCTTGTGCCCGAGCGAATAGGTTGTTCTGAATCTCTTCGAGGGTTGCCGACAACGTTCCGATCACCTCTCCGCTTGGCAAAAACGTTTTTTCTTTCACCGGTCGATCACGCCGCGAAAGCGCAACGGTGCCTTTCTCCAGATCGCGCGGCCCGAGCTCAAGGCGGATGGGGATACCGCGTTTGATCCATTCCCAGTTTTTGACGCCGCCGCCGAGATCGCGTCGATCCACCTCAACGAGAATCGGTTCGCCGCCGTACCGCTGTTGCTGAAGTGCCGTGGCGAGTTTGTCAGCCGCTTCCCAAACCGCAGCGCGCTGATCCAGTTTTGGCACAATGGGAAGGATGACGACATGGCTCGGGGCAATTCTCGGTGGAAGCACCGCGCCATCGTCGTCGGCATGCATCATGATAATCTCACCGAGCAACCGCGTACTCACACCCCAACTGGTGGTCCAACCGAATTCCTGGGTGCCGTTCCGAGAAAGGAATCGGATGTTGGCGGCCTTGGCGAAATTCTGACCGAGGAAATGGGAAGTACCGGATTGTACCGCTTTGCGGTCCTGCATCATAGCTTCGATGCAAAGAGTGGTGACGGCGCCGGGGAAACGTTCGCTCTCAGTTTTTTCGCCTTCATAGATCGGAATCCCCAGAAATTCTTCGGCGAATCGCCGATAAATATTGAGCATTTGCATCGTCTCGGCCTCGGCCTCTTCCCTGGTTTCATGTACCGTATGGCCTTCCTGCCAAAGAAATTCCGTCGTTCGGAGCAGGAGGCGAGGACGCATCTCCCAACGAACCACGTTTGCCCATTGGTTAATCAGGAGCGGAAGGTCGCGATAGGATTGAATCCACTTTGAAAATGATGCGCCGATGATGGTCTCCGAAGTCGGACGGATGACCAATGGTTCGGTCAGCTCGGCTGAAGGGGCCGGTCGCATTTTACCATCGGGGCCAACCTCCAAGCGATGATGGGTTACAACCGCGCACTCTTTGGCAAAACCTTCCACGTGCTCGGCTTCCTTTTCCATGTAGCTCAGCGGAATAAAGAGCGGAAAATAAGCGTTGCGATGTCCGGTCGCTTTGAACATCGCGTTGAGTTGCTTCTGGACGTTTTCCCAAATGCCGAAGCCCCACGGCTTGATCACCATGCAGCCGCGGACTTCCGAGTTCTCGGCGAGGTCGGCGGCCCGAACAACTTGTTGATACCATTCGGGGAAATCTTCGGATCGGGTGGGCGAGATTGCGGTTTTCGCGGCGGCGTCACTCATGGGCGAAAAGAAAGCAGAAAGTTACGGAAGAATTCAACGCCGCGTTCGAGTTCGGCGACACCGATGAATTCATCGCTGGTATGCGCCTGTTTGATCGAACCTGGTCCAAGGGCGATTGCCGGAATTCCCTGGTCGGCAAAATGAGCGGCGTCACAAAACCAGGAGGCGCCGGCCAGCGACGCGCCTTGGGCCACGAGTCTTTGGATTAAGGGATGGTTCGGATCGGTATACATGGGATTGGAGATCTTAAGCGGGCGAATGCTAACTACCGGATGGCGCTCACGCAGAAATTCCTGCACCGCGCTGACCATCTTCTCCTGGCCCGGAAGCGTCCGGATATCAACTTCTGCAACGCACCGGTCCGGTACCACGTTGATCTTCGTTCCCGCTTGAATCGTTCCGAGGCTGATCGTGGGTGGACCGAGTAACGAGTTCTCCGGCGCGGCGCAGAGCTGGGGAAAAGCCTGCTTCAGGTCGGTATAAGCGTTCATCAACAGCTCGATCGCGTTGGCGCCGGTTTCCGGCATAGCGGCGTGCGCTGATTTTCCGCAGGCTTCCCACTCGGTCCAAGCGGTCCCTTTGTGGGTGTAGACCACTGTAAGATCGGTCGGCTCAGCCACGATTACGAGATCGGTTTTCAGGTTTTTCGCGCACATCTTCGCTCCAATTTGGTCTGCCTCTTCGTCCGCCAAACCGGCGAAACCGACCGTGATGTTGAGCTGCGCCAAATCGACGGTGGCAAGTGCCCATAACATGGCCGCCATCGGCCCCTTGGTATCGCTGGCACCGCGACCATAAATTCGGCCGTCGCGAAGTCGGGCGGCAAACGGGTCGATGATCATACCTCGAGCCGGCACCGTGTCGAGGTGGGGTGCGAACAAGATGCGATATTGAGAATTCGCGGGAGTGGGAAACCAGCCATAGACATTCGGGCGTCCCGACGCGATTGATTCGAACTGAACGATTGCGCCTCGGTCGGTCAGAAAATCGGCAACGAATTGTGCCATCGCAGCTTCGCCCTTGCTCTCGGGCGCACCCGAGGGATTTTCGCTGGGGATCTGTACCAGCGCCTGGCAAAGCTGCTCTACAGTTTCAATCTGCGTCGGTTTCATCGGTGCGCCTGCTGCTCTGTATACCAATTTACGAACTTCGGAATCCCTTCCTGGATCGAGGTCGTGGGTCGGTAGTTCAGCAATTTCCTGGCTTTGGTAATATCAGCGAAGGTGCGTGGCATATCGCCTGGAACTGGCGGGCGAAATTCGATAGTCGCCTTGCGTCCCAGTGCTTTCTCGATTTCGCCGATCATGGAGAGCAAATCGATCGTGTCGCTCTCGCCCAGATTGAAGACATCGAAGGGTAAATCTTGGAACTCGATCGCTCCAAACAGCCCCTGAATGATGTCGTCAACATAGGTAAAATCCCGAGCAGCCGAGCCGTCGCCGTATACTTCGATCGGCTTGCCGTTGGCGATTAGGTGAGTGAACCGATGAATCGAAAGATCGGGACGTTGGCGTGGACCGTAGACGGTGAAGAACCGAAGGCAGACGACCTGTAATCCGTAAAGGTAAGAATAGTTTGAGCAAAGCTGCTCGCCCGCCAATTTAGTGCTGGCATACGGACTAAGTGTTTGCAGGATAGGCTGATCCTCGCGGAACGGAAGTGTGCGGGTCGCCCCATATACCGAGGAGCTGGAGGCGAAAATGAATCGTGACACGCCGTTTTTCCGGGCCGCCTCAAGCAGATTAAAGGTACCGAAAATGTTGGTCTGTAAATACAACTCCGGCGACTGAACCGAAGGGCGGACACCTGCGCGGGCTGCAAGATGGACGATCGCATCCGGCTTTTCCTGGGCCAACGTACCGGCGACAGCGGCTGGATCACAAAGATCGATCTCATGGAGCCGGACGGAGCCCGGAAAATTGTTAACATTTGAGCGCTTGATCGCCGGGTCGTAAAAGTCGTTGAAGTTATCGATCGCCGAAACCGAGTCGCCCCGAGCGGCGAGCGCTTCGACAAGATGGGAGCCGATAAAGCCGGCGCCTCCGGTGATCAGTAGCTTCATAAATGCGGAATACAGGAGTCAGGGGCCAGGAGTTGGCGGTGGTCCGTGTGAGGGAGGCCACGGTCGCCCGAAATCCAGACTCGAGAAGCCTGCGTGGCGAACCGTGAACGGTGAACCCCTGGCGGTCAAACGGAAACAGTTCCGGAGCGGGCACGATGACGAACCTCCCAGGATTTGCAGTCGATTCAGGCTAGCCCTTGACAAGCGACCTCGGAACGCCGGTAATGAGGGGAAGTCACATGCCGGAAGAGAAGAAGAAATTGGCACGTATTCCGCTCCCCCCCAGGCCGGCGGCGACGGAGATTCATGCCGAAGTGTCGACGCTGGCGACAGCCGTGAATACCAGTGAGAGGTTGATGGCAAAGGTGCCGCCATCGCGGAGGGATCCCTGGATTGTGCCGCTCGCTGGGTTGGTACTCGCTTTTTCGGCGATTTCGCTTATCGTAGAGTGTTTGGTAGCCTTTAGTTAACGGCCCTTTTTGGCCATCTAAGCACCTCTAAACATATGTCTACTGCTTCTTCTATGTCTACAGCATCGGTAATACACTTGAACGAATCCAACTTTGATCAGGCGATCAGCGAATCTCCGGTACCGATTTTAGTCGATTTTTGGGCTTCCTGGTGCGGCCCTTGCCGTATGATTGCCCCGGTATTGGATGAGATCGCGAAAGAGCAGGGCGAGAATGTCAAAATCGCCAAAGTGGACGTGGATAACAGTCCAACTCTTTCCAGTCGATTTGGGATCCGCAATATTCCGACTCTTCTTTTCTTCAAAGGTGGCGAAGTGAAAGACCAAGTGGTCGGTCTCACCAGCAAGGCTGATTTGATATCCCGTCTGAAAACCCTCAAATAAGTGTGACGTAAGCTTCTGGAAGTAGCGTCCGCATTTAATCTCTGAAAGAAACTACGTAATGAATATGCTCGCGTTTGGAGCTCCGGGACCGTCAGAATGGGTATTGATTCTGGTAATAGTACTGGTCTTATTCGGCGCCAAAAAACTTCCGGAATTGGCCCGGAGTCTGGGGCAAAGCATGAACGAATTTCGCAAAGCGCGAGAAGACTTCGACAAGGAACTGCATGCGGCTGGGAATGAGGTAAAGGGAGCGGTCGAGCAGGCATATCAGCCGGCTCCGAACCAGCAGCCATATCAGC
>DASTDH010000059.1:0-8316 GCA_035710445.1 Chthoniobacterales bacterium
CATCACAACCGATCCTTCAAGCACATAGACAAATGCGCTGGCGTTATGGCGATGAACCGGGTCCGTTGCACCCGGAGGGTAGTCTACCGTGATCATCGTGACTTCCTTACCGGGAATGCCGACCAATGCCTTGCTCATGAGATCGGTGACCTTCCCGGGCTCGCCAGCCGACACGCTCGCGATCATGCACGACAGCAACAGGAGTGCTATAACAATTCTGGAGGTCCTCCCGGTCGAGTTCCCTGCGTTGAACAGCTGTTTAATGAAATTGGGTGTCCTTTCCATAAGTTATTCTTCTTAATGTCGTCGGTTGATTGGGCTCGCGATGAGTCTATTATTCTCGTTCTCGGAATGGTCCATTATGCGGCCGCGAAACTTGCTATTGCCTATTCAGCGCTCTGAAGAAACGGTGCGGATTATCTAGTGAGTTTTTGCGGCTTTGAGCCAATCCGCGAAATGCGTGGGACCGAGGATCGGGTTGTCTCCTGGAGTGAGACTTTGGTCGGTCAATGCGATGCCGTAATAGAGGGCGCTGGGATCGGTGGTCACCGTCCGCGGGTCCCCCGTTGCGCTCAGGAACTTCCGGACAAGCTCGTCCTGACGGATCGGCTCGGGGCCCGCCAGCTCGACCGTGCCATTCAACGGTTCCGCCACCGCGACGTCGGCCATGACGGCGGCGACATCGTCCGACACGATGGGCTGCATCAAGGCCGCCGGGAGCCGAACCGTCTCCCCTTGGGTTGCAGACTGGGCAATGCCGCCCACGAACTCAAAGAACTGCGTGGCGCGAACGATGGTGTAGGGAATCGGCGAGGCCTTGATGAGATTCTCCTGAGCCAGTTTCGCGCGGAAATAGCCGCTGGCGAGCAGGCGTTCGGTGCCGACGACCGACAATGCCACGTGATGGCCGACTCCCGCGGCCGCTTCCGCGGCAAAGAGGTTGCGCCCCGACTTCTCGAAGAATTCCAAGACGGCCTGGTCCTCCCACGAGGGTGCGTTTGCGACATCGACGACTACCTGCGCGCCGGCAAGCGCTTCGGCCAGTCCCTCGCCGGTGATGGTGTTGACGCCCGTGGAGGGTGATGCAGCCACCACCTCGTGGCCCTGTTGAAGAAGGTTCTTCACGAGTTTTGTGCCGATAAGCCCGCTGCCTCCGATGACGACAATTTTCCGTATGTTCGTTCCAACTTGAGAGCTTGGGATGTTGGTATTCATGGCGGAGGCATTATAGATTCGGGCTAACTTTTCGTACAGACGCCAAATACCGATTTCAGTTATTCATATTCTGAATGACCGCGTTCGAAGATCTTTCACTTTTGCGCGCCTTCCTTTGCGTTGTCGAATTGTGGCAGCAGGTATGCGCCTCTTCGTACGTCCGAGCGACTCGAGGAGACGTCTACATTCCTTGCTATGGAGCAACTACAACTGGACCGGGCCCAGGTTGAATCCTGTCATTCCCATTGGGACCGAACCCTGGGCCGAGTCCTGCTGTCGCTTTGGGACAGAAGCTGCACTTTGCCCCTCAAATCTGTTTCCGTAGATTGCCGCTTCCGGTAGTATCGGCCAATCGCTTTCACCAAACTATTCTCGCTCCTGAGTGCAGCCCTGGGCATGATCGCGTGCATTGCCGCGGGTAGCGTCGCCGCCGGACTACTCTATGACGAGCTTGAAGAGCACCATCCGATACTGGCTGGACTCCTGCTGGTTGCGGCTCTGCTCTCCGCAACCGGTACGCTCTTTTTCCTGTTTCGGTTCTTGAAGCAAATCGCACCAAAACGCTAGCCGCGTTTCACGAGCCCCTCTCGCTTTCCCCTGTCAACTTGCGCACCAGCGCCAACGCATCTTCGCGAGAACGGATTTCTCCTTCGAGTTGGGCTGTCTGTACCTTTTCCAGAATTTCACCAAACCGCGGGCCCGGAGAAAGGCCGAGAGCAATTAGATCGTAGCCATTCACCAGCGGCGGCGGAATCAATGGCTCATTCTCAAACTCCTTTTCCTTCTGCCGAAGGAACTCAAAATTCTCCAGATCGCCATGACTGCTCAAGCAATCAACTCGATGTAGTTCAAGCTCCAGGGGAAAATTGTCTCGAGCCATGAAGCGACGTAGTTTCGCCGGACGCATCTTGGGCACATCCTTAAACATCATGTGAGATCGAACTGCGCCCACGACCGCTTCGATTTCCACGCTGGAAAAGCGGAGCTGCTCCATCACCGCGGCGCTCATCGATGCGCCCACTTCATCATGACTATTAAAGCGAATGCGACCTTCCGCTGGGTCACAAGTTTGTGTAAGTGGTTTACCGATATCATGCAGCAGCACCATGAGGGCTAGCAACGGAGATGCGTCGGATGGCAGCAGTTCCAGCATCTTGCGAGTGTGAACGAAGACGTCGCCTTCCGGATGAAATTGAGGAGGCTGTTCACAACCTTTCAGGGCGCTCACTTCCGGAAGGATTTGTTCCAGCAATCCACTCGCATCCAAAAGATCGAACCCGCGCAACCGGTGAGCGTCGGCCAGAATCTTCATCAACTCGTCCCGGATTCGTTCTGGACTGACCACTTTTATTTGATCGACGTCCGCCCGCAATGCATCCCATGTTGCCGGATCGATTTGAAAATCCAAAGTCGCCGCAAATCGAATTGCCCGGAGCATGCGAAGACGATCGTCGCCGAAGCGTAGCCGGGCATCCCCGATCGCTCGGATCAACCTCTTTCGCAAATCCTCCCGGCCTCCAACATAGTCGACCACGGTATCGGCGACCGGATCGTAGAACATGCCGTTAACCGTGAAGTCGCGTCGTCGAGCATCCTCTTCCGGGGAAGAGAAAGTTACCGCCTCCGGGCGCCGCCCGTCCAAATAGGCGCCGTCGGAGCGAAACGTGGCAACCTCAAACTCCCACTGATTTTGGAGCACGCGAATGACCCCGAACTTGGCGCCGACTGGAACGGTCCGAGCGAAAATTCGCTGGACTTCTTCCGGACGCGCATCGGTTGCTATGTCAATGTCTTTTGGGCGAAAACCGAGCAGAGCATCCCGCACGCAGCCGCCGGCAAAGTACGCAATATGGCCATGGCTGCGCAGTTCACGAACGACCGATGTTGCGCCCTCCACCAATGGGGACGAATCAAGCAGCTTCGGCAACCTGATTACCTCCATCGAGCGCGCGCAAGTCTGCATTCGCTGCATCGACGGCGGCCGCCAACGGCAATTCCAGCTCCATATAGACTTGAGTCAAGGCAGCGAACCTCTCTTCTTCAGTCAGGTGGATCAATGGGATGTTCATTTTTTCCTCCTCGTCGCCGCCGTCGCCCGAACCGTTCACAAAAAACCCACCGCCGGGCTTCAGCGGTGGGTGTTTCGAAAAATTTGTAATAGTTCTTCCGAGCTTCTTCCTCACCGCTCACAGGTAGCGTCGCAACGCTGTACGACACCAATGCGCCACATCGTTACCGGGACGCATTTGAGGTCGTTGGTCTGGTGAAGAATCGCAATCATCGCCCAACTTTATAGAGCAGACTAACCACGATCGCAATAAAAACTTCCACAATTGCTGTTACAATTGCTTTCGCTCTCGGCAGAGCGGTTTTAGATAATGAAGTTGCCGTCGAACCGAGTACGACGTAGCATCGAAAGATCCTTTAAAATACCTCTGAAACTCCCCGGAAGTGCGCGGTCTTGCTACGCCTGCTTTTGGATTCGATATTATGGAACCCAATACCGCAAGTGACCTTGCGAACAGCAAGAAACGGACTACCAGTGTACGCCTGGAAAATCTGGATCGCTTGGAGACCCTAGTTCGGGAATTTGGGTTCAAGGATCGGAGCCATTTTTTTCAGCTCTGTACCGATGCGCTGTTGCGGGCCCACGACAGTGGTCAACGGCTGGATTGGCCTCCACGTTTCGTAACTCGAGAGTAAGCGGTAGCGCGGCGAATGCTGGGCCACTTTCATTGGTCCCTCCGGGAGGAGTCACCAATCACCAGGCACTGCACAAGGCTCGGCTACTTCACAGCGTCCATCTAGACGAACGCCTCTCTCTTGACGAGGATTTCGATTTCAACCGATGATCCGCAAATATGGAGGAAGTATCGCTCTGCTCGGTGCGACCGTCACGATCACGATTTCCGCAATCGATAACACCCAAAGCCAGACCCGCCCTCTTGCTCTTCACCTCGTTCCTTATTTTTTGTTCTTTCACTCAAGCGCAAAACGAATCAAGTAAAGCCGGCGGTGATGAAAAACTGGGTCGCGACTTGGGGTTGTGCACCCGGCTTTGCAATCGGAGAGGAAATCTCCAATCAGACAATTCGACAGTCCGTCCGAATCAGCGTTGGCGGGAAACGGGTACGGGTTCGTTTATCCAATGAGACCGGAATTCAGCCGTTAGTCATTGGGGCAGGGCATCTTGCTATCGCCGGGTCTGACAAAGGGAGCATCGATCCGTCCTCAGATCATGTGCTGACTTTCAATGGCAGCCGGACCATTACTGTCCCGACGGGTGCGCCCGTGCTTAGCGATCCGATCGATCTCGAAGTGCGACCGCTGACAACGCTGGCGATCAGTCTCTACGTAACCAGAGATACGGGCGCCGCGGTCATTCACCCATTAGCCAATCAGACAACCTATCTCTCCCAACCTGGTGATCAGAGCGGCGCAAAGATGATCCCTGACGCTATTACGCTGACCCAACGATATTTTCTCACCAGGGTCGAAGTGAGCTCACCCAATGATGCCGGAACGATCGTCGCCTTAGGAGATTCGATTACCGACGGTCGTGGATCGACATTAGATGCTAACCGGCGCTGGCCGGATCGGCTAGCCGAACGGTTGCATGAGTCGGGACTCTCGCTTGGAGTGGTGAACGCCGGCATCGCCGGTAATCGAATACTGCATGATCTTCCAGAAATGATCTGTGGCCCCAGCAGCCTGTCGCGGTTCGATCGAGACGTGTTGAGCGTATCCGGGGCAAAGTTCGTGATCGTTCTTCAAGGAGTGACCGACATTGCCCATCCTTCCCTCAATAGTCTCCCCGAGCAGACGGTGAGCACCGAACAGATCGTCGGCGGTCTCAAACAACTGATCGCCCGCGCCCATGCGCGTGACCTCAAAATCTTCGGAGCAACCCTTCTACCCAGCGAGGGTGAAATCTTCTACACCGAAGAAGGCGAAGCCAAGCGTCGAGCGGTGAACGAATGGATCCGCACCAGCAAAGCGTTTGACGGGATTATCGATTTCGAAGCTGCGGTTCGCGATCCGGATCATCCCGCACGGCTCCGACCGGATTACGACTCCGGCGATCACGGACATCTCAATGATACCGGCTATCGAGCGATGGCGGATTCGATCGATCTGGAGTTGTTTGCAAACCCGTAGATAGCGCGTGGCCGGCTTGCGCGCACTTGGGCACCCTTAAGTGTCTGAAATGGCGCGCATTCGGCCGTTCCATTACGATACACTTGGAAACCAATGAACCGCCCAGATCCCGAGTAGATTTCAAATATCTCGGCGGACCCGTACCTGGATTGCACGGTTTCTCGAAGCTTCCGGGTGTAACTTGCCAATGGTAAATCAGCGTTCATTTTGTCGTTGCGCTGCTTAGCTGTACGGCTGACTTGCCACGAACTTTAGAATTTCTAGAAGCGTAGCGGCAAAAATTTGCCGGCATTGAGCCCCGACGCCATCCCGGGCCCTCTTTCAACCGTCTTAGCGGAATTCTGAAAAGCTCCGGTCACCGAGCTATAGAATGCGCTTTAGTAAATCGCATCTTGGTCGATGAAGTAGACAGGTTTCAGATGCGTCCTCTAGTCATCATCACTCCGGCCAGGATCTACCTGGACGTTGTGCGCACTTATAGCGGCCGCAACTGCGTCGTTCGACCCAATGTCGAGCTTAATGACCGGAAACTCAGCCAGAAGGAGCTCGTGTATGCGCATCGGTACGTAGCCCAGGAAGGCTGGTCCGAATACGCCAATGGTATGTGGAAGCCAGACCCAGAGCTGACTCGGTTCATGGAGGAATCGCTGGATGCGTGACAATCCGTTTCATTGGGTTTCCAGCTCCTATTGAGTCATGCCAGGTAGAAATTTGAGGATTCAGTAGGGCAGCGTCGCCAGAGTACTGACGCACCGGGCCATTTTCTCTGGATCCTCCCAGTGACTTGTGTTTTTCAACCTGACCACTATTTTACGATTCCCATCGACCCGACAGTCATCGGAGACGAAGGACCATAAGCGCTCTTAGCTCAGCTGGATAGAGCAAGGGATTTCTAATTTAAAAACGGCGATTTTCGACGTTTTCGATCTTGTGTTAAACTGTGGCTCTCCCTCTAGAATAGCCACTTCGCACAACAAGGCATGTGCAAGCTTTTGCGCGGAAATTTTGATCGTGCGGGGAACGCGACCGGGGAAAACGCTCTAAAATCGTTTATAGGCGCGTTTTATCCACCGCGCGACTCGAGTACCTGCTTCGCGGTTACAGGCGCTCTGTGCTGAGCCTTGTGATGCTTTCGGCATAGCCAAACCACGTCTGGGTGAATCATAACCTTTACCAACTCTCGTGAGGACTACCCGATACCAAGACGGTTACCGTTGGGCGCAAGTACAACCGCGTGACGATCCGTAGGCGCCTGGTGCCGAATCTCGACAGGATTCGACCAACTCTCGTGCGTCACGAAAGACGCCTGCGGTTCGCCTGCTGCGATGGCTACGAGCCTGTCGAACGCTGATCGCAATTTCTTAGCGTTCTCCAATGACTGACCGGGACGAGCTGATACGAAAACAAATTTCTCGATAGCGTCAACCTCCTTTACTCCGACCGCGTAATTCAAAAGTCGATCGAGCTCAAGATGCGCCTGCGGGATAAAATGCGCCTTGATTTTGCTCCAATCCGATCTGAAAACGTATCACTGCTACGTATCATCTCGGCCCCTTCTTTCACTGCTCTGTAGAAACTCCTGAGTATTCGGCTCTGCGGTGGATTTTGGCCATAAATGAAAAACGAGCCGGGCTCAGAGTGCCGAGGCGCGAAAGTTTTGGAAGATTAAGCCACCTAATGAACGGCCGAACGTCGTACGCTTCAGACAGGTATTGCAGCGAGCAGCTTCATAAAAACAAAGATTGCTGACTCGAAATCAGGCGTACGGGTAACCGTACCGTGGGTTCGAATCCCGCCCCATCCGCCATCATTCACAAATTACTTAGCAGACGGTACTTACGTTTGTTGCAGTAGGGTTCACGGATTGATCGCATAGCAGAATCGCATAACAACTGTACACGCATCAGGCATGGTTGTTGTTGTCATTCGTATCGGTTTTCATCTGTGACGATTGACCCACAACGCCCCTGAAAAACCATCTTCATCTAACCGCGGGGCCAGAAAATCTCGTCGTCCTTACCTCCTCAGCCAGCAATCTTTCTCCATTTGGCCTTCGCCCTGGCTGTTTGTTCTTTTAGTACACGGACAAAGTTTGTCCATACCGTTCTCTTTGTATTGAGCAGTCGATCTTGGAATTCTGCGATCTTCAGGGGGTTGTGGTCTAGGTCATTTCCCGTAGGACGCATACGTCTAAATGCGTATGGACCGTGATCATTGAAAGGTAGCTTTGGATCGGTAGGAACTTTCTTTCCATCTCGAGTCTAGCGCCGTGTCGCTCGAATCTCCTAGCAGCTGGAAAAAGCCAAGTAAGGACAACAGACCCGCCAGCTCATGTTCGACGGTCGCCGCGCTCGCCAGTTCGGTTAATCCGATCCGGGCTCGGAGCCGATTGGCCGTCATCGGTTTTTGGTAAGCAGGCCACTCCCGGCGGAGATCGGAATCGGCAGCAGCAGCAGTGGATGGACGCAGAGTTTGGCAATTGGGCAAATGATGAAGCAAGAGCCCTTCATGGCAAGGCCGTTGCCAGATTAACAAGAGTCCGTTCCGTTGTGCCAAAGGCCCAATCTGAGCGTCTCTGCATGGATTCCGACCAAGTTTGTCTTCGTCCAACAACACGGCCTTGGCAACGAATGAACCATGGTTGCGAGTCTGTCTGCTCAGTTGAGCAACGGCCGTTTCCACGATCGCGAGCGGATCGCCACCCCTCAAGTCTTGCAGATCAAGATAAACATGCAGTTGTTCCAATTCATCGGCCAAGATCTGGAGCAACGCTCCGTAACTTCGTTCGCTTGCTCCCTCGCAACCCAGAAAGAATCGGCGGCGAGGCGGAATTGTTGGCCGTCGCCTGCCCATCATCCAACACGCGGCACAGCGCCGTACACTCCACCCAGGTACTTCTTGTAGAGATTGTCGCTCCGTCGGACCGCCTGGATGTCTGTTAAT
>DASTDH010000060.1:0-4227 GCA_035710445.1 Chthoniobacterales bacterium
GGCGAATTAATTCCGCTTCGTCAGTCGGCACTGCGAATAGCGATTCTCGCTCAGCGAGCGTCAGAGTGGAGCGTCGAGGCACGATTCACTCCGTAACTCGCAAATACTGATATAGCATCGAAAAAAGGCCGCCACTTCTTGCGCTCGGCCGCTCCTACCGTTTCTCAAGCCTTAACGTGCTCTATAATCCGTTTCGTGAGCGGACCCCTATATCGAGAGAATCTGCGAGCAAAGCGGCTGAGTTCGCCAGCTACCACTTCGAGACAGGACATCGCTGGTAATCATCGAACGACAATCCGGCGAGCGCTTCGCCCCCTAACTCTCGCAATTCCTTATATCGAACGCAGCGGCCATCACTTGGTTCCACGAGCAGCTTCCAGGGCAATATCGGGAGACATGTAAACGGAACTTATCACATTTACATTTCTCGAAGCCGGACTCCCCATCTGCTTCCAGCCTCCGGTACGTTGATTTTTTGAGGGTTTTGCGCACCGCCGGGGTTATACCCTGTGAGCGCAAGTGCGCTTACACTAAAAAACGCATACACAAATGAAAACCATAGTTAAATTTGGGATGGCGACGCTGACAGTGGGAGCACTTCTGGGAGGTGCCGTGGTGAGCAACGCTGAAACACCGGACATCTTCACGAGGCACGGGCTTCCGGTCCCGGGTGTTTACTTCAAGAACAAAGAGAGCCAACAACCAGCGACAGTCGCGGTCAGTAAGGCTGGGCAGGGCGTTGGAGGCCAAAAGACATCCAAGGCTGCGAAGAAGCAGACCCGGCACGTTCATTCTCCAACGAGAGCGGGTTCCTAAGCTATTGCCGTTGCAAATTCCGAAAGCGCGATCCTTCTCGGCCGCTTTGGCTGTCAGGGGCTCCGCTTCATAATTCTGTGTAAGAAAATCTCGATAGCTTTCGACCAATGAGCATGAACTTTCTAAACACAAATCAAATGCAAAAAATGATCAAATGGTGGCTCGCAACGCTAGTTACAGGGGCGTTCTTGGGAGGCGTTTTGCTCAGTAATGCTGAAACACCGGACATTTTCACGAGACATGGCCTTCCAATCCCTGGGGCGTACTTCAAGAACAAAGAGAGTCAACAACCGGCGAGCATTGCCGTCAGTAAATCGGGACAAGGTGTGGGAGATCAGACCGGATTCAGCGTTACCAAAACGCACACCCAACACCTTCGCGCGAAGTAAACACAACTAGCGATCAAGGCAGCGCTGATTGGGACGGCGCTCGAATACAAGTTTTCCTAGTCACTAACGATGATCGGTTCGAGCGCCTTACTCAATCGAGCTTTTCTGAGAATTTGGCTTGCGAGCTTGGTTTCCGGCACGGCGGTGGCCGCTCACGACACGGCGGCCACGTGGATGATGAACTTGATGTCGCCGTCCGGCCTCTTTATTTCTTTGATCGCAAGCCTGGCGGCGCTGCCGTTCTTCCTCTTCACTCTCCCTGGCGGAGCGCTGGCCGATGCATTCAATGAAAGGAGAATACTGCGGTTGGCCAACCTGTGGCTTGCCGGATGCGCAGGCGCTTTGGCACTTTTAGGATGGGCTGGTAGATTGAATCCAATACTACTTCTAGCTGGGGTGTTCTTGCTCGGCGTCGGGTTTGCCATCAACGCCCCGGCATGGGTATCGCTTATTCCACAAATCGTCACTGACGAGGAGCTACCATCAGCCACCACTCTGGCCGGCGTACAGCTCAACATATCGAGTATTCTTGGCCCGGCTCTGGCCGGTGTTCTTTTGGCTAAAGTTGCTGCGCCGGTGGTGTTCGGTCTGAACGCGATGGGCTTCTTGTTGGTTTTTGCGGCGATTCCCTCTCTCCAAAAAACCGGGTCGGGCTTGAGCCAGACTTTGACGAGCTTTGCTCGTTCTATTTCGAGCGCCTTCCGTTACGTCGGGCAGACCCAGAACGTACGAAGTATCCTACTTCGAAACACGATTTTCAGCTCTTTTGTCGTGGTGGTCCCGGCGTTGACCCCGGTTTTGCTTCTGAAAGAGTTGAGATTGGACGGATCGTCGCTTGGGCTGGTATTTGCCAGCATGGGAGTTGGCTCAGTTGCAAGCGCGATCTTTATCATACCGTGGCTGCGATCACGATTTTCAACCGAAGTTTTGATGACGATTTCCCAAGTCACTCTCGCCGGTATCTATCTTGTGATGGCGATGGTTCACCACTGCCTGTACTGCTTGGTTCCAATGGCTTTAGCTGGTGCGAGCTGGACTTTAGCCGCCTCAGAACTATGGGTGATTGCTCAGCGTGCCATACCAAATTCAGCACGCGGTCGCATCAGCGCGTTGATGATGGTTTTATCCCAAGGTGCAGTGACAATTGGTGGAGTTGTCTGGGGCCTGACTGCAGAGATCGCTGGTACCCGGCCGACCCTCTTGGCGGCCTCTCTTCTCTTTCTTATTATGATTATTGGATGGATGCTGATTTTCAGGAGCCCGCCAGGGGCTCGTAACCAAACCAAAGCCGCGAGTGTTCAAAGCCTCTACGGCTCGCCCCCGCGCACTGGAACGTACTAAGGAGAGCGGACCTTGGAGAGGATCGCGGATAATTTCAGACCTGCTTTCCGGTTGCTCTAGTCAGAATCTTTTTTTCGCGAAGAAGTTTTTCGCCAATACGCCTCAACGCGGATACGCCCATCACGATGAATCTTGCTGGTTGCGGCTCCGTCGCGCTAAGCCTTCTCCCAGCGGTTCGTGTGAAACACGTAACCAGGCGGAAAAGTTGATCTCTAACTTGAATCGGCTTTGATCGCCTTATCCGAATACTATGCTAGCCCGTTTTAAACTTGGGCTAGCGCTGAGTTGATTGGGCCACGGTCCACGAAGTGGTCGGTTTTCTACAACGCGAGCAGGTGTTGCGAGTATAAGGATGATCCGGTCCTACTGGTGATCGAACGCTTTCGTAGCGTACCGACCCTCCGCATGGCCCCGGACATTTCTTCGCATTACCACTAAACCAGGCTAATTGTGTTTTTGCTGCATCGACCGCCACCGATTGCGAACCCCCGCATCTGGCGCATCTAAAAAGTAACGTGGTCCCTACTGGTAGTTGCGCGGCCTCATCCGCACTTTCAATTCTAGTTGACCCTTTTCGCGGCTCAAACGCGCTTTGCCTCAACTTTCTCAACTGCACATCCGCCGAAGCACTCGGTAAGGAGCCGAGGGCCAGACCGATTGTAGATATAGCAATGATTCCTGTTTTCTTTATGTTCACTATTCAATGGCGAGCTGTTCGCCATCTCCAGTAGGTTAAACACTGCAGACGTTGCTAACCCTCTCTATGAGTACTTCTTTGTCACAGACGCAACGTTGATAAACCTAGCGCCAGCCTGCAGCGGAACTCCATCCCGTCGTACATCATCGCTCGTTGACAGGAATCACGACCAGGGATGAATAGTCCCCGTGCTGCCGACACCCCAGGACGCTGCTTTGGGTCCCCGTTCGACTTAAGGTGCGCTGGAAACACACTTGTCCCGGCAGAGCTGCGACATGTCCATCATTGCAGCTGTGCAACGAATATTCGCCGCCTGGCAAGCCCCTTCGCCTCCCGGAATAAGTTTACCCCTTTGGAGAGAAACAGTCATGTTCTGACAAGTCAGCGTTTGACGCCCATTTTTCGCAAAGGTCACTGGTTCATTCGAAGATGGGCTGCGGAAAACCGCAGTGGAGAGAAGGCCGACACCCAACAGGGCTACGGTAGGTAGAACCACGGTCGGTTTTATATATTTCGCTAATTTGTTTTGGACGACAGAGATAGCGTTGGCGCTTCTGGCTGGCTCAGGAATGCTATCCTCCGTCGCTGCCTCGAACGTGGTATGAAAACGTCGAACTTCATTTCGCAGGAAGTCGGGAATAAACGAAATCGGATACATACAGCAATCCCTCTAGTAAAACCCCAAAAGCCGCATAAACCCTCTGCTTTTTTGTGTAAGGATCTAACCATTACTCCCACCAATAGTCATGAAATCACTAGGACTGTCCGAGCGAAAGCATGTCGCAATTGGAATTCACTCTTCTTGCCGCCGCCCGCAGTCGCTCGCTTTCAAGAAATCGCGGCAATGGACCGCAAATGCGAAATGAGAACTCGTATTTATGCAAATATTCGTACCGGGTCGTGTAAAGGTATGTGCCGCACAAGTTATTGTAGATGAGACGCTTATGCGATATATCGAGGATTGGCACGCCGCGTGCAACGTGA
>DASTDH010000061.1:0-2695 GCA_035710445.1 Chthoniobacterales bacterium
GACGCAGCCTTTGGACAGAATTTTGCGAAAGTCGGCTTGTTTCCGGATTACGGCGGGACGTTCTTCCTGCCGCAGCTGGTGGGGCCGTCAAAGGCGGCAGAGCTTTTTTACACGGGTGAAATGATCGATGCCCAGACTGCGTTACGGCTGGGCCTTGTGAATCGTGTCGTTCCGGCAGCACGGCTCGAAGCAGAGGCAAGAGCGTTCGCGGCGAAACTCGCAGCGGGCCCGCCCCTGGCCATGCGGGCGGTAAAGCAGACGCTATTCGGCGCCGAAAAAGAGGCGCTGAAGCGCGCACTCGAAGCTGAGGTTGTGCAGCAGATGCGCTGCTTTGCCTCGGAAGATTCGCTGGAAGGAATTCATGCGTTCTTCGAGAAGCGCCTGCCGAATTTCAAAGGACGCTGATCGCGATACAATTGAACGATGAGCGAATTGGAGATCAGCGTTAGCGACCTCGAGAAGAAGCAAAAAGCCGGAGAACCGTTCTTATTGGTTGACGTTCGAGAGCCGTGGGAATACGACACTTGCCGAATTGAAGGCGCGAAATTGATCCCCATGCGCTCGATTCCCGCAAACCTGCAGCAGCTCGACGTGGATCAGGACGTGATCTGCTACTGCCACCACGGGCAGCGCAGCCTTGACGTTGCAGCATGGCTGCGCGCTCAGGGAGTTGAAACCGCTCAATCATTGGCAGGCGGCATTGACCGGTGGTCCTTGGAAATCGATCCGAGCGTACCGCGCTACTAATCGGCACACGAAACATTTCAGCGCAATCCGAGGACTCGTCAGGAGAGAGCCATGGCTGGAATCAAAGTGAAGTTCTATCAAAAACCGACTTGAACGACCTGCCGGAAAGCAAGAGGTCTCTTGCTAGAGCTGGGGGCGGAACTCGACTCGCGCGATCTGGACAAGCAGCCGCTATCCGAGAAAGAACTGGACGACTTGATCGGCAGGCGGGACTACAAGCCATTCTTGAATCCGCGAAACGAACTCTATCGCGAACGGAACATGGCGGAGAAAATTCCGTCGCGAGCCGATGCCATTCGCCTCATGTCCAAGAATCCCAATCTCATCAAGCGGCCCGTCGTGGTGCGAGGCGCACAAATCATACTTGGACTTGATGAATCGGCCTACCGGAAGCTTCTGAAATAGCCTTTTAGGAAGTCGCAACTTCGAGCGGAGAGTGATTGCGCATGGACCTAAAGACAATCGGTGTAATCGGTGCCGGGACAATGGGCCGGGGAATCGCCTACGCGGCGGCGCTCGGTGGTTACCGGACCGTACTCGAAGACGTGATGCCGGAAAACCTGGCAAACGGGACCGCCTGGATCAAAAAAGCGCTCGAAGAAGGAGTAGCTCGCGGCAAGGTGAACGCGAAAGACTGTGCGGCGGCTCTCGCCCGTATTGAGACCGTTTCTTCAGTTGAGGCCGCTTGTCGCGAGGCCGACTTTCTGATTGAAGCGGTTCCCGAAGAAATGGAACTGAAGCTCGAGCTCTATACACTATTCGATAAGTTCGCCCGGCCGACTGCCGTTTTGGCCAGCAACACGTCCTCCCTTTCCATCGCCGAAATGGCAGAAATGACCTACCGGCCGGAACTTTGCGTGGGAATGCACTTCTTCAATCCCGTGCCGAAAATGCGTTTGGTCGAAATTGTGCGTGCACCGAAAACCTCCGACGAAACCATCGCTACCTGCCGGGAAGTTGGTTCCCGGATGGGCAAAGACGTGGTGGTCGTCAAGGAATCGCCTGGCTTCATCACCAGCCGCGTAAACGCGCTCATCGGTAATGAAGCGTTCGCGATGCTCGAAGCGGGGCTGGCATCTGCCGAGGACATTGACAAAGCGGTGAAGCTGGGGCTGAACCATCCGATGGGCCCGTTTGAAATGGTGGATCTGGTCGGTCTGGATGTACGGCTTAGAATCCTTGAATATCTCCACTCCACGCTCGGAGAGAAGTACCGGCCCAATCGGCTCCTGAGAAAGCTCGTCGAGGAAGGGCGCCTCGGCCGCAAAACGGGGCGCGGAGTCTACGACTATCCGAACCATGAGCTCTCGACTTGAGGCGCATGTTAATTCCTTGCGGACATCTGTCAAAAGTAGGAATCTATGATATAACGAGGCAGTTATTCGCCGTTGGCGGGTGTTGGCGACGCCGCGCGGCGAACGGTCTCCGGGCCCCTCTCAGGTATCGGAGGTCCCACCGTGTCTACATCAGGTCAGCGGGAAGGCCGGGGCAGCTCAGGGCCAGGCTCTTCTATTAAAGGCGCAAGAAAAGGACGGAAATCTCTCTTGCGTTGCGAGTGCGGGCATCCCAAGAGCATTCACGCTAGGATGTACGCCAATCAGAAACTCGGGACGCAGTGCAATTTCCCCGGTTGCCGCTGCAGGGCCTATCGTCCTGGATAGGAAGGGCATTAATGCAGGTTGCCCGCCTGCGGATGCTCGAGAATGATTCGCGCCTGTGCGTTGCTGGGGTCAAGCTGGAGGGCGGTTCGGGCATCCGCGCGGGCGAGGGCCACCTGTCCGAGCACTAGGTGGAGAGCCGCCCGATTCGACCATAACAGCGAATAGTTCGGCGATTCCAAAATTCGCCCATCGAGCAACTTCATCGCGTCGTCGAGCTTCCCCATCTGGATCTGGACCGCGGCAAGGTTCGCCGCCCGATAGTCGTAGTCGAAATCCTCACGCGAGCT
>DASTDH010000062.1:0-10217 GCA_035710445.1 Chthoniobacterales bacterium
ATGAACGGCGAGAGGTGAGAGCTGGATGGCGCTGCGGCTGGCAAATGGGGCTCCGTTGTCGCTGCGAATGGCTTGGGGTAAGCCGTGGCGCTCAAAGCTCTTTTGCACTGTCGAGGGTGTCTTGAAATTTGTGTCTGGGTCACAACCTGAAGTAGAAGGAGATGGAAGTGACCAAGAACAAGGAGCAAGCACCGCAGGGCCAGGAAGGCAAGAAGCCGGAGATCGATCCGGCAATCATTGAAGAGCTGATGAAGGGCTACCAGCGGCCGGAAGATCTGACCGGTCCTGGAGAGGGATCATAGAGTACACAAGACCTCGAATCGGTAAACACAAGACGTTCAGGGTCGACAGATACCCATGAGAGCTGCCCTATTTGCGGGCACGTGCCTGTTTACCAGACTGCATCCGGCAGTATCTCCAGAACGCCGTTAAGGGCTGACGATGACGTAAAAGATCGATGCTTGCGACGTATGAACTCACCGATGTTTCAACAACAGGGCGGCCGATAAAAACGCGTCCGCCAATGGAAAAAGCGACCCACGCGAAGGGGCTGACGCTGACCTCATACTTAATTCTTGTGAAAGGAATCCAGTACCGTCTGAACTTGCTTTTGCCCCGCTTGAATCAAAAAGTCGGATCGACGGCCATAACTCTTGATCCCAAGAGTAAAAAAACCGGGCTCGGGATGCGCCAGCGTTTCCGCTCCTGCGACGGGAGCTTTCAAACAGTCTCCTCCCGCTTCCCCTATCCGTAGGCGCTAGGGAACCGGTACATACAAATGATATGTGCGCGCTGAATGCTGCTTGCATAAACTGGGCCCAGCAAACTAAACCATTGCAGATTTTTAGCGTGACTATTGGCTGAAGAGTTGGAAAGGACTGGCGACGAACATGAATCCGGATCATGAGCATTGGTCCCGAATAGCACCAGAGTGGGTGGCTTGGGCTCGGACTCCGAACCACGACGCTTTCTGGGCATATCGCGCCTCGTTGCTCGCCTTCGTCGGACGGGGTCACGGTGAAGCGCTTGATGTTGGTTGCGGTGAAGGACGCGTCTCGCGTGTCCTAAAGGATTGCGGCTACCGCGTGACGGCAACTGATCCTGTCGAAGCGTTTATATCGGCGGCTGAACAGGCCGGATCAGCGGATGAGTACAAGGTGGCGTCGGTGGGTAACTTACCGTTCGCAGACGATACATTCGATCTTGCCATCGCTTACAATGTGCTGATGGACATTGAGGACGTTCCTACGGCGCTAAGAGAAATCGGGCGCGTTCTGCGCCCCTCTGGGATCTTGGTTATTTCCATCGTACATCCTTTTGCGGATCGCGGCCGTTTCGTTGGTCCAGAGCCAGATGCACCGTTTGTCATCCACAATTCTTATTTCGGGCGTGAACGCTTCGAGGGGGTTGAGGAGCGGAACGGATTGCAGATGCACTTCGCGGGTTGGTCACAGCCATTAGAAAGTTACATGCTCGCACTAGAAGGCGCGGGTTTCGCGGTCTCAACGCTTCGGGAGCCGATTCCGGGCGCTAGTGAGGCATGGACCCACATGGAGCGCTGGAGAAGGATTCCCCTATTCCTTTGGCTAAAAGCTCGCCCTGTTTCGGGCTTGGAAGTGCCGTCTCGTCGCGGTGATTCGTAATCTGCCGGTGACGTGAGCGAACTCACCGCTCGCCGACTGTGAGTAAATGCTATCAAACGAAACCCGAGTTTTTGCCGGGTATCAGAGTACCGAGCCCCTCAATCCTCGACCCTGGGGCAACGTCGAAAGCTTTTTAGCCGCCCGATCGGTCGAAAGCCCGTAGTTTAATTCTTTCCGCTTTTCCCAATACTTGGTCCAAGCTCGTTCGAAGCCTAGTCGGAAATCTTTGATACCATGCGCAATTAAAAGTCCGCTATGGGTAGCCAGAAACGCATTCCAACCGGCCGCGAATGCTTCATGTTGACCGGCTTTGATTGAGTCGGCTAGATCCGTAATTGCTTTCTTCACTTTCGGTGAAGCCATCACTTCTTCGTAGATCCCTTCGCGTTTGAGGAAACCATCAAAATCGCTGCCCTTATCCGGATTGAATTTTTCGTTCATAGGGCCATTGGCTGTTGTCTGAATGCTTAAGGACTTAATCATAGTTTCGGCCCACGGCATCGAAATGCAATTTGCTTCAATCGGGTCGGTTCGTCGCAGGGATTTCATTTTCGATCCAAATGAAGACGGTACCATTAAACCAATAGTAGTAGCCCTTCGCTATCCGGTACTCGAACGATTCCTCCCCGAGCCGCACCGATATCTTCGGGAACGTAATAAGAAGGTCACACCTAACACCCAAAAGTTAGTGGTTAACATTCCAGCTGCTAAGCTCGCTCCTAAGAGAACCACCAGTATTCCGAATGCTCACGCGGCACATGCGGGAGAAGGCGGATCTCAGTCCGGAGGAACAAGAGGCGATTCTTGAATTCCTGAAATCAGATAACTAACCGAGATGTTCTTTTTCGAGGTAGGAACGGTAACAGATCCGACCGGGCCTGGAACAGGTCGTCATCGAGACCGGGCAATCATCCCGGCCAATCTCCTTCAATGTGAGATTGCACCACGCGTGAGCCACGGCGGGAATCGAATTGCTATCCTCCTGCGTGGTGACCGATTCCTCTGTGAACAGCTCTTTATAACGCAAATATCTGCACGGCTGAAAAGACATAGTTTAGCTGACAATTCTAGTGAGAGCGCGGCGGATTAAAGCCTGGGCAATTGGAACTCTATAACCGTTGTGGGCTAGAGGTGTAGCTTTGGAGGCGATACTCTCCGCTATGGATTCAACGGCTTCTTTCGACAACACTCCATTTCCGAGCAGCGGAGATTCCACGCGATAGGGTATCGGTGCAACAGCACCTAGAAAAACAGAGAGATCATCCCACCGATCCCCGACATTTTGTCCGGCTGCCGCACAGCTCACGAGCGCCCAATCAAAATCGCTCTTTTCGCTGACCTGCAAATAGGTGCTGCGATTCTTTCGGGTCGGGATCTCGACATGAACGATAAGATCGCCTGGTAGTAGCGAGTTGTGAGCAAGGGGATTGTTCCAAGCATCGAAATAAAGTTCCCCGATCGTGAGGGTGAGCTCTTTATCGCCCCGTCGTACATTAATCTTCGCGTCAAGCGCCGCTAAAATAACTGCAAGATTTGAAACGATCGGGCTGATACAGGGGTTGCCGGAAAACAGACTGTGGTACTTGTTTTCTCCCTCTCGAGCGTAACAGGTGCTGCCGCCCCGTTTGAGACAGCGCAGGTCGCGGTGGCGATAATACCAGCATCGCGAATGTTGCGCCAGATTTCCTCCGAGTGTGGCGACATTGCGAATCTGAGGAGAGCCCACTTCCAATGCTGCTTCGGCTAACCCCGGCAGGGCTGCATTGATCCGCTGATTTTTTGCGATCTCGGCGATCGTAACGTTCGCGCCAAGCTTCCAGACAGGGGCGGAAGTATCGATCTGATCGAGACCCGGAATCAGCTTTAGATCGATCACCCGCCTCGGACTGACAATATATTCCTTCATTTCGCCGAGCAGATCGATGCCCCCGGCGAGGAACCGGCTCTCAGGTGTCGATAGCCGAATTGCTCCATCGACTGAGCTGGCTCTGGCGTATTCGAAATTCTTCATGCCGATCTTCGTTCTGGTATCAGCCTGTTCCGGATCGGTAGGTGGAATGAGATCACAGGTATCTTTTGCAACAAGCCAAGAATCTCGGGCGGCGTAATTGGAAGGCGAGTAACCCGTTTCCCGGTCGCATTGGAGACCGCGTTCGCGATCGCGGCAGCGGTTGGAATTGTCACCGGTTCTCCGATTCCAATGACGCCTCGTTCGGGCATATCCTGAAGAATCACGTCAAGTTCCGGAATATCAGCAGCACCCGGCAACTTGTAGGTCTCGAAGTTTGGATTAAGGACTACTCCGGTCTGACGATCCAGGATTCGTTCTTCATATAGCGCGAAGCCAATGCCCATAATAATCCCTCCGCGGACCTGGCTGATGCTAGCAAGCCGGTTAACCACCAGACCGCAGTCTTGCACACAAAGAATCCGTTTAACCCTGACGAATCCGGTTTCAGTGTCTACTTCCACTTCTGCCATTTGCACACCGCCGACGCCGCGGCTCGAAAGTCCTTCTTTCCAGCGGCCACGAGCCACTATCGGATTTATCCGCAAACGCGCAGTAGCAGACCACCAATTCGAGCCGGTTGGATCCGAAATACCCGAAACCGATGCGAGCTCGGCAAGCGCGTTCTGGCAGGCATCGAACACCGCGGGCGCAACCGAAGCTGCAGTCGTACTTCCGCCGCTTCCACCGGAAGTCGGAAACGCAGTGTCACCTATCCTTACCGAGATCGCGGCAGGCTCGAGGCCAAACATTTCGGCGGCCACGATTGCGATCAACGTCTTTGTTCCTGTTCCAAGGTCCTGCGTCCCGCAGCGGACTTCCACAGTCCCATCAGGATTGATCCGCACGTCGACTTCAGAGCTTCGCCCGCCACCGCCCCAGGTAGCGGCTGCACACCCGACTCCCGTCTTCACTGGACCTTCAGAAGATCCCGGAGAGCGATACTTGGCGTTCCACCCGAAACGTTGAGCGGCAACCCGGTACTGTTGGCGCCGAATCTCGGATGGATCATTCTTTATTCGCAGCTCAACCGGATCCATCCCTAGAGCAAGCGCCATTTCATCCAGGATAGATTCCATACCAAACGACGCTTGAGGATGGCCCGGCGCTCGCATCGCCCGCGCTGCCCCGGCGTTAATAGCCACCGCGCTTTGTCGAACGCGTGTGTTCGAAATCCGATAAATGTAGGGTGCCGGGAACCCAGCGCCTCCGCCTCCACCTGCCGTGGCGCCGCCGCTAGCGTATCCGACAGTGCCAAACGATTCCAACTCATAGGCGATTAGGGTCCCATCTTTCTTGGCGCCTAACCGCACTTTCTGAAACGACGATGGTCTATTCCCCACCGCCAATGCTTCGTCGAAGCGAGTCAGCATCAGGCGTACCGGAACGTTCCCTGCCTCTTTAGACAGTCTTGCTGCAAGTCCTCCTTCTATTCCGGCGCCGAATTTGGAACCAAACCCGCCTCCCATGAATTCCGATATGACGTGAATCTTATCCAGCGGCACGCCAGTATTGTCGGCGAGGCCATCTCTCACACTAAAAATCCCCTGGGTGGAGGCCCAGCAAGTGATTCCCTCCGGAGTAACCTGAACAGTGTTTCCATGTGTCTCGAGGCAGTGGTGCAACTGCACTTGCGTTTGAAAGAATCCTTCCACTGTTTTATCCACGGTTCGAAACGCAGCGTCGACCTCTCCGGTTTCCATTTCTCGCGGTTCGCCGGCGTTTGGTTGATTTGCAAAAACTCTTGGTGAAGTGTCGCGCAGTGCGTCCTCTTCCTTGACCACGAACGGGAGAAGGTCAGCCTCCACTTTGATCGCGCCTAAGGCGTCCAGACATGCTTGCTTGGAGAGACCTGCCACTGCTGCAACTTCCTCACCGTAATAGCGAACTGTGAAGGGCGGATCGTTCGCCACCACAGCTGCGCGGATGCCCGAGATACCTAAAGCCGGCCGCAGGTCAACGGCCCGAATTCGTGCAGCCGGCCAGGGTGAACGCAAGATCATTGCATAAAGCCAGCCGACGGGCTGCATGTCGGAAGTATACTTTGCAGCGCCAGTGACTACGAGCGACGACGCACCATACCTCGGGTGTTCTTTACCCAGTTGCTTCGGATTTTTTGGCCATCCAGGCATCGCAAGTTTCAACTAGTCTTTGAGGTCTCCGATTGAGCCACTTTTTGAGCTGCTTCGAATATGTGAGGATAGGCACCACATCGGCAAAGATTTCCCGAGCATGCTTTTCGGATCTCTTCCAACGTGGGATTCGGTTTAGCGCGAAACAGCGCAGTTAACGACATCACAAAACCAGGAGTGCAATATCCGCACATCAATGCGTCGCACTCGACGAATGCTTGTTGAACCGGCGTCAGATTGGTCGGACCACCGAGCCCTTCGATGGTGGTGATCTCTTGAGCTTGCATCTCGATTGCCAGTTTCATGCAAGAGTAAACCGGTTGACCATTCACAAGCACCGTGCATGCGCCGCAGGTCGCTCGATCGCAGACTTCCTTTGTGCCAGTGAGCTGAAGCCGATTTCTCAGCGCATCAAGCAGGGTGACCCGAGGCTCAACTTCCACTTCATGCCGTTTGCCGTTGACCTGCAAGACCAGTTCTATCGGCTCGGGTCCGACCGCTTTCTGATCGTCCAAAGATTCAACCGATTGAGCAGCAGCCGCGGCTTTTGCTACAGCGCCTGCGACAGCCGACGCACCCACACCTCGGAGAAAATTTCTGCGTGAAATTCGTTCGTCCACCGTCCTGGGGGGGAATTAGGTTCTCAATGATCGGTCGAGTCAGCGAGTTGAACACTGCTTCCGTCTGGACCGAAACTCGCCAGAAAAACGTTTGGTCGGTCATGGTCGATCCAGACAAAATTCAAGCCGGAGTCCCGGATTTTCGAGACTCGAGATGCAACCACCTCGACCGAGGAATGTTTCGCCTGGGGTTCGTACCAAACGGTTTGACCGCAAGAACCTGAGCTGCACATCCCAATTGCCGTTGTGGAAAGCGCGATGGAATCACCAACTGCTGCCTCTACCGTGGCTCCAGAGCGCTGATAAGTGATTTCGGCTTCCACCACCCGCGTTGAGGAAGCGGTGATGCCCTGTGAGGTCATCCAGAAGAGCAGCGCCTCCTTCTGCGCTAGCCCTAAACCTTTTGGTACGAAAAATACCGCCTTCTCAACCTTTGCCTCGTTTTCCGCAAGATTCGCCGATCCTAGCTCCAGAAGGGCAACCTTCAGGCCCGCCAGATCCTGATTAGCCCATCGCCCTTGGCTGATCGACCAAATTCGAAACAGTTGGCGTCCAAGGAGGGTAGATTCAGATGAAGCCGTGCAACCTCCGGTGTAGAGATCGCAGGAGTGTAATTCGACAAATTCGCCGGATGGCTCTGCCCCGAAGCTGGGTTGCAGCGCTACCAAGAGAGAGCAAAAGAAAACATAAGTCTTCACGACATTGGCTCCTCCCGAGTACAAATTGTCGCTGCAACCTGATCGGTCGGCAACCACCAATAATCGGAACTGATGGCCGTCGTAGGAATCAAGGACTCTTCAAATGGTTTGGATGTGTCGAATCGCTTAGGTAAGTAGCAGATTTGCCAAGCAAGGGTTATCGGGAGTAAAGGTCATTATAACACTATAGCTCCTGACTTTGGCTGTAAGCGCATGGAGAAGGGATGTGGTCACCATGCTTCCTGATTTCCTCGGCAGAGCGGGACGAATACGATCATCCCGCTCTAAGGCCGTTTGCCACGATTGCTCGCTCGTACATCGGCCTATCATTACTCCAACACCAACTACGCGCTGCTCGGCCTCATCGTCGAGGAGCGCGAGCACGGGAAGCCGCTGGCCAGTGTCCTTCAAGAACGATTGTTCGGGCCACTGGGCATGAACGACACCGCGCTCCCCGCCAGCACCTCGAACACTCTTCCGGATCCCTACTCGCACGGCTACATGTACGGCAGCCTCTCCTTTGCCTTGGTAGACCAGGATTACCCACCCGACATCCAGGCCGCGGCCAGGGCCGGAACACTCAAGCCCAACGACTACACTAGCCAGAACCCCTTCATATGCCTCGGCGGCCGGCGGCGTCTTTTCCACCGCCAATGACCTCGCCACCTGGATCCAATCACTGGTTGGCGGCGCGGTGTTCAACGCGGACTATCAGCACCGGTGGCTCGAGAGCGTACGAGCTTACGGCCCGAGGACCCGAGCATGCCCCACGGCCAGCAGTACGGGTACGGCGTCGCCCAGCTGCGCTTTGGACCGAACGCGCGGCGGCGAGATGCCCTTTGCTGTAAGGTGATCTATTGCGGTATCCAGAATTGAATCGGAAGGGGCCGGTGCAGTGGCTCGATGCGTTTAGGAAGCCATTGGAGAGTCATTTCAAATCATTGGCGTCCCGCTCGCTTAGGCAATCCCGACGAATGCGCCGGGACCGCTGTTTATTTGGCGTCCCGAGTATCCGATTTTGTCACTGGTGTGACTATCTGCGTTGACGGCGGTTACGCCATCCGGTGACCCTTACGCACAAAGCCAGCGAGGCGCGCCAAGCACTTGTCGCAGTGGCTCGCACGAGACTTACAACGCAAAAGCAATGATCTCTTCATTAAAGGCGCCGGCACTCCGAACGTGATGGCAATGCCCTTCGCGCGGCACGCGAACGTTTCGGATCCGAACGGCATTTTGTTGAAGAGCCTCCCGACGAATTGCGAGCGACGCCTCATATACCTTTTTCTTAACTTCCTCAGTGATGGCGAAAGCTGCGGGCTTGGCGGCGGCCGTGGCAGTCGTTTCTGGCCGTTCATTGACATCGGGCTGCCAAGGCGACATCAACCTCCTGACCATGAGATTTTGAGGTCAGTCGGCAACTCGTATCCGTCGCGGAGTATCCAGCGTGTAGCGACGTCCTTTGAAACGAATTCGGCGCTTCGCGAGCCTTGCCCTTGCTTGTGCGAACAATGTAGTACCGGCCCTTCTCTGATCGGTACAATTTCTCGTCCTCCCCCTGGCTACTGGTGTTACGGCTGCTCCATTCTTGGGCCGCTTTGCCAGTGTCGACTATCGTGTCTTCGATTTTGAATTCAATGGTTTGGTTTTTTGGTTTGGCTGTTGAGTTTGTCTTGCACACGCGCCCGTGCGCAGAAATGTGCTAGCTAAGATCGGCCGACACTCCGCGGTCGTGAAAACGTGAAAGACCGAAGGAGCCCAAATACCAGAACTCAAGCGAAGCGGACACAGATGCCATTGGGTGCGACACCCGTGAGCTCGATCGCCCATGTCTCGCCTGCTGATACCGGAACTGGACGCGTCAGCGTTCCCGTCGTGACGATCTCACCGGCTGCGAGTGAAAGCCCAAATCGCGTGGGCGATCAAAAATTAGCTCTTCGTGCCACCGGTTCGGTGCACACTCCAAAATCCATTACCCCTTTTCGGAGAAGGTCTAGCTAGAAGGGTTGGAATCACCCGCAACACGCAGAAAGGCGACGCCAAACCGGCCCCCCCGTGACCTAAAACCGTCTAATCGATTTTTACGCTTAAGGAGGGACCGTTCACAGCAGCGCCGAAACCTTCCGCCGGGGTAACCCCCCTTCAGGTGCCGCGCTCAGGGCGTCGAACTGAACGTGATGCGGTTAAATAGCAAGGTTCCTGAAAACTGGTTCATCATCTGTCCGTCTGTACCGGTGGTGGTTGCGCGGAACGGACCGCTGATCTGATCCCCTTGCGGATTAAGGACAAGGGGACCGGTAAAAGTCCTATTGATGCTCCCGTCAGCATTAACCGCTACGATTTTTTGGCGGTATATTCTGGGTGCCACCTTTTCCCAGGGGCCAAAACTGACTGTTGAGCTTGGAGGGAAAAAATTGGCGGTAATGCCATCTGCCGTCAACGCGGCCACATTGTCCAACTTGAAGGGTAAGACTGGTGGAGGGTTGGGGGGTGGGACTGAAGTGAAGGTGTCTATGGTGACGTGAACAATCCAAGAGCCCACAATAGGGTCCACGAACTGCCCGTGATCACGATGGTCCTGATCGTGATCCCCATCGTCGGCAAGGAGCACCGGAGTTGCAACCGCAAGCGCCAGAAGCAGCGCGAGTAGCCCAATCAGACGTTTACCGCCACGGCGGTCATAGAGAAGGTATGACATAACTTTTTTTCACCCTGAATGTTGAGAGTTGAGATGCTTGGAAGGGGTAGTTATACCCCCCCTGGTTAGCCTTTTTAGGAACGATGCGCACTGCGATCGATGCGATGGAGCACCGACCGCTCGTGACCGTTACCGTGGGCCAATCACTGTCGTTGTGGTCACCTTTGCTACGGCAGTTTTCTACTTTGAAGGAGTCGAATCCGAAAAGAATCTTTTCATTTCCCATAGGAATTGCGAGGTGTTGCAGTTGGTCGGTTTAAAAGGGCCTGCACGCGCCCTCACCTAAGTACTCAAGGATTTGGGAGTCTGAGTTTCAGGAATCCGAAAGAAATTTTGATGCTTTGCGAAGAAGGAATCTTCGACCGCGAGCCGAGCGTTGATTTTGTCTAGGAACGACGGCTCTCGTTTTCGCGGAAGGTTT
>DASTDH010000063.1:0-21946 GCA_035710445.1 Chthoniobacterales bacterium
TCCACCTGGCGATTCACGAACGAGAACTTGCCCTTTTGCGGATAAAGCGTTCCGTCAGCAAACAGCATTTCGATGGTTTCCTGGCGCTCGGAATCCGGCTTTTGCATCGCCTGCTTGAGCAAGTTGGCATGCTCCTGATAATCCTTCTCGCTTAATGGAAAATAGAGGCGAATCGGGTCAATTTTCGAAACGGTGGTTAGCGTTGTCGCAGATCCACCGGTACCCACCAGATCTCCGATCTGAGCCTGAGCAAGTCCGGCAATACCGTCCACCGGCGCGGTGATTTTAGTGAAATCCAGATTCAGTTGGGCGGTTTGCACCGCAGCCTCGAGGGCTCCAACTTTCGCAACATTGGCTTCGTTCAGCTGTCTTTTGTTCTCGAATTCCTGTACGGAAATGACCTTTTTGTCAAAAAGCTCTTGGGATCTTTCAAAGTCAGCCCGTGTCGCTGCTTGTATGGCTTGCGCCGTAGCTAATTCGCTCTTAGCCTGGGCTAAAGCCGCTTCGAATGGCCGAGGATCGATCTCAAATAGTAGTTCACCCTCCTTCACATAGCCTCCCTCCTGATAATCCTTTTTTTGCAGATAACCAGTTACTCGGGCCCGGATGTCGGCGTTCTCCGACCCATCCAATGTACCGACCCATTCACCCACGACCGGCACATCACCTTTAACGACCTCAGTTACCAGCACCTCCGGAGGCGGCGGAGCTTCGGTTTGGGCCGTCTTCTTCTCGCAACCTGAAAGGATAAAGACGACGGCGATAGTGAACGCCTTCGCTAAACATGATCTGGGGGTCATAATTAAAGAGGAACGCAGGGCTCAGGCTTTAAATTGACACACTTCCGCTATTTGAGGCCAACCCAAATTCTTCGCTTATGTATTTTGGCCATTGCGGCCCATGTCTTGCAGCCTAGCAAATTCATCGAGTTTTTATATGGGACGTTGGTCACATAGGCCACCCGACTTGCCATCGGGTTTTCGTTGACCGCCCTGAGCGCTTCCAACAGTTCCGGTGACCGCCCCCTGCCAGATCGATATCGCTGCCTTTGCGTGTTATTCGCGTCTATTCGTGTCCATTGCCGGTTTTTGATTTCTCAACATTCGCGGTCCCTCGGCGACATGAATTATCCTTTTGACACTCTGGGCGAATAATTCAGTCTAGCGACACTTGGGATTTGAACTTTGTTTTATGGATGATCCGTCTCCCGCGAGCTCGTCGACTGAGTCGTCTGAGACCGATCCTAATCGACGTCCGATCAAAATGCGCTCGGCGCCTTGGGCGCGGGAACTGGCTGGCGGGCTCGCTAAGCTTGGAGTTAGTCCCAATCAGGTTTCGTTGTTCAGCGTGGCCTGTGCTTTAGTTGGGGCAGGATTATTTTTGGCCGAAGCGTTCAGTCAAGGAGCGTCTTGGTTCCTGATTGGTGCCGCCGCTTGTATTCAGCTGCGGCTGCTCGCGAATATGCTGGACGGGCTCATTGCGGTGGAAGGCGGACACCAAACGAAAGTGGGGGAGCTCTACAACGAGATCCCCGATCGGGTTGCCGACGTCCTTTTTCTGGCTTCTGCCGGCTACGCATCTCACCATGAGGGTTGGGGCGTCGCACTTGGTTGGAGCGCCGCCGTGTTGGCGGTCGCTACCGCCTATATTCGAGCGCTGGGCGCGCGGCGAGGAACCGCCCAGGACTTTTGTGGTCCGGTGGCCAAACAGCAAAGGATGTTCCTGTTGACGGTTGGTTGTTTTCTCGGTGCGGGAGAACACATCGCCGGCTGGTCCCGCCAAACGTTATTTTGGATACTGGTCATTATCAATCTCGGGACATTGGTAACCTGTGTACGGCGGACGCTGCATTTAGCAGAGAGGTTGGAGACAGCCTCGTGATTGCCGCATTTCTGGCCGCGTTCGTTCGTCTCTTCACGGGGGTGCAAGCGCGCTGGGTCGGTTGCACACCGGACGACCACACGCGCCGGGTCTATTTCGCCAATCACACCAGCAATTTTGATTTTGTAGTGCTCTGGGCAGTCTTGCCCGATCAACTGCGAAAACGCACTCGACCGGTTGCAGCGGCTGATTACTGGCGAGCCGGCAGATTACGTTTGTTTCTCGCGGAATCGGTCTTTCGTGGCGTACTGATTGAGCGCAAGAAAGTGACGCGCGCCAACAACCCGATGGACCAACTTATCCCGATTCTCAAGCGCGGCGAATCGCTTATCCTTTTTCCGGAGGGCGGAAGAACCGCAGAGCCCGAAATGCGTCCGTTCAAGAGCGGTCTTTACTATCTGGGCAAGGCGGTACCGGAGATTGATCTCGTTCCGGTCTATATCAACAATGCCAATCGCGTTCTGCCTAAGGGCGAACTGCTACCGCTGCCGTTGCTGTGCTCAGTGATTTTTGGCCGGCCAATCCGTCCGGAAAAAAGTGAATCCAAAGATGCGTTTCTAACCCGGGCCCGTGCGGCGGTGGAGGCACTGATCGACCTATGAGTTTTCTTAGTGCCGATCGCGAAATGCAAATCCTGGGGGCAGGCGTGTTGGTGGTGTTGCTGGTCGCCTCACTGATCGGTTTTTTCCTGCATCTCCGAGTCAAAAGCGAGAAAGGGAGAGAGGTGATCGCGAACCTTAACGCGCGCATCCAAGCGTGGTGGGTGATGACCGTTATTTTCTTTTTGGCGCTGGCAACCGGCGGCATCGGCTCGGTCATTCTTTTTTGCCTTATCTCTTTCCTCGCTTTACGTGAGTACGTCACGCTTACCCCAACCCATCGGGCCGATCACCGAGCCCTGTTCTGGGCTTTTTTTGTGATAACGCCTCTGCAGTACCTGCTCATCTTGTTTCACCGCTATGGTATCGCCGTGGTCATGATTCCGGTCTATGCGTACTTATTTATCCCTATTCGCAACGTATTGGCCGGAGAGTACGAAGATTTTCTAGCGCGTAATTCCAAGATCCAGTGGGGGCTGATGATCTGCGTCTATTTTGTCAGTTATGCGCCGGCTTTGCTACTACTGGACGTTCCGGGAAGGGAAGACCAGAATGGGAAGCTGCTTTACTTCCTGGTGTGTGTAACGCAACTCAGTGACGTGCTTCAGTATGTCTTCGGCAAATGCTTCGGACGGCGCAAAATCGCCCCCAAAATAAGCCCAAACAAAACAGTCGAAGGATTCGTCGGAGGAGTGCTGGGAGCGGTGCTGGTCGGAACCGGGCTGTGGTGGATTACCCCATTTACCTGGTGGCAGGCGTCATTGATGGCGTTAGTGATTGCTCTCATGGGTTTTTTCGGAGGCTTGGTAATGTCAGCCATCAAACGTGATCGCGGGGTCAAAGATTATGGGGCGACCATTCCAGGTCATGGCGGGATTCTCGATCGCATTGATTCTCTCTGCTTTGCCGCACCGGTTTTCTTTCACATCACCCATTTTTATTTCGCGTCGTAAAAACTCCACCGATTCGATTGGATTGATCCGAACATCAGAACGTGAAATCAAATCTGAAACCGCCCACCAGGGTGTTAGGATGCTCGCCAAAAGCGCCCGGGTGAAGAATACATTGCAGATCGGGTTGCAAGTAAAAGTGGTCGTTTAGCTGTATGCGATAGCTCGCCTCAATCACCGTTTCGTGACCCGAGTGAACGACGGCGCTGTTTCTGACTACATCGTCGCCAATCTTTGTGTAACTGACAGCAACGCCGGCGATGTCATTTTCCCGGCCGGGCACCAGTCCGATATAGTTGCATCCCGCATCTAGATAGAGCGAAACCAGGTTGCGATCGCCCGGGGCGGCCGCGCAACTGGAGAAAATCGAGAGACCCCGATCACTCGATCTCTCATCAACATAAGGTTCTGCCCGGTACACGGTTTGGTCAGCGATCGCATACAAGCCGCCATTGGCGCCATGCGCTCGGTGTACGAAATCTCCGGAGAATTGTCTGGAATCATAATAGCCTCCCAAGGTATAGGTGCCCACGATGCCGCGATTCGCCGGCGTAGGTTTGGTTTGATAGACACCTTCTGCGATCAGGATCAGGCCGGCATTCGGATTCAGGTGAAACACAGTTCCATGCTTGTCGTTCAGGTTTTGAATCCCCGGGTTGGAGTCGAATAATCCCGCCCGAAAAGCAAAACTGGGGTTTGGTCGATAATCGATTCGAGCACCGATTCCTCCCACCGGGTAAACTGGCAGATTAGTTCCGAAGCTGATTGTCGGAAAAGTTCCGAAACAACTGTTGATAAATAGGTTTGAACTTGTCGATTGGTAGAATTCCACGTCGGCTGACATCTGACCGATTCGGAGCGAGAACTGGTCTCCCCAAATCTTCTGTTGAAACCAAAGTTCAAACAAACGAACGCTGTCGTAGGCATCGATGCTGCTTAGCCGGTTAAAATCCCCGGTAAATCGCTCGGTCAGGCCTTCGCCGTGCGGGTAGAACATCGAGCCGTAGATCGTCGCTCCGTTCCAACAAACTAGTTTGCTCAGTTCGAGCTGCAAAGAAACCTTCAGCAAACCTTCATAAGTTGCGCCCGTTTTTATTCCGCCAGTGAGATTTCCGAACACTTCGCCGGTATATTCGGCAGTGAAAGTCACTCCTTCCCGGTCGGTGCTGGAATGAGCCCGTTTGAAAAGGTCGTCCGGGCTCCCGGAATCGCTGGCATTGCCGCGCTCGAGCCCACCGAGAAAGAAGAATCCAAGTAGCAGTACGCATCTTGCACGCATATTGATGGGTGATTGTTGGCGCTGATGCGTTCGGTCGCTTGGACAGAGGCCCTGGATACGAAGACGCAAGTTAAAGAGAATTCATTGACGGATCAAGTGCGAGAGCGCCGTGCAGCTTGACGACAATCAAACGCTTCACCGGGAACTGAATAGCCGCTCGTCCTTCAGATAGGTCAGATCCTTTCCTGGATCCGCCGCTTGTCACGTTCTTCGTATCCACAAGTGGTTCCGGAGCTTATTGATTACGCAGCGGCGATCGAGTGATGGCCGCGATAAAGAACCAATGAGAACCGCGCCTGGCCCGGCGACTGCCGGACCAGGCAGGCGGCTTGTCAGGGAACACCGCCAGCCAGCAGTAATGGCCCAGAATGAGGGGTAATGAGTATCGGCAGGTGTCGGTCGCGGTAACTCTTCGCTATTTTCGCCCAGGCGCATCCTTGGCTTCGGACCGAGTCGAATTAGGATTGAACCATGAAATCCTCGACTTTCTTCTCTCCGGCATTGGCGGCAGCCGCGTTGGCCTCAGCTGCTATGGCCGCCGATTATGGCGATCTGGTTACCAAGGGCTACCGCTGGGTAACGATTAATGGACCGTATGCATTCCCAGCGAAAGAGGACGCACAAAGAGGCGGTACCGGCAGGAAATCTGAGTCCGAACAACCGGATGGCCGTGCCTACTATCTGATACCGGGAATGGTCGTTCTGGTTGTCGAGAGCGATAGCACGACCGGCCTATCTCGGATCCGTGCTGGGGGAATAACCGCCGATCTTTGGACCGCCACCAAGAACCTGAGCACCCAGCCAGTCAGGGATACCCTGGGCATTATCGAAACACCGGATAATGCGGCCATAATCTCGTTCGACAGTCCAAGACCGACTCCCAGCCCGGATGCCAATTCAGCCACCGGCGGATCCGCCAGCCCCACTAAGTAGCCGATGATTGGTGGATCAGTGATGGGTGGGCGCGCCGCCTCTCTATACATCCTATGCCAGTCGCCAATCACCAACTACCAATCACACTGCCTTGATCGTTCTCGGCGCTGCCAGTGTTATTAGTGGCCACTGGTGCCGCTCGGCGCCGAATTCAGTGGCATGCCCTCAGGACCTACATTCCAGCCTGAGTTCTCCGAGCAACTCGCTAGCAACAACGCGCTGAATGCCGAGATGAGTATTAGAAAATGGCCGGCTCGCTTTTTCATAGGCAGAAGAGTATCCGCCTTTTGCACCACGAAACGGCGGCTGGCAACGGAAGATCTCGGGCGGGAGATGATCAATCCCCAAAATACTGGCTAAAGGATTGACTTCCGAATCGGAGCAGCTGAACATTTCGCGCGCTGACCGAGAAAACCGCTTCTCGAATGGGTTCAACTTGAGAGATGAATACTTAGAAGTGGTTGGCGTTCGGTTGCCGTCCCGTTCCCTTTGCTTGGCTTCATGGCAGACCAGTCTCGAGATTCTTTAGCTCCATCGGCATCCAACGACGAACCGGTTTTAGCCTTACGCGGTGTCAGCAAATCGTTTCCGGGGGTTCGCGCGCTCACGGATGTTTCCTTTGATGTTCATGCTGGTGAGGTTCATGCTCTGCTCGGAGAAAATGGCGCTGGTAAGTCGACTCTAATCAAGATTATCTCCGGCGTTTACCCGCCCGACACCGGCGAAGTGGCGGTTGAAGGTAAGCTGGTTCGTTTCCTCAGCCCGCGGGAAGCTCAATCTCAGGGTATTGCGACCATTTATCAGGAGTTCAGCCTTTACCCGGAACTTACGGTGGCGGAAAACATTTTTGCGGGACACATGCCGCGAACCCTGGGCGGCTTTGCTCTAGACTGGCGCCGTGCTGCCAAGGAGGCGGCAGCCGTGCTTGAGTCATTGGATGCCGGCGATCTCGATGTCAATGCACGAGTCGGAACGCTTTCGGTCGGAAACCGCCAGCGGGTCGAGATAGCAAAAGCGCTTTCGCGCCGGGCACGGATTCTGATCTTGGATGAGCCAACCGCCGTGTTAACGCAGCACGACGCCGATCGGTTATTTGCGATTATTCGGCGATTGGCCGCACAAAAGGTCGCCGTTATCTATATCAGTCATCGGCTGGTAGAAATCTTTGCCTTGGCCAATCGCGTTACTGTCCTGCGAGACGGCAATTTGGTGGCGATAAAACCCGTCGCCGAGACTAAAGAGTCCGAGTTGATTCGCTTAATGGTCGGACGAGCGCTCGAGGAAGAACCGGTTTCGCATGCCGAGCGCTCGGTTAAGCGGGGCAATCTGCTGTTACGGGCACGGAACCTCGCTCGCCGGCCGAGCTTGCGGGACGGCAGTCTCGACTTGTACGCGGGAGAGATAGTGGGCCTGGCCGGACTCATCGGATCCGGACGGTCGGAACTGGCGCAGGCAATTTTTGGAGTGATGCCCCCGGAGTCAGGGACGACCGAGGTGGATGGCAGAGAAGTGAAGATCAAACGTCCAGAAGACGCGATGGAACTCGGTATTGCTTACGTGCCGGAGGATCGGCAACGCCAGGGCTTGATCACCGCGATGACGGTCGGCGAGAACATCGGAATGACGCGCCTCGAAGCCTTAAAGAAAGGACCGTTCATCGATTTTAAGGCGGAAGATGCATTGGCCCGGGACTACATTGACAAACTGCGCATCAAGACACCGTACGCGAGGCAAGTAACCCGGAATCTTTCCGGCGGAAACCAGCAAAAAATTGTGCTCGGAAAATGGCTCGCCACCAATCCTCGTATTCTCATCGTGGATGAGCCGACCAGAGGCATCGACGTCGGTGCACGCGCTGAAATCCATCGGCTGCTTGATACCCTGGCTCGAGTACAGGGCCTGGCGATTCTGGTGATCTCGAGTGATCTACCTGAAATCATGCGGCTGAGTGACCGAATCCTGGTGATGCGGGAAGGATTGGTTGTGGCCGAATTTCTGCGGAGAGAAGCCACCCAGGAGGCTGTCATCACGGCGGCCTTGGGTCGTCACACATCCGAAGACGCCGGCGCCCAAGCTCACGAGACGATGCACTAGAAACTATGTCGACGGCTCACTCCCCGATCCACTCTGCGAAACTCGGTCCGGCCGACGGCAAAGTATCGCCGCTTGGTAACTTGCTAAGATTGCTCAATCAGCAGGAGACAGTTCTGTTTGTGGCATTCTGCCTCGTGTTTGGCTGGGTGGGTGCGCTCAATCACGGGTTCCTCGAGTTCAGTAACTTCGTCGACATGCTCTACAACTGCTCCTACATCGGAGTCGCAGCGATCGGCATGACGATGATAATCTTGTGCGGTCACATCGATATCTCTATCGGCGCTGCATTGGGAGTGTGCGCAACGGTTGCCGGCAAGCTGGCGGTCGCCGGTGTCCCGTTGGCGGTCGTTTTTGTTGTGACTATTCTGGCTGGCGGAATCATCGGTCTGGTCAATGGCCTGTTGGTGGCTTATGGCCGCATACCGGCCATTGTTACGACGCTCGGAATGGCGAGCATCTTGAAAGGAAGTTTGATCCTCTCTACTGGCGGGCGCTGGATCTATGGATTGCCGCCTGGGTTTGCCATCAGCCGTACCTCGTGGCTGGGGATTCCGGTACCAATCTTCACATTGATTTTGTTCGGGGCTGCTTTCGCGGTGTGGCTCAAATATTCCGCCAAAGGGAGAGAGCTCTACGCCGTGGGTGGCAACGCGGAAGCCGCCCGCTTGTCCGGCATTTCTGAGCGCCAGGTAACCATTCGAGTGTTTGTGATGAACGGGCTCCTGGTTGGGTTAGCAGCGATTCTCTACGCGACCAACTTTACCGCGATCCAAAGTAATGTAGCGCCGGGATTTGAGCTGACGGTGATCACGGCGGCAGTTATCGGTGGCGTCAGCATTCTGGGCGGTACCGGCAGTGTGGTTGGAGCGTTGTTGGGCGCCCTGCTTCTCCAGACAATCGGCACTGCTCTGGTTTTTCTGCACATTCGTGCAGAATGGTTTCAAACCGTTCAGGGAAGCTTGATCTTATTAACTATCCTATTGGACGTGTTCCGGCGCCGGCAGACGAGCGGTCCGGGTGCGGTGACGGCGGGTGGGGGGAGTGGACAAGCGGCTTCGCCCGGAGTCTTTCGTTTGCGCTGGCTCAGTCTCCAGGAAGCGGTTCTCGCCGCAATTCTGGTAATCGCGCTGATTGCGCTCTCTTTTCTATCGGATCGCTTTTTAACCGCGGCCAATCTGTTGAATCAGACCCGGTTTCTCACTGAGGTAGCGCTCCTGGCCGTGCCCATGACTTTCGTCATAATCATGGGCGGAATCGACCTTTCAGTCGGTTCGATCGTCGCGTTCAGCGCCGTTCTGCTCGGTTTCTCCTGGCTCGTCCTCGGTTTTCCTCTGTGGCTGGCAGTGCTGGTTGGAATTGCCGGCGGAACCTTAGCCGGCTACCTGAATGGACTCGTCATTGTCTACCTCGGTGTGCCGCCACTGATTGTCACATTGGCAACCCTTGCGATTTTTCGAGGTCTTGCTTACGGCATTAGCGAATCACGATCGTTTAACGGATTTCCCGATTCATTCGCATTTTGGGGCAGCGGCGAGATCGCCGGCCTCCCATTCCAGCTGTATCTTCTGGTTGTGGTTTTCGTGGTCAGCGGCTTAATACTTGGCGCCACGCCGGTTGGGCGGCGTATTTACGCAATCGGAAATAATGAAGTCGCCGCTCGGTTCGCCGGCTTACGCGTAGGCCGGATCAAACTGCTCACTTATACATTCAGCGGCTTTATGGCTGGGATAGCAGGATTCATCTTTACATCGCGCGTTACCTCAACCCGTGCCGACGCTGCCACCGGTTTGGAGTTGGATGTGATCGCAGCAGTAGTTTTCGGCGGAACAAGTATCTTCGGCGGTCGCGGTACCATTCTAGGTACAGCGCTCGGTGTGGTCACGATCCAGCTTCTGAAGAACGGGCTTCAGCTCGCCGGATTTCGCGGCGAAGCCACGGTCGTACTGATCGGGACGGTGCTTATTCTTTCCATTCTGCTGAACCAATTTTTGGAGAAGTTTGTTCTGTCCGGACGCGGACTCTCCAAGATAAAACGGAACCCTAATTGATAATATAAAGACGACCCCCTAGACTATGACATCAACTAATGCATCGCGCTTTTGCCAAGCGCTTCTTCTGTCGCTGGTAGCTATTGCCGCCAGCGCTTTCGCCGCCGATAGTTCCTACGATGGCGGGCAGCCTGTTAACCCGAAAGATCTCAAGGGCAAGAAGATTGTCCTGGCCGACGTTCCGAAGCTGATCGGTATCGGGTATTTCAATGCCACCGCGAAAGGAATCGCAGAAGGGTGCGCTGATCTAACCAAGGCTGGTTTGCCGACCGAGGTGACCACGGATGCCCCTACCGAAGGAGACATCCAAAAGCAGATCGAGTTTATTGACAACGCCATTTCGCGGGGTGTTGACGGTATCTTTTTCGCAGCCAACGATCCGGTAGCAATCTCGCCGGTCCTGCGGAAGGCGCTGAAGGCAGGGATTCACGTAATCGGTTACGACGCGGAGTCGCAGCCTGACGCACGCGAGTGGTTTGCACAAATGTGCACGCCAGACGGAGTCGCCAAGGCACTCATCGATGACATGGCGTCGCAAGTGGGTGAGCAAGCCGACATCGCGATTGTTACTAGCTCGATGACCGCGGCCGGCCAGAACGCCTGGATCGCGGAAATTAAGAAGTATATCCCCCAAGCACACCCGAAAATTAACATCGTAACGATTGTGCCGGCCGAAGAGGATCAGCAACTCGCTTTCAAACGAACGGGCGAAATTTTGAAGGCCTACCCGAGCGTCAAGGGCATCATCGGGCTTTCGAGCGTTGCCTTTCCCGGAGCGGCGGACGCGATTACCCAGGCTAACTTGATCGGCAAAATTGCAGTCGTTGGTCTGTCGACGCCGAATCAGATGAAACCGTTTGTAAAGAACGGTGCGGTTAAGGACGTCATTCTCTGGAATCCGGTCGACCTTGGTTATCTGGCCGCTTACGCAATGCGCGCTTCCGTTGACGGGACATTGAAACCGGACGCGACCGAACTCGACGCAGGTAAACTTGGAAAGGTGAAGGTCATTAACGGAAGTCAGATTCTCTTGGGCCCACCCAAAGTATTTAATAAAGAGAACATCGATCAATTCGATTTCTGAGGTGGCTGCCTCCGACGACCGACGGGAGCCGATTCCGGCTCCCGGGGAACGGCAGACGAAATCAAGGTTCAACTTACCCCGGCACTTCCGTGGCTTGATGCTCGATCGAATGTTGAATAGTGCCGGGGGGTCGCAAGCGACGCCCCCCGAGTGGAGTCAGGCTACGATGGGAGAGCTCTCTTCAGCTAAAAAGAAAGTGACTCTGGCGTTGACAAAGCGCTACTGAGAGTCATTTTCAGTAACGATGAGCTCTGCTGCTATTCAGTCTGCATCACCGAGCGCGTACAAAATTCGGCCTCTATTGGGAGCGTTACTTCTGGCCGGCGCTGCAATTGTCGCTGGTGTCTTGGTATGGCAGGGTATCGTTGCCCATGGCGCTCCCGATCCTACTGCGCCACACACCAGTCGAGCAGTCGCCTCACTCGACATTGCTGTCCTCGTGTTCCGTGAGGGATTGGAATGCATTCTGGTACTCTCCGCGATCATGGCGAGCATGATCGGCCCCAATGGGTATCAGCGGAAACCGGTCGCCGTCGGCGTCGGTGCGGGCGTCCTGGCAACCTTGGTCACCTGGTTCATCGCCGTGGGCATTATCAGCGATCTCTCAAAAAATGTTTCGGCCCTCGATCTCCAAGCTGGGACCGGCCTACTGGCGGTTGTGGTCCTGCTGGTGATCATGAATTGGTTTTTCCATAAGGTCTATTGGGGCGGCTGGATCTGTCTGCACAATCGGAAAAAGAAGGCGCTCATTACCGACGCTAAAGAGCATCAAATTTCGCGTAAGGGTTTGCTCTGGGGACTTGCCTTGCTCGGATTCTCGTCGTTTTACCGAGAAGGGTTTGAAGTCGTACTGTTCTTACAGAGCTATCGCCTGCAGATGGGAATGGGCCCGATCTTGAGCGGAGCGCTCATAGGGTCCCTGTTATCCGGAATCGTTGCAGTATTGACGTTCTTTGCGCATCGCCGCCTGCCCTACCGAAAAATGCTGGTTCTCACCGGAACGATGCTTGGATTTGTCCTACTCGTGATGGTTGGCGAACAGACTCAAGAAATGCAGTTGGCACAATGGATTCCCACGACGAAAATCGACTGGCTCGCTGGTCTTACTCCCGACTGGATGGGCGTCTGGTTTTCCATTTATCCGACGGTCGAGACATTGACGGCGCAGGCACTGGCAGCTCTGCTGGTGATAGGTTCGTATTTTGTCGCTCGCCGTCAGCGGAGTTCGGATCCTGCTGTGGTTGCTGCGACGCCGGTTTAGTCCTTCTTCGCTAAAGCTACCGAGGACAAGCATCCCTTCTGCCAGGTTGCGGCTGGTAGGGCGGTCCGTACAGCTCCGGACCGCCGAAGTCCCTGCGAATCCGATCATCACCGATCTGCCCGAAATCCTTGCTTGCCGATCGGTCGCGAAGCGAGGTGCGGAAGACTTACGTAATCCCGGCGCTCCATCAAAGCTCTACCGCAATCATCGCCACCGGCATTTCCCGGCAGTCGGGGGCTGGACGACCGCCCTACCTAGAGGAGAATTCGTCCCATAAACGGGATCGGGGTCCCAATTATGAATCAGAAAGACGGCGAGCGAACGCCTGTGGAGACGTATGTCGCTGGCGTAACTAGCTTATAATTAGCCACATACGACTCAGTTCGAATCCATGGCACACTAGTTGCAATAACAGTTGCCAAGCCATGAACGAATTGAAAACGGGTTTCCTGATGCTCGCGGTTTGCATAGCGCTCTGCGTGCAAGCAAACCCGCATTTCTGGGGAGGCTTCTGCCAGTTCGTCGGCCACCTTTTTGGCGTCTTCCATTAAATCATGAAAACTTTCATCCAGATTCTGTTCCCAAATTCGATCCAAAAATCGACACCAAGTGATTACGATCGAACTTGCCCTCAAGCGAAGTCACCGATCGGGGCGCGCATGCCCACAATGCTTTTTCCAATGTCCTTGACGCTCGAAGGCTATCACGTCTGCGGGGGGCCAGTCTTTGAGTAGTCTCGGCGGCGGTCGGGCGACCTATCGGTCGTCCCGACTGCCACTGTGGAGTCTCGGCTAAAGGCTGTCCGGGTCGGCGAGAAGTGCTACCATTCGCTGAATCAGTCGACCGGCGGCGCCGCCATCCATAATCCGGTGATCAAACGTGACCGTGAGTTCCGCCATTGAAACCGGCTTAAATTGGCTGCTTGCCTCATCCCATACCGGACGTTTTTCGCTTCGTCCTAAACCGGCTATCAACGTTTCGGTTGGCAACGGAATTGGAGTAGCCCAGGTGATTCCGAGTGGTCCGAAGTTTGTGACAGACGCAATCGAGCCTTCCCGCGCATCCTCGGGCAAACGTCGAGTCCGGGCAGCGCTCACCAACTCCTGATAGATCTTGCCAAGCTTCGAGATCGCCAGTTGATCGAGATTCCGGATCACTGGAACAATGATGCCGTCTTCGACCTCGACGGCAATTCCGATGTCAATCGATTTTGGTAGTACCAGTTTGTCGCCGGCCAGCCGGGCGGCATAAGTCGGGTGCTCGGAGATTGCAACGGCCAGCGCTTTGGCCACGTACAGTGCAGGCCCCGGCGGGACCTCGATTTGCTTGCGATGATTTAGAACAGGGTCCAAGGGAAATGCCACTCCCGCGGTGGCAAGCGGCCGGGCCCAGCTGCGACGCATGGAATCCGAAACGGCCAAACGCATGGCCGAAGCTTTCTCGGTCGGGTTCGATTCGAGCGCAGCCAGATAGCTCTCCAGATCGCGAGCTGTGACTCTGCCACCTTTGCCGGTCCCGGCAAGCAATCCGACCTCTGGTTGGCTCCAGCCAAGATCATCTATCCGTGCCCTGACTCGCGGAGAAATGAACGGTCCGCCTTCCGATCGGATCGGAGGAGAAACGGGATGCATTCCTTCACTCGATTGAAAAGAAGGCGACTCACTTTGAACTGAATGTTGTGCAATCGGCCCGGCTCCGGCCGCATTTAAGCGCTCGGCATCTTCAACGCTCGCCTCCACGTATCCCAAAACCGTCCCAATCGGATAGGCTTCATTGATCGAGGCCAAAAGACTTTCAATTTTCCCAGCACACGGAGTGGTGACGCCCATCACTGCTTTGTTCGTTTCCACCTCAATGATTTCCTGGTCGGCCTCAACGGTTTCACCGATTTCGACGGAGAAACGGACGATCGTAGCTTCGGCGATCGATTCGCCCAACTGCGGCATGATAATAGGAACTTTTGGCATAGGAACGGTCGGCCCGGTCTAGGTACTACCACTGCAGAATCTTGCGGACTCTTTCGACGATCATGGCGGCGGACGGCCTTGATGCGAGCCAGAGGTCAGGATGATATGGAATCGGCACGTCGCGGCTATTCAATCGTTGCGGAGGCGAATCCAACAGATGAAATCCTTTGCTGGTCACTCGAGCGATCACCTCCGCATTTACCCCTCCCCACGGCCATGATTCAGCCACACAAAGTAATCGGCCAGTATTCGCCACCGAAGCGAGCACGGTTTCGGTGTCGAGCGGCTTTACCGTTCTGAGGTCGACCACCTCGACCTGGATACCGGATCGAGATAGTTCTTGGGCTGCCGCCAAAGCATCGTGAACGGTCGCGCTATAGGAGACAATGGTCAGGTCTCTTCCCGGCCGGGCAATCCTCGCCTGGCCGGCCGTTTGGCCATTGGGCTCGGGCAGTTTTTCCGTCTTTACTCGGTTGTAGAGAAATTTGTGCTCACAGAAAATAACCGGATCATCGATCGCGATCGCTTCGAGTAGGAGTTCGTAAGCATCTTCTACCGTTGCCGGAGTCATCACGATCAATCCGGGAAAGTGGGCATATACCGATTCCAGCGCTTGGCTATGAAATGGGCCGCTACCCGGATTTCCGCCCGAGGGCATCCGAATCGTTATTGGACAAGGAACATTGGTTCGCCAATAGAAGGCTGCCGCCTGGTTGATGATCTGATTGAACGCGACTGAAGAGAAATCACTGAACTGCATCTCGACAATTGGTCGCATTCCCTCGATGGCGGCGCCGACCACACTACCAACCATTGCGTCCTCGCTGATTGGCGAATCCAAGACGCGTCCGGGAAACTCTTTTGCAAGATTCTTGGTCGCCTTGAAAGCACCACCGAATTCCGCAACGTCTTGCCCATAAATATAGACCCGGGGATCCTCCCGCAGTGCTTTGGCTTGGGCTTCTCGAATCGCTTCGAGATAAGTAATACTCATTCGCTAGGATTTAAAAGTCGGCTAATCTTCGGGTGGCCAGGGGCATCCAGTTTTCGTCAGCCGGGGTACAAGTCGGTTCGCGCTGGACTTGTTGAGTCGCAGCTTCGACCTCCGCTTTTGCTTCTTGCTTCCAACTCTTCAAGGTATTTTCGTTGGCCCAGTTTTGTTCGATGAGAAAAGATTCGGTCGCGTCGATGCAATCGCGGCCTAACGGCTCTTTGAACAGTTCCTCGTCCATATATGCGGCATCGTCATGTTCCGCATGGCCGGTCAGGCGCAGACACGATGCTACGACTAGTTGCGGACCGGCGCCGTTCCGAGCGCGGTCCACCGCGTGGCCCATCACCTCCAGGCATTGCCGTAAGTCGGTCCCATCCGTACTGTAACCTTCAATACCGTAGCCAATCGCTTTATCGACCAAGTCATGACAGGCAAACTGCCGGCTGTTCGGTGTCGAATAAGCGTAACGGTTATTAGTCACCACCAAAACCAATGGCAATTTTTCCACCGCCGCGAAATTGATTCCTTCATGAAATGCGCCGGTCGACGTGCCGCCGTCGCCAATCGAAGTAGCTCCCACCGTTCCGCTGATACCTTTCATCCGGCGCGCTAATAGAGCCCCTCCCACTACCGAAATCATCGCTCCGAGATGACTGATCATCGGATAAATCCCTTCTCTCGGGTGGCCGCGATGGACGTTTCCGTCTCGTCCGCGCATCGGGCCAGTTCTAACTCCCAGGTACGTTCTCAGGATATCCAGCAGGGGCTCTCCAAATGCCAGACGGCCTCCCTGATCTCGAATGAGCGGAGCAAAGATATCGCCTCGCCTCAACATCATGCCGATCGCAACGCTGACCGCTTCCTGGCCTTTCCCAATGTAGACTCCGCCTACGATCTTCCCCGCGTGCCAAAGATTCGCGACTTTTTCTTCGACCGTTCTTGCGAGAAGCATCCATTTGAATGCTTTCACATACTGTTCCTGGAACCCGGATTGGAGGGCATCCCTCTGAGGCTCCTTGAGGGTGTTCAGCATCGGGAACGAATATCAGCATTCCGTCGCGGCATGCAAGGACTTCGCTACGCGAATAGCCGATAGCCCGATAGCCGATCACCAATGAAGTCCCGGCTCATTGGCTATTTGCTGCCGGCCCTTGGCTATTTTCAAAAACGCAGTCGCAATCCGCCATAGAAAGTGCGACCGAGTGCTGGAAAACCATTCACCTCCGCATATTTCTCGTCGGTCAGATTCTCGATGCGCCCAAGCAAGCTGAAAAAATCGGTTACCCGGTACTCACATGCCAGACGCAGCACGGTATAATCTTCCAGGTTCACGTTGGGTGCACCGAAGTTTTCGTCTTGACGCGCATTCACCGTCAGTAATTCCAAGGTAGTGTCGAAGCGATGACACCACGTGTACGTAATGGAGCCGGAAAACTGGTTCCTCGGCCGCCGGGCTAAACGGGAGCCGGCCGGTTGGCTGATGTCCGCGCCGGAGGTGGTAATAGCGTCAAGATACGTATAACTCGCGGAAAGCGTCAGATCCGAAAACGGATGCGCGACCGCAAACATTTCCACTCCTTGGATCCGGTCCTTGCCTAAATTGAAAGCTTCGAAGTTGCTGTTGAATCCGACTGTGTTTGAAGAGGTGCTATAGAAGAAATTGGCCCCGATTCGCAAGCGATCATTCGCCAACGGTTGCTCGAAACCGATATCAAATCCTTTGTCCCGATCGGCGAAGAGATGCGGATTTCCACCGAAGATCTTGTCCTGGCTGCTGGGCGGAGTGAACCCGGTGCCGTAACTGGAACGTAAGATCGTACCGGTGCATGGAATCAGGTAATTGCCGGCTAGTCGATAAGTGAATCGTCCGGCAAAGCCGCGGAAGCGATCATAGCGGATACCACCATACAGATCGAAGTTGTGCACCGGCGTCAGTTTCAATTGCCCGAAGCCGGCGAGGTTTTCCGTTTTGTCGCGAATCAACGGATTACCAAGCAATGTTTCGGGTCGTTCCTGGTAGACATTGACATGATTGTAGTAGGTTCCGGCGGTAAGCGTCAGCCAACCGACCGGCGTGATATCGGTCTGATATTCGAATTGGAACCGACGGAACACGCCGCGGGTTGCCCCGGTGAACGGATCTACGCGGTTGGGATTGTTGATTTGCCGCTCCTGGTCGTAAGCAAAGTAGACTTTGTTTTTCCACCAATCCGTCGGCATAAACTCAAGTGTGGGAGCCAAGAGCCAGCGCTCGGTGCGAAGGTTATCGAAAGGCTGTGGATTGAAAATCGTGTTTGGTGATCCCGTATCGGCATAGTCGTAATAGTAGATCAGCCCGATTCTCAATGCTTTTACGGGAGAAAAACCGACATCTCCCAGTAATACCACTGAGCGATAGTCGTTGTTCTGCCGTGAATTTTCGGTGTCGTATCGACTAATCCCAAAGGAAAAGTCGATCGGACCAAATTGTCCACTCGCCCCGCCCGCTTCCCGAAACGAATCGTATGATCCACCTTCGAAATAAGCGGACCCGTTCGGTTGGCCTTCGCCGCGGCGGGTGATCAAATTGACCACTCCGCCGGAAGCCTGAGAACCGTAGAGCGCGCTTTGTGGGCCTCGAATCACTTCGATTCTGCTGATGTTGTCATTGGTGAAATCAGCGAAGTTGAATGCGCCGGAGAGCCCCTGATTGAACGGAATTCCATCCAACAAAACCTGAGTCTGGTCACTGCGCGTACCGCGGATGAACACCGAGGTTACTTGGCCGGGAGTCCCGGTCTGAACCACATTGACACCAGGTACCGACTGGAGCGCATCCGACAAAAACCGATACTGATGCTGGTCGATTTCTGACTCCGTAATCACGCTGATCGCGGAAGGGGAGCGGTCTTCCGGCGTAGGCAGCCGAGTAGCGGTTACGGTTAACGGCTCGAGTTCCTGGGTCGGAGTGGGAGAGGGAGTTTGAGCGAATCCGGCAACGGAAAGCGTTGCACTCCAAACCGCGATAGACAAAGCGGATCGTTTGGCCATAACAGGTCATTGCAGATGTTCGGGAGAGCGACCTGGTCTGATGACACGGCCTCTCTCATTCTTCTTTTTTGCGAAGAAGTTTTTTCGCATCGCCCACCGTGGGCGGTACGAATGAGAGCGACGTCGAATGAATATTCTGACTCCTGGCTTGAAACCTCGTTTCCGCCTTCGCCTCATATTCCGTAGAGACTGGCACCCGAAAACTTGTATCCAGATACAGCAGCGCAACTGTCCCCGATTCTCACGGGGTTCCTCATTCCGACGCGCACTTTCCGAGAGCAGCTGCGCCAGCAACTTCACTTGGGCAATGCTCTCGGGGGCTAAATTCGCAAAGAACCGGCGTGATTTCTGAATGCTGGTGAAGCGGTTGGCAAGAAAATTTGTCTCTCTGGGGGCGCCGTTTGGGAGACACCCGCTCAGAGCGGGAAAAACGAAACATGTTTCGCCAGAGGAAGACGGGAGCGGTCGAGACCGGGTTTCCCGGCGCCAAGTTTTTTTTGGAAAAAGGATTTAGGATGGCGCGATACTCGCTGTGAAATACTCTGCAAAAACCGCTGACCTAGAAAATTTGCGGTGTTCTGGATGATCCAGTAGACAACAAAACAATCTGGAACGACTACCGGATTGCCACTGGTCCTCGACCCGACTATAGTTGGATTAAGCGGAGTGATTAAGAAGTACAAATGAACGAAGATAGAGCACCCGAGCACGGGGGTTATGGTGCCGAGCCCGCAACTCCTCTTGAATTCCTTGAGCGAATCATCGCAAGTTTGCCGCCTGGCGACCCAACTCGCAGCGAGTTGATAGCGCTTCGCTCGAACGTTGCCGAACAAGAGGAAATGATATCGGAGGCCCGGCAAACGATTGAAAAGCTGGACGAAGTAATCAAAAAGGTGACGTCTCCGGCGAATCGCATCGGAACCTACCTGGGAAGTCCGAACAAAGAGACTGCCCAGATTGTCGTCGGTGGTTCGGACTATTACTGTAATGTTGATCCTCGAATCAGTATCGCGAAACTAAAGAAGGGAACGCGAGTTCTGGTAAACGAGGCTTATGTCGTCGTCGGTGATCTCGGCTACGATCCTGCCGGCCCTGTCACCAAGATCACCGAGATCCTTGGTCAAGATCGGCTGCGAGTGGGTCAGGAGCACGGTATGCAATCCATTGTTCTACAGCGCTCACAGGATCTCTTGAAGGAGACTTTGAAGGTCGGCGACGAAATCCGAGTTGATCCAAGCTACCGGATCGCCATCGAGCTGTTGAGCCAATCGAACACTCAAGACTACTACTTGGAAGCGGTTCCCGAAATTTCCTGGGATAAAGTGGGCGGACAAGCTGAGGCGCTCAGCGCGATTAAAGACGCGATCGAATTGCCGTTGCTGCACGCCGATCTTTTCTCCAAGTTTCAGCATCAAACCCCGAAGGGATTTCTGCTTTACGGCCCGCCTGGCTGCGGCAAAACGCTGCTAGGCAAAGCCACGGCTTACAATCTCACCCGGCAGCTGAAGCAAAAGACCGGCGAAGAGATGCTGCAGTTCTTCATGCACATTAAGGGGCCGGAGATCCTGAATATGTGGGTCGGTGAATCCGAACGCACGGTGCGGGAGATTTTCGCAACCGCTCGGGAAAAACGGAAGGAAGGGTTTCTTCCTTTCATCTTCATCGACGAGGCGGAAAGCATTTTGGGGACGCGTCGAGCCGGCCGGTATTCCAATATTCTCTCAACCTTGGTTCCGATGTTTTGCACCGAAATGGACGGGATCGAGTCGCTGAATCAGGTGGTTATTATCCTTGCTTCCAACCGAGCGGATTTGATCGACCCGGCGATCCTCCGGCCTGGACGAATCGATCGAAAGATCAAGGTGAATCGGCCGGATCGAGATGCCGCTCCTGAGATTTACCGTATTTATCTGGCGCGGGATTTGCCTTTCGATCCGGATCTGGTGAAAAGGACGGGCGGAGTTGATGAAACCATCGAACATCTCGTCTCGAAAGTGGTTGAGGCGCAGTTCGCTCGGAAAGAGGAAAATCGGATTCTGGATATCACCTTGCGCAGCGGGAAACGGGAAACCCTCTATCGCGGCGATCTGGTGAGCGGCGCTATCATCGCGTCGGTGGTGGAACGATCGAAAGAGTTGGCAATCAAGCGAGCAATTAATACGATGCAGGAAGAGGGGATCAGTGAGTCGGATTTGCTCCTGTCATTGAACATGGAGTATGCCGAGAATGACATCTTCCCGCCGACTGATATTGTGGAGGATTGGCTCAAGCTGATCGACTACGATTCCGAGAACGTGGTGAAGGTCCAACCGGTCCGGGCGGGACCCAGATCCTCGGTACCCTCAGGAGTCATCTGATGTCTCCATCGTATCTCCGCTGATGAAACGCGTTTTTGGGATCGAGACCGAGTACGGCATTACCGTAAACGGAGTCGAGAACGTGGACGTGGTCGCCGAATCGATCGAACTGGTTCGTTGCTACACCGAACACGGCGCACTGATGAAGTGGGACTATGAGTTGGAAGATCCCCATCTCGATGCTCGCGGGTTCCGAGCACAAACGCTCCTCCAAGACACCGACGAGTCTGCTTACTATGAGCTCGATAAGAATCGTCCGCTGAGTTACGAGGAGATCAAGAGCGACCTGGTGCTGAGCAACGGCGCCCGTTTTTATAATGATCATGCCCACCCGGAGTATTCCACACCCGAGTGCACGCGATTGCGCGAGCTCGTAGCTCAGGACAAAGCCGGCGAAAGGATCCTGGCCGAGTGCGTCCGGCGCCGTAACCGGAAAATATCGCCTGAACGTGAAGTGCGGCTTTACAAGAACAACACCGATTTCGTCGGGCACAGTTATGGCTGCCACGATAACTATCTGATGAGCCGTTCGGTTCCCTGGGACCGGTTAGTAGCGGAAGTGGTCCCGTTCCTGGTGACGCGCCAGATTTTCGCCGGCGCGGGAAAGCTCGGGATTGAGGGAGAAGGGTCAGTTGGTCAACCCGGCATCTTCCAGATCTCGCAACGGGCAGACTTTTTTAGCGTGCTGGTAAGTATCGATACGATGAATCGCCGGCCGATCGTCAATACTCGAGACGAGCCTCACGCCGACCCCGGCAAATACCGACGGTTCCATGTGATCTTAGGCGATTCCAACATGAGCGAATTTGCCACTGCCATGAAGATTGGAACAATGTCGCTCGTTCTGGAGCTCATTGAAAAGCGAGAGGCGCCGCAGCTGGAAATAGCGCAACCGATCGACGCCACCAAATCAATTAGTCGCGATCAAACCTTCGATTGGATTATCGAGTTGAAAGACGGCCGAAAGATCTCAGCAATTGACGTTCAGCGGATGTATCTCGGCAAGGCGTTGAAATTCTGCGACCGCTCGAATCCGGATACCGAGTGGGTTCTGACGGAATGGGAAAAAATCCTGAATGATCTCGACGTTGAAGTAATGAGATGCGTCGACCGGATCGATTGGGTGGCAAAGAAATTCCTGCTGAATACGTTTCAGGAGAATGAGCATCTGGATTGGAGCGATCCGTGGTTACAGTCCATCGACCTCGAGTATCACAACATCTCCTGGGATCAGGGACTACATGCTGAACTTGTGCGACAGAATCAGATGCGCAGGATCTTGTCGGAGGACGAAATCAAGAATGCGGTGTTTAATCCACCGGAGACAACACGCGCCTATTTTCGTGGTCGAGCGGTCGCTCGATTCAATCCGCAAATTCAATCTATCCATTGGGATGAGGTGGTTTTTGGCCAGGACGCGTACCAGTATCGCGTCTCCTTCAATCATGCTTCCCGCGAAGAAGGGGTCG
>DASTDH010000064.1:0-2526 GCA_035710445.1 Chthoniobacterales bacterium
AAAACCAGGCTGCGCTCCATAACGTTCTGCAGCTCCCTTACATTCCCTGGCCAGCTATAGCTGGCAATCGCACTGAGGAACGCAGGCGTAAACCCTCGGAGCTGTTTCCCGTGTGTTTTCGCGAACATACGCAAAAAATGCTCGGCTAGTACTGGTACATCATCGCCTCTTTCGCGTAACGGGGGAAGGCCGATCTTCACCACCGATATCCGAAAATACAAGTCCTCGCGGAAGGTGCCCTCGCGGACCATCTTTTCCAGGTTGCGGCTCGTGGCACAGATGATTCGCACATCAACCGGCACGGGTATATTCGACCCCAAACGCTCCACGGTGCGTTCCTGCAGCACTCTCAGCAACTTTGCCTGCACTGGCAGCGCAAGATCGCCTATCTCATCGAGGAAGATCGTGCCGCCCTTGGCTTCCTCAAACCGTCCACGCCGGACTTGGGTGGCGCCAGTAAAGGCGCCCTTTTCGTGCCCGAAAAGCTCATCTTCCATCAGCGTGTCAGGCAGCGCGCATGGCGAAAATGCCGCAAAGGGTTTGTCAGCTCGCGGGCTCAGCCGGTGAATTGCCCGCGCGACAAGCTCCTTACCGGTGCCGCTCTCACCGGTGATTAAAACGTTCGTGAAAACCCCGGCCACCTTGCGGACGACTTCGTTTACCGTCTGCATGCAACGGCTATGCCCGATCAATCCTTCGAGATTGTTCTTCCGAAAGAGAGCGGCTTGCGCGGCGGCAAGGTCCCGCTCGAGACCTGCCCGGGTCGCCGCACGATCGAGCGCAAATTTCAGTGCGCGAACATCCAGGGGCTGGTCGAATACGTCGAGTGCTCCCCGGCGAAACGCTTCTAGACCTTCAGTCCGCCGGGCGTCCCACCCGTAAACGATCACCGGCGGCGCCATCGGAACAAGCGCTGCCGCTTCCAGGAGGTCGCTGGCTGTCTTACTTCCCGATTTACCTGAAGGTTGGTCGAGGTTCACCAGGAGAACGTCGATCTCGTCGTTCTCAAGTTGCGTAATCGCGCCCTCGATCGAGGTGACGTTTTGAAGATAGTACCCGACGCCAAGAACGCCGGTAAGGACCCGGCTGAACGCGTCATCAGAATCAACCACTAGGATCCGGTTTTCTAACTGGCGGTTACTAGCCAACGTTGCCTCTCGTCTCACAACGATTGCTGTCGCCTGCAGATTACAATTCGCGACCTGATTCCGGACTCGGGGTTTCCAAAATCAGTCACGTTTGCAGCGGTTACAGAGAGGGACAGTGCTGTACTCTTGCAAACACCGCGCCACAAACTTAGTTGCTAGGTCCAGCGTTTTCAATGGCCGCAAATCCCCTCGAATCAGACTGCGGAAAAGAATTTCCCGATATATGAACCTACGGTACCCGCCGTAGTGTATACGGCATTTGTGTCTAATTGGCCTCTACCAGCGACTTTATACGAATGTATACACTGTTATGGACGTAGGTAGCGCCGGTTTGGACGACGATTTTCGTCATCTTTCTCAGCTCCCATGTCGAAGAAGGGCGCCGAAGCTTCGTTAGCCTCTAAATACCATATCTTGATGCACCGTAATTGAGCGGCTCCAGGGGGTTCGAAAGGCTAATAGGCTGCACTGCGAGAGATTCAAATTGGAATCTGACTTGCCTCTCATTATCAATCGCCAGGAATTTTTGAAATGACCTCGGACTTGGAAGTTGTTCAGCCAGCAAGCGACTCGCCGTTAACGACACATCCCGTCGCTCGCCCGCGGCAGCAGGGTATCTTTGGCACTGCCTTTTCGTTCCTCGCCATGCTCGCGTGCGCCATGGGGACGATGGTATTTGTCCTCTGTAGAGGGAGCATCGCTGACCCGGACATCTGGTGGCACCTCAACAACGCGCGGTACCTTTTTACCCACCACGCCCTCCCGAATGCCGACTGGCTCTCATTCACCGTTGCCGGCCATCCTTGGATGAACCACGAATGGCTCGCCGAGATTCCTTATTACTTAGGCTATCGAGCGTGGGGTTTGTCGGGAGTTCATTTCGTTGAATTCGTCGTCATCGAGCTCATTTTTGGCGGAATTCTCATATATAGCTATCGGGAGTCCGGCAAGTTCAAGGCGGCTGTTCTGGCGACTTGCTTCGGAGCTTTGCTCGGCTCGGTTTCGTTTGGTCCCCGGACCATCCTCTTCGGATATCTGGAAATGGTGGCCCTGCTCCTTATCCTCCAGCGTTACCGGCGGAAAGGCCAAGGCGGCCTCTGGGCGATTCCCCTAATCTTCGGTCTCTGGATAAACACCCACGGCTCCTGGTCGCTGGGACTCGTACTTTTCGGAATCATCATCGCCGCGGGATTTCCAAAGGGTTCCTGGGGAAGAGTGGACGCCGAGCCGTGGACTCCCACCCAATTTCGCAATCTGGTAGTCACGGCAGTCTGCAGCGTCGCGGCTCTGTTTGTAAACCCATACGGCTACAAATTGGTCTTGTACCCCTTCGATCTGGCTTTCAGACAGAAGCTGAATATCGCTCATGTCGCGGAGT
>DASTDH010000065.1:0-9780 GCA_035710445.1 Chthoniobacterales bacterium
CACCACCTTTGTTCTAAACCCTTTTAACGCACAATCGATCGCAGTATTTGCAGTCGGCCCGCTTTTGCTTGCGTTGGGACAAACGCTTGTCGTGATCTCGGGCGGAATTGATCTATCCGTCGGCTTCACGATGGGCTTCGCCGCGGTAGTATTCTCCAAGATTTTGAATCTGACCAGGGATTCGCTGGGTGAACCGGGAAGTCTGGTGGTTGCCGCGGTTGTTGCCTTGGCAGCTTCGGCTGTTCCCGGAGTGATCAACGGCTTGCTCATTGCGCGCCTTCGAATCCCGCCTTTCATCGGAACCCTTGGGATGTACGGGGTCGCTCGCGGTATCGCCTTTTTATTGGCGGGCGGAACAACCGTACCGATCAGTAACGGGATCGTCTCGTTTGTCGGCAACGGCACATTCCTCGGAATACCGATGACGGTGTTGATCACCGCCATTCTAACTGCCGGGATGATGTATTTGCTTTCCCAAAGCCGTTTTGGCCAGCACACCTATGCCATTGGCGGTAACCGGCAAGCTTCGTTACGAGCGGGCATTAACGTCTCGCGGAATACCGTCGCCCTTTACATCCTGTCCGCGCTTACCGCCGGTATCGGAGGAATACTTTACACCGCACGCTTTTCCGCCGGCGCGGCCCAAGCCGGCGAACCGCTGCTGCTCGATAGCATCGCCGCGGTCGTGATCGGTGGAGCCAGCCTTTTTGGTGGATCGGGCACAATCACCGGCACAATCATCGGAGCGCTCATCATTGCTATTATTCAGTACGGACTGGTCTTTGTGAATGTGGAACCGTTCTGGCAATTCGTGGCTGTGGGTATCGTTATCATCATTTCCGTCCTGGTAGATCAGACCCAGAAACAACTAAGTGGAGCAAGGCTCGATGAGTGAATCGCCAATCTTGAAAGTACAAGGGGTATTCAAGCGTTTCGGTGGCGTCCATGCTTTGGAAAATGTTTCGCTGGAGCTTTACCCGGGGGAAGTTTTGGCGCTTGCCGGCGACAACGGCGCCGGTAAATCCACGTTGATAAAGATTATTTCTGGAGTTCACCACCCGGACGAAGGAACGATCTGGTACAACGGCAGTGAAGTAGCCTTTGAGAATCCTCAGCGAGCGCGGGAACACGGAATCGAAACGATCTATCAGGACTTGGCTCTGGCTGATAATCTCGATGTCGGGTCTAACGTGTTTCTCGGCCGCGAACCACTCAAGCGCGTTCTCGGATTTCCGGTGCTTGATCGTAAGCAAATGCGGACCCAGGCAGCGGATGCGCTGCGGGTGCTCGATATTCAGATTCACCGATTTGATCTTCCGATTCGATCGCTCTCCGGCGGCCAACGGCAGGCCGTTGCGATCGGACGAGCAATCCATTGGAAGGCGAAGATCCTGATCATGGATGAGCCAACCGCAGCGCTCGGCGTGCCGGAACAGCGTAAAGTCATTACTCTTATTAAAAGCCTGAAGCAAAGCGGCGTCGGTGTAATTTTTATCTCACATAATCTTGTCGATATTTTTGCGGTCAGCGATCGTATCGTCGTTTTGCGAAGGGGAGTAAAAGCGGGCGAACGTCTCACTGCGGAAACTACATCCGACGAGATCGTTCGGCTGATGGTGGGAGGTTAGGTTGGGGGGTTGTCCTCAAATAGGTAGGGCGGTACGTCCCGGACCGCCGAATCCTAGGGCGAACCATTGCCCGTTAGGCCTGGCAAAGAGGCACCGAGAAATTCGGCGGTGATGGTATTTGGCTGGACAGGCCGTCCGTCCGTCCCTGGACCGACCTGCCATTCCACAATCCGAATTGCCGATCTGCTATTTGCTATCTGCCATTTGCTGTTCCAGCTTTTTCCATGAGCAACGTTCAAGATTTCCCCTACGATACGCGGCTTAATGTTTTACACGGCGCGCTGGAGGTGATTGACGAAAAGGCGCTGACCGATGCCAGTAACCCTTGGTTCAACCAAACGCTTTGCCAGGTAAACGCCTCGGTTGTCCGTGTCGGCGTGATCCAAGGCGAATACCATTGGCACAAGCACGATAATGAGGACGAATTTTTCTACGTGGTCGAAGGCCGGCTCCTGATTGATCTGGAGAGCCGAAGCGTTGACCTGCCGCCCAGACAAGGATTTGTCGTTCCCAAAGGTGTGCTCCATCGCACTCGTTCTCCGGAACGAACGGTCATTCTGATGGTCGAAAATGCCGGGATTATCCCGACCGGAGATTAAGCCCCGACGCTGACTTTCGGCGAATCGGACAACGGCGCTGACGTTCGCTGGTGTTCACTGACGTTCGCTGCCTAGGAGCTGCGTTTTTCGTGAGTTACCGGCCTTCGGACAATCCATGCTTTAGATCCATCTTCCGCCACCAGTGCCGGTTCTCCCAACTTTGTGGAATCACCGACTTTGGCGATCGTTTCCGAGTGATATGGAAAATAAGATTGTGCGCTGAAAAGACTCTGCTGCTCCGCCGCCCGTTTGGCGATATCCAGAGCACGCGGGTTGGGAGAAATCCTTTCTTCGTTCATCTGAGCTACAATCACCGGCGGAATCTCAACGAGGATCACGAGCCGTTGAGCGTTTGGTCTCATACCTTGCGAGAACTCTACCCGGATAGTCATGTTTTTTATTTTCGCAGAAATGTTTGTCTGACGTTAACTAGTTTCCGCGCATGATTGGCACATCAAAGTCCTTCATACGATCGTCGCGGAAAAGTGCTCTGAAATGCACTCTTGTCCTTGTGCGATAACGAAACCAGCTCGCCGGATGACCGCACTGAACGGAATGAACTTCATCCGATACTAAAGGCCGGAAATCTGAAATGTCAGGCGAAAAGAAAATCGGCGCCCAGCCAGGTTCACAGGAGGTCACGAAGACAGATTTTTGAACAGGAGGTCACTGGGACCTCAGAGTAAGTACCTGGTGCATGACTAAGTGGCGTTCGTTGGCGTTCGCTTGGATCCCGTCACTCTGCTTCGCGAAAGCCGAGTTGTTGCCAGCGCCCCGGATTGATCAAAGCAATCTTGCCCGAATCCTCGCGCGGGAACGAAACGCGAGTGCGGTGAACGCCGGGGACGTAGAAATCAGATTCCGAGATCGATTTCAGGTTCACGGATTGACCGGATGAAAAATCGAAGAAGTCCATGCTTGGTTCGGCTACGAGCTGATCTTGGTCAATACGAATCCTGAGGACAGCCTTGGGTCCGAAACGAAATGCGCCGGTGCATTTGGTGAGGCTTGCCAGCGAAAGATCGATTGATGGGGGAGGGACAAAGACCGGTTCTTCGGGAACGCTTGCCAGGATGGCATCCCACATGACTTCACCGGCAATAGTGTTGAGATCGCGCAGACTCAGGCGCGAGTGGCTGACTTCCTGAGTCGACAGGGCGAACAGAGTGTCGCCATCGACATCCGTGGAAAAGGGCTGGATTCCGCGGGCCATCGATGTGTGGACTTGTACCGCTAGCCTTTGCAGGGCGGCATAGCTGACCTTCTGGTTAATGACAACCAAGCTAATGGTCGTGTGCTGTCCACCAGTCCTCCGATGATCATCTGTTCGGGGAGTCCATTGCCCCAAACGCCGAGCCGGCAAATCGGCTAATAAATCAGCCGCTTTCGGCAACCCGGATGGCGTGCCGCCGCCGGTTGCGCCAGAATCACTGAGGTTGCTTCTAAACCTCACCAGTCGCCCATTGCGGTCGGTGATCGCGCCGCTGGAGTTTACGACAACGAATCCAGCCACCTTCAGATCGTCGATTTGACGAAATGCGCCGCCTTGGCCGGAGTGGACGCCCCTTCCAAAGAAAGCACCTTGCATCGCCATTCGACCTGCTCCCTGGGCGCCCAACGGAAAGACACCTGACCGAAGATCTTGCAGCGCGGCCTGAGCTAACCTCTTGTCCGGATAAATCTCGTTCAGGCGCCGCCCAAAGAAGTCGTATATGATTGCGCCCACCACGAGCGCAACGTTGCCCCACTCGCCGCTGTAAGCGCCATCGTCCTTCAACCCGGTTGCGACCCCGGTAATTGCTTCCTCACCGTAGGCAGAGCCGCCGGCAAAGACGACGGCGTCCACGATTGGCTGTTCGTAACCGAGGTTCAAATATTCGGTGTTAACCGTTCCCAGAGACCCACCGCGAACGTCGACCGCCGCCATTGCGGAGTCAGGGAACCGAAAGATCGTCAGGCCAGTTGGTCCTTCCTCATACGATCCGATTCCAATTTGAATCGCCCGCCAGTCAAATTCCAGAACCGGTCCGTGAATTTCGGTGTCAGCTTTAAGATGATCTTGAGACGTTCTCAATTGCGGAATGCGGATTATGAAATGGGGATCGCGGAATATAAATCTTACAATCCGCGACTGGTTGGTAAGGCGGTCCGTCCCGGACCGCCGGCGCGCGATTCCAATCCGCAAACCGCAATCCGTTTTTCATCTAAGAGCCTGATAAACCAGATTGGTAAAGCGCTGAAACAAACCGTGTTCGTCGAATGGGAGATGTTGCGCGAACAGCAGCATAACCAGTTCTTCCGCCGGATCGACACTGAAAAGCGTGGTCGCCATCCCGCTCCAGCCAAAGGAACCAAGTGTGCCGAGCGTGCCAGCCAGACCGTCATTTATTCGCACAGCGACGCCTAACCCAAAGCCATAACCAGCAGTAAAAGTGCGATTGGCGACCGGTAATCCGGAGAGATGATCGGCGATCATGTGCTGGAAAGCCTTCGGACTCAAGATCTGCAATCCACCTAGCGTTCCACCGTTGCAGAGCATCTGGCCAAAGCGACCAAAATCTTCCAGTGTGGAGAACAAGCCCGCACTGCCAGCAGGATATCTTCGTACGCCTTCGCGCACTTCCCCCGCCAAGGAGGGCAAAGCCTGAAGTTCCCCGCTTGGGTCATGTTGATAGACCTTTGCCAGCCGATCCTTCTTGCTTTCCGGTACGACAAAATCTGTGTCCTCCATGTCCAGCGGATTCAGGATCCGCTCTTTTAAGAAAACATCCAGTGACTGGCCACTCACTACTTCGATGACGCGCGCAAGTACGTCGGTGGAATAGCCGTATTCAAACATCGTTCCTGGTTGTTGCTTCAGTGGCAGCCGTGCCAAATGCCGCACGAGTTCAGCCAGGGAGTCCGCGGTCTCCAGGCCAGCTTGCTGATACATTTCGCCGATTGGGTGGCCAGCTGCTTCGTAGATAATTCCGGAACTATGAGTGAACAGATGATGGATTGTGATCGGTTCGCTGGCAGGAATCAGTTGCGGGTTCTGCGATGTACCACCAATGATGACTTGGGGGTCGCCAAACTCCGGAAGGTAATCTTTGACCCGGTCAAGCAGACCTAATCTTCCTTCCTCAACGAGGCTCAATGCTGCAACACTGACAACGATTTTTGTCATCGAGTAGACGCGAACGATCGTATCGCGCTGCATCGGCGCCTCAATCGAACGATCTCGAAACCCGGCGGCGAAAAAATCCGCAACCTCGCCTTTGCGGAGCAAAAGCAGGCTGACTCCGGCATGTTTCTCCTCATCTACGAACTGTTGAATGCAATGGTGAAGCCGGCTGAGCCCCTTCGGAGAGAATCCCGATGCGCCGACATGGGCATCAGCCAGGGGGATCGTGGAACTCACGGAGCCACTCTAGCACGCGGGCAAAGATGTGTCGCCGCAATCGTACTCATGGGTGCTGAGGTTGTGAATCGTTTGCAGGCTTTAACGGAACTCCGTTGCCCAGGGCAGTAGTCTCTCTTGGCCGGTTTTTCGCCTGTAAAAAATATTGCTCATTCGAGCTATCGCCCTCGCCGAGGTTCTGAGTAGAGTTTCCCAACTGAAATACTGCCCAACTGATGTTAGAAGCGCATAGGATAAAACGACGCGTCATGTGCGTTGCGCTGCTCGGTCTTGCCGGTGCCATTCTAGGTATGAGTCTCCTACTGTACGGCCGAGCTCACGCCGACGTGTTGGGCGGGCCACTTCCTCCTCCCCGCGTGCCAAGCGATATTACCCGGCTGACCCCGGTAGAGAAGCTCGGAAAGTTGATGCTCTACGATACTACGCTGTCCAACCCTCCAGGCTACGCCTGTGCAACCTGTCACGTTGCGGAGACCGGGTACACCGGGCCTAACTCGCAAATCAACGCGTTCTCGGGCCCGCAACCCGGAGTAGTGCCCGGTCGATTCAGTGATCGCAAGCCGCAAAGCTATCTGTATGCCGCTTTTAGTCCCGAGGGTCCCTATTATGATGCCGGTCTACGGACTTGGCTGGGCGGCAATTTCTGGGATGGCCGCGTTGCCGACGTTGCTAAGCAAGGGTTACAACCGCCCATCAATCCGAACGAAATGGCCAATACCCCAGAGGGACCCTATACGCCTGCAAATGGCGGCTATTCACCGCTCCTTGTTCAGAAGCTTGCGAAAAGACCATACGCTGCGCTGTTTAAGCAGGTCTATGGCCAGGATGCCTTCCAATCGTATACGCCGAAGCAGATCTACGAACTTTTCGGTGAGGCGCTCGCCGCATACCAGTCCTCGGGAGAAGTCTGCGCGTTCAGTTCGAAGTACGACGCCTCCAAGTACGGTACACCGTCGAAGAACTTGTACATTCTCTCAGCGTCTGAGGAACGAGGCAGGCAATTGTTCTTTGGCCAGGCCCAATGTTCGGCCTGCCATTCCTCGGTGGCAGTGCCGGCCATCCAGGCGATCACCCGAGGGAAGGACACGTTCACAATGTACTGTTACGCGAACATTGGAGTTCCGAAGAATATTGACAACCCCTACTACCAACAGACTGACAAGGAATCCAACCCCCATGGGTATAATTCACTTGGGACTAAGTACATCGATTATGGTCTGGGGGCCAATCCCAATCCGGCGCCTGATGGGACCAGGTTCTATAAGAATGTTCCGGGCGACCTACCCGAGTTCCGCGGTCTTTTCAAGACACCAAGTATGCGTGGAACGGACAAGCGTCCGTCGCCAGATTTTGTGAAAGCATACATGCACAATGGCGTCTTCAAGAGTCTTAAAGACGTTGTGCACTTCTACAACAAGCGCAACATCGCGATGGATACCACCGGCAAAGAGATCTCTTTTGACCTGCGCAACGGGCCTCCGTCCGGATACTCTCCACTGTTTCCACCGCCCGAGGTCCTTGAGAACGTCCAGAACGTTACCGGAGTGCCTCCTTCCCAGGCAACTTCCGCGACTGAGTCGAATGGTCAGGTCGGCAATCTCCAGCTCAGCGCTCAACAAGAAGACGATCTAGTGAACTTCATCAAGGTACTTACCGACGGCTATACGAAACCGAACCCGGTCTCTCCATAAAGGCTTACTGCCAATCGGTGGTGCGGTTTCATTCTCGCCCCGCAGGCGCGGGGCTCGAATGAAATAGCGGTTATCGACGGCTACAGATTCCGCGTTCCGCAATTCGCATTCCGCATTTCTCTCTGCCGATGGAGGGGATCGAACCCACACTCCGTTTTGACCCCGTCGTAAGTGACTCTCCCCGATGGAAAAAGAAATACCAGACAGTTCTTGGACCAACTGGGACGTTATGATAATATCATGACAATTTCATGGGTTCGGTTCAACAAGACGCACGGGGCCGCTCCAAATATTGATACGGTTGCTACACAACGGCGACGGGGCAACGTCGCATGGTCTCGACCAAAATCGAGATCGGTAAAACCAAGAAAGAGCAAAATGAGAGCGAGGAAAAGGCTCTTGAGGTGGTCCGCGCATGGGAGAAAGCGGAGGGCCTCGCGACCGCCGGCACAATCACCAAGGCGAGAATCAAGGAGATCCTCAATCACACTTTGCGCAGCGTGGGTTTGCAGGAAGTAGGGTCCACCCGCGTACGGAAATGGTTCAACGATTGGCTTAAGGGCAAGCGGGTCAAGAAAAGCTCGCGGGGCGGCTACGAACAGGCGGCGCGAGAGTTTTTGGAGTTCATGGGCAGAAAGGCGCTTCTGCCGATCGACTCAGTGACCGAGGACGACATCAACAAGTTCGTTGATCACTTGCGCAGCGATGGCCGCAGTGTTTCGACCGTCAACAAGATCGTCCGCAAATACGTCAGCATGGCGTTTGAGAAAGCGCGGAAGCTCGGAAAGATCAAATACAACCCCGTAATGGCGACCGATCCGCTCAAGGGTGATACGGTTGCCAAAGACGTGTTCAGCCCGGAGCAGGTCGCTCGTCTGATTACAGCCGCGAAGGGAACCGATTGGGAAGGGCTGATCCTTTTTGCCTACGGGTCTGGCGCACGGCAACAGGACTGCGCGAATCTGCGCTGGAGTTCAATCGATACAATCAACAAGGTTGTTGTCTTCAAAGAAAAGAAGACCGGAAAAGAAGCGACAGTTGGCTTACACCCGGATTTTGCTGATTGGTTAACCAGACAGCCAAAAACTCCAGACGATCCAGAAGCGTTTGTGTTCCCGACTCTTGCCGGCCGTACCGGGACGGGCTCGCATGGGCTTTGCGCTCAGTTCGATGAACTCATGGAAAAGGCCAAAGGCGAAGGCCGGATATTACGCGCCGGCAGTGAGCGGGACAGCAAAGGTAAGCGAAAGGGAAAGGGACGCCAGGTGCGCTCGTTAACCCTGCACTCCTTCCGGCACACAGCAGCCAGTGCAGTCTTTAATTCCGAAGCGGTGAGGGAAGTTGCACGCCGGGTTAGCAATCACGCTCGCGGCGGTGCGTTGGAGCGCTACCTTCACCAAGATCTCGCGCCGATCCGCGAAGCTACTAAACTCATTCCGCGGTTGCCAAAACCATGAAGCCCAAAGAGAGGAAGCGGCGGAGATTGCCGGATGAATTTATGAGGGCATGGAGAGATTTTAATTTCGGTGGCCCAGAATCTGAGGAAAGCGTTACTCTGGATCTGCTCAATTTGTCTGAAATTGCGGAGACTGTCGCAACTCGTCCGGAGTTAGAGGACATGGTTCAGGATGTGGTCGCTTTCGCTGAAATTGAGGAGATGGCCAAAATTAACCAGACTGCTGCGCCTGAGTCGATCGGCGTGCACCTGGCACATTTTATGGGGAGACCATGGATTGAGAAAAGTCTTCAGGCCGTCCGATCGGCCGATTATGATTTTTTCCGACGAATTGCTAAGATCCTTGAGACAGAGCATAGAGACCCTCGTGAGAGCGCAAAAACACTGCACTTTGTCTATCTCGCGTACATATGGCTTTACCAAAATCCGAACGTTGATGCTGACGAAATCACCAAGCACGAAGTTCAGACGATGGCGAAACGGTGGTGGGCATTCTCGCGGCTAAAAATCTCTGGTGGCTTCCAGGATAAGTTTGATGATGGGCGCGAAAAACTCATTGCTAGGGAGATCAAACTATTCTTTCGAGAGCCACGCTGGCAGGAAATTTGGCAGCGTCGAGAATTTGCCGGCTTGAAGGATGCAACGCGAGGGCCCAAGCCCAAAAGAGGCAAGACAAAAGCCTGGAAGAAAGCTTCGCAAAACCGCCGCTCGTGAAAACCATCATCCAGCACCCGATCTTTGGCCGGCTCGAGTACGATAGCGGAAAGGACGAGGTCAGCGTGCAGAGAGGCGACCTAGCCGACCGCATCGAGTGGCTAATGATGCCTGAAAACCAGCACCTCCTCGGGCCTGGCTATTGGCCAGACATCTTTATCCGAATTTGCGAGGTACTGGGCATCATGCAGCAGGCCGAATCGATCAAGACAGAAGCCGAGCAGGAGCCACACGCGAAGACGATAATCGAACACAGGCTCTATGGACGCATCACCTACGATGATGAGACAGG
>DASTDH010000066.1:0-9473 GCA_035710445.1 Chthoniobacterales bacterium
GTGTAACTTCCCGGTTGCAGCGATTTCGAAGTTGTAAATCGGACAACCTGGTTGGTGGCATCAAACTGTGGTTTCAGCTCTTCGCGCGAAGATTCGTGTGCGAGGGAAGCATTCCAGATCTCGGTTTCAACTGTGTTTAAAACAATTTGGCTGGAGGGTTTGAGTAGTTCTATCTCCACTCCCTCCGCACCCTCCGTCGACATCTGCTCGAGATCGGGTTCCAAATGGATGACGTAGTGCCGGGGAACTACGGTCTTCGGGAGCTTTCCCGGCCCATTTTCAAAGACGAATTTCTCCTCGGCATTGGCTCCGAACGTCCCCAGGATCAGTAGGAGGTGCGCCAACGGAATTCGCATGAGGAAAGGATTAGGAGCGGGACGAAAATTACGGGGAATCCCCACCTGAACCAAGGGAATTCTTGAGGGTAGGAGTTAGAGGAAGGTCGTGGCGTGTAGCCTGGTTATCAACATTAAGTGGAGGCTCTCAATCAAGTCGCGACTTACCTCTCGTTTTTCTAGTGTGCGATTCTTGCACGATTCTAGCTGCTGGCTCCTGAGCGATGGTATGGTGCCCCGACCAGAATTGAGTAAGCGCGATAAACTTGTTCAAGGGCAACCAGGAGTGCCAACTCATGTTGTAACGTCAACCGGCTCAGTGCCCAAAGCCAATCGGCTTGCGAACGGATTTGTTCCCCATGGCCTTCCGCTCCTCCAACGATAATCGAGATCCGTCGGGTTCCGCGGACTTGGTGCTCGGAAACAAATTCGGCTAATTCCTCGCTTGAGCTTTGTCTACCTCGTTCGTCCAATACCATCCGAAAACTCTGTTCGCTCTCTTTCAAGATGCGAGCAGTCAGCTGGTCCGGTCTTGCCGGACCGAGGAACAAGGTCTCGCAAGCAGCGAAACGTCTCACGCGCCCAAGATACTCTTGAATCCCTTCTGCGGCGAACGGCAGTTTTGGCTTACCAACCGCTATGACCTTCCAAGTCATCATTCTCGCCTTAGGCTCAAATGAGATGACAAATGACCGATGACAAGTAGCAGATTGTAAATCCGCGTTGCATTCCGGAGACTCTTACTTGCATCCGCCACGCAAGTAATCTAACCCATCACATCGGGTATCTTCCTCTGCGAAATTTGTCATTTGTTATCTGTCATTTCAGTTGAGCCTAAGGCGAGAATGAACTCGCGGTACGCCCAGGGAGAGATCTCCGACGGTTTAATCTCGGAACGCCCGCCCCAGAAAACATTGGTGTAAGTTACTGGAATTCCGCATTGGCTGAGATGATCGTCGATGGCTGCTTTGTGAGCCAGCAGCCAATCTTTGTCAGTTCCATGCGCAACGGCCATGATATTCACGTGGCCAAACTCAGGACCTCCTTCGCGCCAGTAACAATGGGTCAGAATCTGATGCCGGCCGACCTCAGATCCGGCCTGGATTTCTCTGCCTGGAGGTACCGCCCAATGAAAAAGCGCATTGAACCGCGTAACGCGAACACCGCCGGCCGAAGGTTTGACGTGCTCCAAGAAAGTTGAGAAACGACCGATGATCTTCTTGTCGTTCAAGCCTTCGGCAACTTCGAGAAATGTGGTCAGAGGTAAGTCGCATTCCGCGGCACGGCTAGCCCAGGGATTGGAGCGGATTTCGTCAACTGCAAACTCTCGCTTTAAGGCGAGCAGTACCCGCCATTCTACTTCGCTCAGCGCAACGATTTCAGTACTTATCATCTGTGCCGGCGTTGCCGACCGGGCGCCAGGTTCCAAAACCTTTCGGCGCACATGCCCGACGCCGAGCGCAAATATGCCCTTCGCGGGCATTAATTTTACCTTCTCGGCACCCACCTTCTCCGCTAGAAGCTTGGCGTGATCGGAAAGAGAGTGCCCGTGCGGCACTTTAATGGTCGTCCAGAGTCGATACTCACTGCCGGAGGTAGCTTGATCGGTAGAGCGAATTACGACATGGCCGGAAAAAGGGTCGCGGCGAAACATGAAATCAAAAGCCGCATCCAGCTTTTCCGGTGCAATTTTCCAGGCAACGAGGGCACCTTGAGCCAGGCTCGTTGCCAGCAGAGTCTGTCGAACCCGACGAATCGTACCGGCCTCCACCATCGAACGGATTCTGGCGATGACCACTTCCTCGGCGATCCCTGACATCCTGGCGATCTCTTGAAACGGCTCGCGGACAAACCCCGATATCTTATCTTCGGAATATGCCAGAATCTGAGCGTTGATCTGGTCGGTGTATTCGGAGGCGATCTTCATCGGCGCCGAGACCATAGCGGCCCTTCCGGCCGATCGCAACAGCCCGGCGGCCCTTCAGCAAGAGATCCCCGATGGCAATTAGGATGGCCCCGTTCTAGAAAGGGTCGGCTCAGACCCAGATGACGCTTTGTCCTTGCTATCTGCTATCTGCCTGCAGGGCTGCCTGAAAGGTCGTCGCTAGATCGCTTTTTCGCCCGTTTCATCGGTTCGAATTCGAATGGCTTCGTCGATATTATAAACAAAGACTTTGCCGTCTCCGATCTTACCGGTTTTCGCGGCTTTCACGATCGCAACGGTCGCGTTTTCGACGATGCTATCAGCGAGAACTACCTCAATTTTGATCTTGGGAAGAAAATCAACCGTGTATTCGCTACCACGATAGATCTCGGTGTGGCCTTTTTGACGTCCAAATCCCTTCACCTCAGAAACTGTCATTCCTTCGATCCCTAAGTCTGACAACGCTTCTTTTACCTCTTCGAGTTTAAATGGCTTGATGATCGCTTCGATTTTTTTCATTTCTGAAGTTTCGACGGTCGCAAATCTCCGAAGTCAAAAGTCGTGATGCGCTCGGCTTGACATTCTGAACATGGCGCACTCGAAACAGTCAAGCATGGCGATACTCGATAAGTAGTTTGAAGTTTCCGCTAAGTTTCAGACACCGGGTATTTTACCAATTCGACAAACGACAAAGCCATGAGCACGTGAGCTGAATCATCGCAACAGTCGAACAGACATGTATCGGTGGCAAGCAGGGCTCATGCCACGGAGAATCGAAGCATTGCGATATGCCAGCCGCGGTTTCTTTCGATCGGATCCTGGGCACGCCCGAATAAAGATCCCGCTTTCAGATCCGGAATAATGGCAATCCTGAACAGTACAAGATCGCGCAGGATGTACAAAATTTGCCAGCTTTTATCGGGCCGATGGCGGCTGCCTTGCCTGAGGCTGGGGCTTTATCCTGCGGCTGGACTGGAATATCATTGAAGATCTGCCCCGAGATTTGACCCATATGCAAAATGAGACTAATAACTCGGCTCGCAGTGGAAAAATCTCATCCGCACGGTTAGCTTAGCGGTAGAGCGACTGGTTTACACCCAGTAGGTCGGGGGTTCGATCCCCTCACCGTGCACCATCCTTTCGTTCCGTTTTGTTCGGGAGGCTCGCTCAGGCACGGCTCGATTCGCTCGGCTTCATTAATGAGAAGTAGAACAGGCAAACTAGGGTTATTGGACGGGAAGATGTGTGATTCGACGCCAATATCAGCGCGATTGATACCCAATCAGAATATACGATTATTTCATCAGGGCGAATGGGACCACAGTGCTGCAGGAAGGTTCCTATATGAGATTTAAACTTTTTGTGCTTGCGATGGTCACTTGCGCGAGCGGGCTAAGGGCCCAAACCCATTTTCAAGTTCAACCGATCACGATCCACAGCGCCGCGCCGGCGATTCACGTGAATCCGGTGGTTGTTCCAAGAAATGTGACTCCGGTTAACCCGGTAGTTCATAACGTATCTCCAGTTAGGCCGTTACAGATTCAACCATCGACCGTCATCCAGACGCAGCGACTCAATCCTTCACAATCTAGAGCGCTCAATAACGCCGTTTTTGCCAACAATTACAATCTGTATCGCGAGTCTCACGAGAGCCACTTGGTTCCAAATCAATCGGTAGAAAATCAGGCCGATCACATCGCGCGTCTGCAGGGTATCATCCAGTCCGGAACGCACCCGGTTTCAGTACAACCCGGAGCTGGTCTTGGTTATGGGACGACCAGTGCCAGCTTTTCTGGTGAGACGATACGGCAAGCGCAAACTGCGCTCCGACAACTCGGTTACTACCATGGCAACGTCGACGGGCTATTCGGTCCGCTTACACAGGACGCTTTGAAAAACTATCAGCGCAGTGCCAATCAACCTGCTACTGGCATTTTTGACCGGCAGTCTTTGAGTCAGCTCGGCGTGGGAGCACAATAGTAGTAGAAACCCTCTTCTCCCATGGCCGTACGCTAACTTCGCGGTGCGGCCAGCGGCAGAGACCGGCAAATGACGCCGGCTGACTCCGCGTCTTTCATGATTTGGGCTTTTAGATCGGATAGGTTCTCGAACCTCTTTTCCGAACGAAGATACTTGAGGAATCGAACCTCCACATCGTCGCCGTAGATCTCTCGATTGAAGTCAAACAGGTGGACCTCGAGCAAGCGCTCGCCGACGCTCTCTTGGATCGTCGGTCGGACGCCAATATTAGCTACCCCGCCGTATTCTGTCCCGCGATGGGTTACTGTGACCGCGTAAACACCGTTGGGCGGGAATTGCTCGTTGTGCGCTTTCAGATTAGCGGTCGGATATCCAAGTTTTCGACCGAGGTGGTTGCCCTCAACCACCGTACCCAATATCGTAAAAGGTCGGCCCAGCAATCGTTCGGCCAACGAGAAATCGCCCTGTTCGACTGCTTCTCGGGTCCGGGTACTGCTCACCACCTGCCCGTCGATGGCGAGCGGGGCAATATCTTGCAAGTGAAAGTGGCACGATTCGGCCAGCGCTCGAACCAACGAAACTTTGCCGCTGCGATTTGCACCAAAACTCCAGCCTTCGCCTACGCAGATGGTCATCAGTTGATTGGAACTTTGAACGAGCCGGCGAATAAACTCCTCCGGCTCAGTCCGGGCGAACGCCAATGAAAACTCCTGAATGAGAAAAGCATCAATGCCAAGCTGTTCGATGAACTGCTGCTTATGCTGCGTCGATGTGAGCAACCTAGGAGCGTCGTTCGGACGAAGGACTCGTACCGGATGCGGGTGGAACGTCAAAACGACCGAACTTCCTCCGGAAGTCTGCGCTGCCTCGACCGCCTGCCGGATCACCGCTTGATGTCCCAGATGAACGCCGTCAAACACTCCAATGGCCAAGTGAGTTGGTCCCTCGATTTCTCGGAGCTCTTCGATCGAGTGGAGAACCTTCATTGCGACGTCTCAAATCTGTTTTGCAGCACAGACCGATCAGGCTCCACGCATTCGCGAAACATCAGGCAGCGAAATTATTTTTGGGGCGAGCATCTCAGGAGTCGAAGCATTGAGCTCTGGTACCGTCAGTGACCCTTCGACCGTGAATCGGCCTGATTTGGTTCGGCGAAGCGCGGACAGATGAGCTCCACAGCCCAGCTCAAGTCCAATATCGTGCGCGTAAGTGCGGACATAGAAACCTTTGCTGCAAATGACCCGAAAATCGATTTCCGGTAAACGAATAGCTCGGATCTCGTGCGCGTAAACGTGCACGAACCGCGCTTCGCGATCGACAATCTTGCCTTGCCTGGCCAGCTTGTAGAGTGGGACCCCATCTCGTTTGATGGCTGACACCATGGGAGGAGTCTGATAGAAGTCGCCGTGAAATTTCTGAAAGGCCGCTTCCACACGATAAGGTTCGATTCCTTCGACCGGCCGCTGCTCAATCACCTGTCCATCACAGTCTTGAGAGTCGGTGATTTCCCCCAGTTTCATGGTTCCGACGTACTCCTTATCCTCGCTCATCAATAGGTCTTGAATCTTAGTTGCTCTTCCGACCACGATCAGCAATAACCCCGTCGCCAGAGGATCGAGTGTGCCGCAATGACCGACTTTCTGCGCACCTAACCGCTTCCGGACAAGTGCGACGACGTCGTGGCTGGTGATGCCGCCGGCCTTATCGATCAATAACAAGCCGTCAATGGAGTCGTGCGATCTCATTACTCACTCGGTTTGTCACCAACTTTTCGACTTGTTCCAGAGACCCGCGAATTCGCGCGCCAGCCGCTAGCGGATGACCGCCGCCTCTAAACTCGCCGCAGATCTTGTTGACGTCGATTTGACCGCTCTTTGAGCGCATGCTTACCCGTACGCGACCGTTCTCCAGTTCTTCAAAAAGGATTGCCACGACAATGGTTTCAATGCTTCGGACTACGTCGATTAGCCCGTCAGTGTCAGCCGGTTGGATCCCAAGTTGTTTTTTCTTTTCCAGGGTCAGCGCCATCGTTCCAATCCGGTCGTCCGCGTAAAAATGGGCATTCTGCAAAAGCTCGTGCAAGAGCAGTACCCGTCGTTTCGGTTGGCTTTCGTACAAAAAATGGGAAATGCGCGCCACGTCGACGCCCTGCCGCACCAGTTCCGCGGCCACCTCGAAAGTGTGGGCCGATGTATTGCGATAGCGGAACGAACCTGTATCGGTGGAAATCGCCACAAACAAAGCTTCGACGATTTCAAGACTTAGCGGATAACGCTGGGTCTGGATCAATTCAAATACGATCTGACCGGTTGCGGGAGAAGTCAGGTCCAAATAATTTAGATCGCCGTAGTTGGGATTGCTGGCGTGATGGTCGATATTGATCCAACAGTTCGCCTGCTTGATCGCTTGCAGCGAGGTGCCGAGGCGATCGCGCGTTGCTGTGTCCAATGCGATCACCAGGTCGAAAGTCCTGGCCTCCTTCGGCGGTACAGTTACTAACTCAGACTTGCGCAAAAAGCGGAAAGCTTCAGGAAGTCCATCCTCATTCCAGGCATCGACGGTTTTTCCCAAACCAATGAGCGATAGCGCCATTGCCAGTTGCGAACCGATGGCGTCTCCGTCTGGGCGAACATGGCTCAGAACGGCGATGGTACGAGCTTTTTCGATCTCCGCGGCGATTGGAGCGAATCCCTCGTTCATTGGTTCGCGGGCGGTTCATCCAAATCCTGGATGATCTTGAGGACGCGGCTTCCGCGTTCGATTGAATCGTCTAGTTTGAAATACAAATGGGGCGTATACTTCAACACAACTCGCTTGGCCAGCTCTCGCTGCATGATGATGCGGTGTTCCTCAAGCTGTTCCAACACGCGAGCCTTCTGCGCTTCCTGCCCGATTACACTAACGAAAACCTGACATTGTCGCAGATCGGAACTGATATCTACCGCGGGAATCGTAACCAGAACCTGGGCCGCGAAGTTGATCTCTCGTGAAATGATTTCGCTCAGTTCCCGTTTGAGCACTTCGTTAACTCGCTCCAATCGATGTTTCATAGAACCAGGCTGTTTACTGGATTGTCCGCGCAAAGCAGGACTGACGATCTTGCTGCTCAAGTCCAGCCTGCGATGAACGCGAAAGAACTTACAACTGCTGAGCGACTTTCTCCAAGTTGTAACACTCGATGATGTCGCCAACCTCGTATTCAGTATAATCGCCGAGTTTGATTCCGCACTCAACGCCTGCGCGCACTTCCTTTACGTCATCCTGGAACCGGCGCAACGTGGCGATACCGCCGTCGTAGATCGGTTGGCGTTTTCGAATAACGCGTGCTCTCCCGCTCCGGATGATGCGGCCATCGGAAACGTAGCAGCCGGCCACTGTGCCCTTGGAAAGCTCGAATATTTGGCGAACCTCGGCATGACCGACGACCGACTCTCGCAGTTCGGGGTCGAGCATGCCAACCATTGCCTCCTTTACCTGATCGATCAGTTCGTAAATGATGCTGTACAGCTTGATTTGGACACCCTCACGTTTCGCGGCGGAGGCAGCTTGGTTTTCGGTTTTGACGTTGAAGCCGATAATCACGGCATTCGACGCCGTCGCCAGCAACACATCCGACTCACTGATCGGTCCGACTCCCGCATGGATTATCTCCAGGTCGATCTTCTTGCTTTCAATCTGATTGAGCGCAGCGCTGATCGCTTCGACCGATCCCTGGACGTCACATTTCAGAATGATCTGTAGCTGCTTCTTGCCATCACCCATGCTGTCGAACAGGCTTTCCAGCGTCGCGCGCTGGGGCATCGCCAACTTCTGGGTGCGCAGTTCCAGTAAGCGCTCTTCGCCCAAAGTCCGAGCCGACCGTTCCGATTCCATAACCAGCAATTCGTCCCCGGCGTTGGGCAAGCCAGTGAAACCAAGTACCTTGATTGGAGTAGCTGGACCGGCTTCGCGCACATTCTGTCCCGTATCGCTGATCAGCGATTTGACCTTACCCCAGTAATTCCCGCAAATGAACGGTTGACCCACCTTGAGGGTCCCCATTCGCACAATCGCAGTCACCGTCGGACCGCGACCGGCTTCCAATTGGGCTTCGATGACCGTCGCTCTGGCTGGTGCGGTTGGACTCGCCTTCAACTCCATGACTTCCGACTGCAGCAGCATCATTTCCAGCAGATGATCGATTCCGGTTCCTTTGGTAGCGGATACCGGGCAGCAGATGGTTTCACCGCCCCAATCTTCCGGTGTCAGACCGCGTTCCTGCAGTTGGGTCTTGACCCGATCGATGTTGGCGGACGGCAAGTCGATCTTATTAATCGCGACAATGATTGGCACCTTGGCTGCCTTCGCGTGATTGATCGCCTCGATCGTCTGCGGCATGATCCCGTCGTCCGCCGCAACCACCAGCACCACAATATCAGTTACGGTGGCCCCGCGCGCCCGCATCGCGGTGAATGCCTGGTGACCGGGGGTATCAAGAAAGGTGATCGGATGTCCATTGTGAACAACACTATATGCCGCTATGTGCTGGGTGATCCCGCCAGCTTCTCCGGCCGCCACCCGCGACTTCCGAATCGCGTCCATCAACGACGTCTTTCCATGGTCAACATGACCCATAAAAGTGATGATCGGCGCCCGCGGCTTTAATTCTTCCTGCGGCGGTGGTTGGGGTGGACGAGGCTCTTCGACGACCACCTCGGTTTTGTGCACCCCGGCGCCTTTCTCGCGTTTCTCAACTTCAAAAACGTAACCGTGCTTTTTACAGATAGCAGAGGCAATATCCGGCTCGATCGTGTGATTGATCGCCGCAAAAATGTTCATCTCCATCAAATCGCTGATCACCTGAAACGGCTTTAGGCCGATTTGCTGGGCTAACTCGCGCACGATAATGGGCGGCTTCAAATGCACCACTTTGTTGCCGTCTGCACTCGGTTCCGGCGCCGGTGCTTCCGCTGGCTTCGCCGGGACTCCTACTGCTTCGGGCTCCGGCGTGGCCGGTTTAATGGCGGCGACAACTGGAGGTCTGGGCGCTCGGATCTTCGAAATCGGAGGTAAGACAGAGCGAGTTTCCGAGCCGGCCGCAGCGTCCGGTTTTTTTGGACGCTTCTCCTCAATTAAGGAGACTGTCTCGGGCTTAGGAGGCGTCGCCGGCTGCACCGGCTCAGATTTGGCCGGCGCGGGTTCTTTCGCCTTAGCTTTGCTGATGGGCGGAACTCCACCTTTTTTTGCCGGTTTAT
>DASTDH010000067.1:0-21971 GCA_035710445.1 Chthoniobacterales bacterium
CCGAATCTGTTCGGCGATGCGTCGAGCAGCTTCCAAAGCTTCTTTTTCGCTCTCGATCCGATGCGCTTCTGCCATACTGGCCTTGTTGTTTTGATATTGGTAAAGTGACTCCGCTCCAATTGATTGGCGACTGAACTTATACAAAAATTAGCAGTGCGGTACCAAACAGAACGACATCAAGGAGAAAGCTCATCACGGTAAAACCCATCACTCGGCGGATACTGATTCCACCTACCGCCACTACGGGCAATGCCCGGAAGGGCTGAATCATGTCCGCGACCTGCTCTCCGTAGGCGACTCCCATCCCAGTGGCTGCTTGAGAGGCATGTAGACCCACCGCAGCGGGAACAGTAAACGGTCCCTGCACCGCCCAATGACCACCCGCGCTTGGCACAAACAGGCTCTCTTCCATCCTTCCACCATCCTTCCATCCTTCCACTCTTCCATCCTTCCATCCTTCCACTCTTCCACTCTTCCATCCTTCCACTCTTCCATCCTTCCGCTCTTCCAATCTTCCATCGCTCCGCTACTTTGTAACCTCATCGTTATGAAACCAAGCGGCTGGGAAAGTACGATTCGCGGCAAACCGGAACCCGGTGCTACGGCGGAAAGAACCAGGCGAGTAGACGAGCGGGATATTGAATTATTTGCTCAAATCACCGGCGACCGCAATCCATTGCACTTCGATGCCGAAGCCGCTCGTCGATCGGTATTCGGTGGATTGATTGTACAGGGCGGGGTCACTTCGGGGCTCCTTAATGCCATCGTGGCCGAAGATCTGCCCGGCCCCGGGACCGTCTTTCTCAGCGTCGAATGGAAGTTTGTAAAGGCGGTCTACGTTGGCGACTCCATCACCGGTCGCGTTGAGATTACCACAGTCCGCGACGACAAACCGATCTGCACTATCGCCACCTCGGTAAGAAATCAAGATGGAGCGATTTGTCTCTCCGGTACTGCGACGACCTACACAGTGGCAGTGAACACCAACGAACGGCAGTGAACACCAGCGAGAGGCAAAGTAGCCGCAGCTTCCGGCTCCGCCCATAAATATTGCACTGCGTTCCGCTGCTTTAACGAAATCCGGATACATCCTGGTTCTTACCGGCCTTCACTGACGTTCGTTGGTGTTGACTGACGTTCGTTGCTTAAAAGGTGACGAATTTGTCACTTTTACAGGATTGAGAGCATTTCGCCCTCCCCCTACTCTCCTGCCTCTCGTCCGAAAAAAGCGCGAGAAAGAGTCGTCAAGGAGGACCAATGCATTTAAAAGGATTTGCAACGAGTTCATTTCAGGGGAAGCTGCCGCGCCTTTCGACCGCCGCCAAGACTGTCGTTGGTAACCTCTGCCTTCACCGCCTGCCTGGAGCGCTAGCAATCTTCTGCCTCTCCGCCATCGGCTGGCGCGCGTCGGCTCAAAATGATTCAGGCGGTAGCAGTATCGGTTCTCTGAACCGAATCACCGTGCAGGGAATCGCTCCCGCAAATAATGTCTTACCGACTAGCGCCGACGCTTCCGACGTGTTCGGGTTTGATCTCCCGGTGAAGGAGATTCCTCGTTCAATCAGCGTGATTACGAAAGAGGAGCTCCAAAACGCAAATGTTCAGACAGCCCGCGATTTCGCTCGGGTCTCGGCCGATACTTACACTCCGTATTTCAACGGCAATCCATCAAGTACTTACATTCGTGGCCAGGTCGCAGACACCTTCCTTATGGGATGCGTATTGGATTTACCAGTGAGGGTGTGGGGGCACCTATCGACTTCAACGCGGTGGAAAGCGTGAATATCGTGAAGGGACCGGCCCCAGCCGTCTACGGGGCGAGTCAAAATGTGGGCGGTTTTATTTGATTTGATTACCAAGAAACCCTACTTCGATCGTTTTCCGGCCGAGGTCGACGCCACCTTCGGGGAGTATAACCTGGACCGTTATGCCGTCGATTTTAGCGCTCCCATCATTCCGGGAAAACTCGCCTTCCGAGTTAGTTATTCCGGCGAAGAATCCGGCAGCTATTATCGGAACGTTTTTACCCAATCCCAGTCTCTCTATGCGGTTTTGAAATGGACGCCTGGTTGGAATTACGAACTAGAAATTCTGAATTCCTTCTATGAGACCGACTATCAACTTAATCGCGGAATCAATCGTCCAACTCAGGCACTGATTGATAACGGAACCTATATCACCGGTAGTCAGCAGTTCGTGAATCCAACCGGGACGCCGATAGGTCCGAGCTTTCCGGCCGGCAACCTGGTCCCTACCACAATACCGCAAACCAGAGGAGTGGTGGTCGCCACCGGGACTACGCAGATCGATCGCTCTGACGTGATCGTGAATCCAAATGACGGCTCTTATGCCAAAACCGATTTTGCTCAGATCATCCAACGCTTAAACATAAATGACGATATCCAGATTCTGGACATGACTTTCTTTGCTTACCTGAGCCGCCGGCAATTCGGTTCTCTCCGGTACTCCGCCATAGTAGAACCTAGTTATGTACTGGAAAACCGGTTGGAGTTGCACGTGAACTCGGAACTGCCGATCATGAAGCAGTCTCCAGGGATCAAAGCCTCGGCTCTCGACAAGGAAGATAAATCCCCACAGTCAACATCGCTAGCGAGGAGACCGGCTGGTCGATTGCCAATATGTTAAACGTCGGATTCGATTTCCGGTACCAACACGTCTTTTCGGCAACTGATATCGCGCACAGTTACAACAACCTTTTCGATCTGACCCAGGAGCCGCGTTTCATCACCGTGCCGCTCTCCAGGGTGATAGACGGAAAAAATCCGTCCTATGCGATCCCCGGCGCAAGCGGCTATTTCGGTACCCCTGGAGGCACCTACGTTAGTCCTTCCGGTACGACAATTAATTCGGGTAACGGTGAGACCAACGACACGTGGGCATACCATTGGGCAGCATTCCTGGAAGATCGAGTGAGTCTAACGAATCAGCTGTTTCTATTCTTTGGCATTCGGGGAGACCTGCTGCATGTGGACTTTATCGATCCGGTTCACCCGCCTGGCTTTAATCCGGTCACGACCAATACCACGCAGGGATTGATCAACCTGAATGGTAACCTGACCTATCAGCCGCTCCGCTGGGTGACCGCCTATTTTACCTACGACTACAGTACTTCGACCACCGATGGTCAGGGTGGCGGATATAGCATCGGGAGCGATAACAAGTTCGACAATCCAGACTTCCGCAATGCCAGTGACCTGTACGAAGGAGGCTTAAAGTTCGATCTCTTGGATAGCAAGCTATTCCTCGCGCTGGCTGGATTCCGCCAGACCCGGAGCATTCCCCAAGAAAACGCTCCGACACTGCCAGAAACTGTGTGGGGTGGAGAGGTAGAATTGAATTATCAACCGAATCGCAACTTTTATCTAACCTGAGTTACAGCTACCTGGACCCCGTCCTGCACAACCAGTCGCCCAGCCAAAAGACCTCGAGCGTGTTCGACACTTTCTTGCCTCCGGTCGGAAATGGTAGCGGCAGTCCGAACAGCACGGCGCTCCCACCAGCCGACTATCTGCAACCCGGCATTCCCCATCACCTGTTCAATGCTAACGTTAACTACCAATTCGACTTCGGCTTGGGCCTCAGTTTCGGCGCCGAAGTCACTAGTCCGATTAACGTCACTTATGGTGGATCGGTCAAGATACCGACACAATTTACGCTTAATGCCGGCATCTTTTATCGGTGGAGGAATTGCGAAGTCCGACTCGACTTTCTTAACTTCACCAACGAGAAGAACTGGGCCACGGTCAGTGCATCGAATGGGTCTGACTTGATTTATCCAGAGATGCCATTCCAGGTTCAGGGAACATTGCGGGTGCGCTTTTAAAGCGAACGCCAACGAACGCTGTCGTTCGTTAGCGTTCGCTGTTAGGCTCATGGATGTTTACGAGGCCCGGGTTTCTGCTTCGCCTTGAGGGCGGTTGTGTCCTTGTCCTTAGTATTATTTCCTATCGAGAAATACGCGCCAATTGGATCCTATTTGCAGTCTTACTTCTCGTGCCGGATCTCGCGATGCTCGGTTATCTTCGAGGTGCGCGGATCGGCGCCGCCGTTTACAATCTGGTTCACACGCTGAGTGCCCCAATTGCATTGATTGCTTACGCCGTTCTCGGAAAGTCAACGTGGCTGTTACCGTACGGGCTGATCTGGATTTCGCACATCGCCCTCGACCGACTACTTGGCTTTGGCCTCAAATATCCGACCCGCTTTAACGACACGCATTTGCAGCGAACGACAACGAACGACAGTGAACGACAGTGAACACCAACTGGGGGCCGCTAACGTGCCTCACCGTTCGCTGTTATCTGCCGAAGCCAAACGCCCCTTCACAAATGAGCTCCCGTGCCGGTTTCCGGCCGGATGGCTTTTCCCGCCCCTGTACATCTCTCGGAAGATGGTCGGGGTCACCCGGACGGCCCACCGCGAACATCGCGGCGACCGCGTAATCATCCGGCACTTGCAGCGCGGTCCGCGCCTTTTCAAAATTAAAGCCTTGCATGCCATGGACGACCAGATGCATCGCCGCCCCTTGCAACGCCAAGTTCTCGAAAGCGCTGCCACAGTCAAAGAGATGCACCGCATTCTCTTTGCCATTCCGCTCAAACACTTTATGACCGAGAATGACTACGAGTAATGCTGCCTGCTGACACCAGGATTGATTAAATTCGACTAGTAAGTCGAAGAATATCGGCCAATTGGGAGTATCGCGCCTGGCGTAGAGGAAACGCCACTCTTGTTCATTGTAGGTTGAAGGGGCCCAACGCGCCGCCTCAAACAGGGTCATCATTTCCTCTTCGCTGATCGGTTCACCACTCATCGCTCGGGGTGACCAACGTCTTACAAAAATCGGCTCGATCGAATAATCGGGCCTTCGATAGTCGTCCGGGTTGGGAAGGCCTTTCATATCATAGTCTCCAGGTTGCTCGGGTGCGCATCGAGTAGATGTAGCTGTTTGACTTGTCAGGTTGCCTTTCACTGTTGTTTACTGTCCGTCGTTGACGATCGCTGTCCATCGTCGACCTTCGCTGTCGTTCTCTGATGCGCCTTGTCATTCACGGTTATACGTGACGAAAACGACGGAGCCGAAAAGCCAAGGCGATCAGCATGATACCGAATATCAGAGCGTAAGCACCGATCCAAAACGCGATCGCAAGAGCGCCGGCGCCCGGAAAGATAATGATCAGAAGGCCGAATAATAGAGAAAGAATGCCCATTAAGATCAGCAATACCTCGTTGGCAATGGCCGCTCGCAGCCGAATGCCAGCCACAATTTCAAGTACGCCGGTAAAGATGGCCCAGAATGCAATCAGATAGAGCAACACCATGCCGGTTATCCCTGGCCATATCAGGGTCAGGATTCCGACGATGATTCCAACAATGCCTTCGACCACAAAGGCCCAATGATGAGTGGAGGACCTGAAAGCAGATACGATATCGAAGATGCCATCGAGGAGAGCGTAAACCCCGAAGAGCAATACCAGCGCGAGCAGTGTGATACCTGGAATGAAAAAGGTTAAAAGACCAAACATCACCGCGAACAGGCCGCGTAAGGCTAAGGCCCACCAATACCGGGCCAATAAATGGAGCATATCGGATCCTCCTACGGTTGTTTGAGAAAGTGAAGTCTTTGCCGCAGCAGTTCCACTTCTTTCATTGCTAGGGTTTATTGTCGTTCGCTGACGTTCGCTGTCGTTCGTTGTCGTTCGCTTCCACCGGCGGCGACGGCTGCCAAACTACCGGATTCGCCAAAAGCCGGCACTTCCTTTCCGACCAGCCGATAGAACGTCGGTCCGTCAATCGATTCGGATTTCAGCAATTCGGCAGCCACGTGCTCGAGCTGATCGCGATGTGCGGATAGGGTTTCCTTGGCTTGGTCATAGGCTTGGTCTAGCAACTTCTTGACTTCCTCGTCGATTTCTCGCGCGGTCTCTTCGCTGCAATCTCGCTGCAATTGAAATTCCTGACTGTTAAGAAACGTTGATTGACGCTGGACACAGTTGGCCAGACCCACCCGCTCGCTCATTCCGTATAAAGCAACCATTTGGCGGGCAAGCGCAGTCGCGCGTTCCAGATCGTTTTGAGCCCCAGTGCTGACCTCGGCAAACACCACTTCCTCGGCGGCCCGGCCACCGAGCAGACCACGAATACGATCCATCAGTTCGCTGCGGGTCATCAGAAATTGATCTTCAGAGGGCAGCTGCATCGTGTAACCGAGGGCGCCTCTTCCCCGCGGTACGATGCTGATCTTATGAATTGGATCAGCATGAAGACTGTAGGCGGCTACTAACGCATGACCGACTTCATGATAGGCTACCCGGCGTTTCTCTTCCTCCCCCAGGCGCCGGCTCTTGCGCTCCGGCCCGGCCACCACTTTCTCGATCGCATCCTCCAGATCGCGTTGGGTAATTTCGGTCGCCTGCCGGCGCGCAGCGAGCAAAGCGGCCTCATTCAGTAAATTTGCCAAGTCAGCTCCGGACAGTCCAGCCGTGGCGGCAGCGATACGTCGCAAGTCGACATCGGCAGCGAGATGCTTGTTTTTGGAGTGCACCTTCAAAACTGCCTCGCGGCCGTCGAGATCGGGTGCATCGACCACAACTTGTCGATCAAATCGGCCGGGGCGAAGCAGAGCCCGGTCGAGAACCTCCGGACGATTGGTAGCAGCAAGGATAATAACGCCGGCGTTAGGTTCAAAGCCATCCATTTCCACCAGCAACGCATTAAGGGTTTGTTCACGTTCGTCATTGACGGCGCCGACGTGAACGCCTCGCTGTCGGCCAATAGCGTCAAGCTCGTCAATGAATATGATGCAGGGCGCATGCTCCTTAGCCTGTTTGAACAGATCACGCACCCGGGCGGCTCCTACCCCGACAAACATCTCAACAAAGTCGCTCCCACTGATTGAAAAGAACGCGACTTTGGCCTCACCGGCTACGGCGCGCGCCAACAACGTTTTACCAGTCCCGGGCGGACCAACCAGCAGCACGCCTTTCGGGATGCGAGCGCCAAGATCTTCGTACTGTTTCGGGCTCTTGAGGAAATCAACAACCTCTTTCAGCTCAAACTTTGCTTCGTCGCAACCGGCTACATCCTCAAACGTCACACCGGTATCGCGGTCGGCAACGAGGCGGGCGCGGCTCTTCCCAATAGAAAAAATGGATTGGCCGCTCGGATTAAGTCGACGCGCGACGAAGGTCCAAATCGCGATCATCACGATAAGCGGCAGAACCCATCCCACCAATAGCTGGGAGATAATTCCCGGTCGCGCAGCGGCGTATTCAACATTGGCTGCCTGCAGCTCCTTGACCAAGTCAGGATCCTCGACCCTTTCGGTTCGAAAAAGGAACGGCTGAGTTTGGGTCGGTGATCGTTGTCCTTCGTGATTCAGAGCCGCACTCGGACTCGACTCGGGTTTTTGATTCTCGGTGGCAGGAGATTTGGCCGAGCTCGGCTCAGGAGTTTGAGTTTTCGGAACGATACGACCATCGATCTCGTTCTGCTTGACGACGGCCGCGACGACCTCATGGCGGGCCAGATATGATTTGAATTCGCTGTACGGAATCGTGCGAACCGACATCTGATAAAACAGATCTTGCCAGCCCCAGAGAATCAGCATGGTAAAAAGGAAGTAGATGATGCTCCACCGCCACCGCGGCTCAGGCTGATCGACCTTAGCCGGTTTTTTGATAGGAAGATTGATTTGTGGTTCTCGCTTCATGGCCCTCCGGTAACGGGCACCGTGCACGCAACACTAGCCAAATTCAATTATCCGTCGGAGTACTCCCCCAATCAGCATGTCATCGGGGGTCACCTGCCGCCTGGATTCGAATTAAGCGATTGCGCAAACGCCGCTCGTTTTCGTAAGATAACCCAGCACCGGGAGGATGAAACTCACGTTAAGTCGCGGATGCTTTGTTGCTCTGCCCCAGAGCGAAGTATCAATAGTCCGGTATATCGTGGGCTGAAAATAGACACTCCCTTGCTATTCTATGAATCGTCGGATTCGCTTGCTCCCCATCGCGCTCGCGATTGGCGCGATTGCCTGGTTTTATTTCTCGTCACCCACGTTCATCAACCCGGAAACCGGTCGTAAAGCCAAGGTTGGGCTCTCCGAGTCGCAAGAACAAAGGCTCGGATTACAAAGTTTTCAGCAAGTCCTTTCGCAATCGCAAACGGTTCAATCGGGCTCGGACTATGATCTGGTGGTCAAAGTAGCGCGTCGTCTCATTGGAGTTGTTGACGACAGCGCCAGAAGGTTTCAATGGAAGGTCGCTCTGGTGCAAAGCGATCAACAAAACGCGTTCTGCTTGCCTGGAGGCGAGATTGTCGTCTACACAGGAATTTTACCGCTCACCCAGAATGAGGCTGGACTCGCGACCGTATTGGGACACGAAATCGCCCATGCAACGTCCCGGCACGGCGCTCAGCGAATATTCCAACAAAACGCGCTACAGATCGCGATGATGGGAGTGCAAGGCTCGATTTCCGACATGGACGATGGAGCCCGTCGACAGTTGCTTGGGATGCTGGGTGCAGGTGCGCAATACGGAGTATTATTACCCTTCAGTCGACAACACGAACTCGAAGCTGATCAAATTGGACTCAAGTATATGGCGCGGGCAGGTTACGATCCTCGCGAATCGCTAGCGTTTTGGAACCGAATGATGCAATCAAAAGACGGTCAGCAGCCGCCCGAATTGATGTCTACTCATCCAGCCGACTCTACGCGGATCAGCCAACTCGAAAATCTCATGCCGGGCGCCCTTGAAGAATATCAGAAAGCGGTGGCTGCCGCTCGCTGACAGTTTGCCGCGAGCCGAAGAGCACTGCAAAGTGAAACGTGCTGATATGTACATTTTATTTCGTCCTTATCATCTCAACCACGCTCCTGTTGGGTAATGAGTTTTCCATCGGATTTTTTGTCCATCCTTCATTAACTCGAGCCGGGCATAAGGCGTTCCTCCCGGCGATTCAAGTGTTCGCGCGGGTTCTTTGGTAAGATAATGCCCATTTGGATGGCAGGGACCCTACTACTACACCTGCTACTGCTTTGGTTGACTCAGCGTTGGCCTGCTAAGCACACAATCTACCTTGGTTGTGCTTCCATTCTCTGGATCATTATCATCCTATTCAGCGTTGTCGGTCCGGTTCCGATCAACAATCGGGTCAAAGCATGGGATATTGATCAGCTGCCGAAAGATTGGGAAATTCAACGACGCAGATGGGATCAACTGAATGCCATCAGGGTTTTGCTTATTGCTATGGCGTTTGCGGCATTACTGGCCGCCTTCAAAACCACCGTCCTGAGCTAACGCCGAGTCGAGACTCGCACCGGGGACACCGAGGTATGATCTCTTGACAAGCATCCTCTACGGTTTATATGTTCTTCTGAACATATGGCCCAAGCCAAACTTAAACCAGCCCAAACTTCAAATTACCTATGAGCTCCAAACATATTCCCGACGGCTATCACTCGATTACGCCGAGCTTCTGCGTGGATGGCGCCCACAAACTCATTGCTTTTATCAAGGACGTTTTCGGCGCAAAAGAACGTATGCGAATGCAAGGGCCCGGTGGAAAGATCATGCATGCTGAGTTCGATATCGGCGATTCGGCCATCATGCTCGCAGACACGATGCCGGAGTGGCCGGCTAAATCGAATTCTCTTTACGTGTATGTGGAAGATGTCGACGCGACTTATAAGCGTGCGATCCAGGCCGGGGCGACCTCGGTTCGAGAGCCGCAGAACATGTTCTATGGCGATCGCACATCTGCCGTGACCGATCCTTTTGGTAATTTTTGGGGGATCGCTACCCACGTTGAAGATGTCAGCCCCGAGGAACTCAAGACGCGGGCCGAAGCATTCCAGAAGCAGTTTGCACAGAGTTGATATTGGACTGCAAGCGAGAGCCGCGTATCCAAAAAAAGGTGACGTCGCCGCCGACGGACGTGAGCCATCAGGCGGTGGCGCTTACCACAGCGAAATAGAAGTATCCGCAGATTTCACAGATTATCACTAGTTCATTTGGGTGGGCCCCAAGGCCAAAGAAGTTAATTCTTGCACTGAACGATTAGGAGAAAGCGCAGCTCCTTGCCCGCGCTGCGACCCCGCGAACGAACTGACCGCAAAGTAGTCTGCGTAATCCGTGGAATCTGCGGACAATCTATTTCTTTGTGCGGAACCGGTAGCTCCCTTCCTCGCATCTATGACCTGCGATTTGTGATTTCCTCGACTGCGGTCCGCGGACATCGGCGATGCGAAAACCACCAAATTCCAAGTAGATCGACCGCAGGACGCCAGAGAAAAACACGAAGGTTGTACTTCGGTGTTCCGGAGTGGCGCGATCGATGATTGACCGGAATCTCGCCGATCGAAAAGCCGGCCGCTTTCGCCAACGCAGGCATAAACGAATAGAGTGTCCGGATCGGAATGAACGCATCCAACACTTCTCGATGAAATACCTTGAGACCGCATCCGGCATCGGAAACACCATCATTGGTGAAAATACGTCGAACAAAATTCCCCAGGCTGGAGATCAGCCTGCGCTGGAGGCTGTCGTGCCGGTCAACCCGGTGACCCATCACCATATCATATCGGCCGAGGGCGCACAGAGCCTTCTCAATATCACGCGGATCGTTTTGGCCATCACCATCTAACAAGACAATATCTTTTCCTTTGGCGGACCTCATTCCCGCGAGCAGCGCTCCCGCCTGTCCACAGTTTCGCGCCAGTCGAAAAACGCGCGCGGCCGGCCAGTCGACAGTTTCTCGCTTGAGCCGCATCGCAGTGCCGTCCGTGCTCCCATCGTCGACCACCACCACTTCGTAGCTGCGCGATTGGCTCTGAAGAACGTCACGAAGCTCTTGCAACACCGGTTCGACATTGTTCTCTTCGTTGAAGAACGGAATAACGACACTAAAATCGGGCGTCTGCTTATTCTGCCTTGGTGGATCCGAGGACATCGATTGGTTCATGAGAGTGAGCGTCGAAGATATGGCAAAATTGGTAATCTGTTGCTTGTCATTTCACATTTTCCTGTTGCCGCTCAAGCAGCGCGAATACGTTCCTCTCGTTGTCGACGATTTGTGAGTACTCCCGAAAGCGCGTATTCTTCGATCGCGAGTCCTGAATAAAGCTTGAGCTGAGCTGCTTGGGCAAAATGACGTAACCGGCGTCAGGCGGAATCTGTTCCGCGCGCAGGAAATATCGAGCCTTCGGATCTAGGTAGTACCAGAAAGGACGATACTGATTCTCATGAATCCAAAGCACGGCATCCGGAGGAAGCTTGGCGCGTATCGCATTGGCCACTTCCCGCGCACCGTAGCTCAAGGAATTTACCCGTGGAACAATCGCAATAGCGTAAATCAGCATCGCGATCATAAAGGCGATGGCAGTCGTGACGGCTGATGCCAGGAGGTCGCCGGACGCATTGAGATCAATAGCCGTCCCTCGGCTGACAGCCCATCCGAGTAAGCAAAGCAAGGCGCAGGCGAATAGCCCGATCCAGGCGACGAAATCCATGGTCCTGAAAAATGGCGTCGCCAGGACTGCTACCCCGGCGAGGAGCAGCAGTAACGAATTGACGGTTGTCCAGAACTTCAGGGTTCTACCACCGATTCGGACGGACGTGCGGGAGCGCATCCCGAGCGGTTCGATAAACGCTTGTGCTAACAAGAGACACGGAACTACGAACAATGGATAAAGGTAACGCGGCGAACCAAATGGCAATAGGGACATTAGGACGCACATCACGACCATCCCCAACCTCGCACCTCGGAACCAGGCTTCTTTTCGAGCTTCGCTGACTGCAGGCAGGTGGTTGGGATCCGCTGCACCCATCGATGCGACATCGCCGGCGGCGGGAGGATATTCCATGGATTCGGAGAACTTGGCCGGCGCGGCGGACCGGCTATTCGGCCAAAGGAAAAAAAGCAGAGGCGTCCAAGGCAAAAAATTCTTCAATGTGTTCGGAAAACTCAATAACCAGGCCGCTAGATGAAAATGGCCGGTTTCGGATCCACCGGCTCGCGATGTAATTTGATAAATCCAGAATCGCCAAACTCCAATCGGATCGCTAGCACCTACTGCCAAAGAACAGGGAACCGCCCAGGCGGCGAACAGGCCGGCGATGAGTCCGAGTGCACACCAATGAGCTGGATGACCTAGGGTCCGCAGGTCCTTTGCGAAAAACAAAGTCGGAATGATGACTCCATAAAAAAACAGCAGATGGGTCGGTCCTTTCGTTAGCATTGCGAAGGCAAGAAAGAGCGCGGGCAAGAACCAAAGACCCCAACCGCGTGCGCCGTGCAGCCAAGCCGCAATCCAGAAGAGAAGACCGATCCCAGACGAGGCTACATAGACGGCTTCCAACTCCGCCAACCTCCCGGTTTCCAGGATCGCAAAATTCGTAAGAAACAGGATGGCAGCGAAGAAGGCCCCGTTTGGCCCCAACCAGTGACGACCGACTCCGCAGATGGTGAGCGCCAAAGCAAGAACGGCCAAGGCCGAAGGAAGGCGAACCGCCCATTCGGATCTAGTGCCGGTGGCGAGAAAGCTCCCGGCGATGAGCCAGTGTAGCATTGGCGGCTTCCGCAGAAACGGGATGCTGCCTACCCGGGGCACCAACCAGTCCCCAGAGGCCAGCATATGGACGGCGGGCAACGCCCGTCGCGGCTCCTCGTGCTTCAGTTCGACCGATCCGAGGCCAGGCAGGTAAATTCCGGCCCAAATCATCATCGTAAGGACCAGAATCTGTAACCGGGTAGGTCGCCTGGTGATCCGGCTGATCACTCGAAGGATCGGCAGAGCAACCATCACAAAGCTTGCCCGTTGGCGCCGGGTGCTCGACGGCAAAGAAAGACGTAAAAGCTCTTGATCTTGCGACCATCCTCGCGAGTAACCAATTCACCGAGCCGCTCGATGCTTGGAAAATCTTCACTCAAAGAGGTTGGTAACCGATCGAAATCTGAAACGAACAGAGCGTCACTTGTCGGTCGGACCGCACGATAGCTTGGCCAAAGTACGATCTGATTATAGGGAGCACTCGAAACCGGCATGAACGTGTCCGGCTGGCCGCCCAAGTAGAAGGAAAGTAGCGCGGCGGTCATGTATTTGTTAGCGATGATCACTCGGGCGCCCGTCCGCGTAGTCAATGAGTCTATTTGCGCGGCCAGGTCGCGCGAACCCCGCGCCCGGTCCAGCGGATCTTTGCCGGCCGGCAAGTGAAGCCAAGCTGTTTCATGGAGGGCGGCAGTTTCAACCAACGCGACGGTCAATCCAATCATTCCCACCCACCGAGCCCAGGCCGATCTGGTAGCGAGCCGGCTCCACTTGAAAGCTAACAAAATCAGGCCACCCACATAAGCAGCGGCTGCCCAGTTGGCCTGGCTGGTCTGTTGAAAACTGATTAGCAAGTAAAACAAGAATAATGGAGCAAAGAGAGCGACTAGAAAGGTGACTTCGCTACGCTCCTCCGGTTTGGTTAAGCCGGGCCAGAAAATAATAAGGATCATCCCGACAAAAATCACTGGAGAGAGTACGCCGGCTTGCCCACCGATAAAGACGAGCGGGTTTAGCGGATTGATATGCGGGTGCTGATCCAACGCGCCGCGGTGAAACAAAAATCGGCTGGTTGGCCAATCGTGCACCCAATTCCAATAAAGCACCGGAATTAAGAAGAGCAGCGCAACCAAAAGCATCGTCCAGAAGGTGGGTCGGATAAAATGTTTCCGACTTGGCGCGTGAAACAGGCAAAACACAACGAAAGAAACTAATTCGAAGGCGCCGGTGTACTTCGACAACATACCCAGTCCAACCAAGGCTCCGGTCAGAACCCACGGAGCCAGGCGGGTTGTATCTTTCGCTCGCCAAAAAGCGAGCGCTGCAAACGTCCAGAAGAATATGTAAGGAGTATCAATGGTCATCAGGATTGCTCCGACCGCAAAAAGCGGAGCAACTCCGGCCATGATCAGCGCCCAAAGAGCGACCCGATCGGAAAACAGCCGCCTGGCCAACAAGTAGATGCCTACGCCGGTGGCACTCGAAAGGATGACCGCGAAGAAACGAACCCCAAACACGGTCTGTCCAAACAAGGCAGTACCAACTGCGATTATCCACGCAATGACCGGGCCCTTGTCGAGATAACAGATGTCTAGGTGCCTGGACCACAGCCAATAATATGCTTCATCTCCTACCAATTCGAGATGGGTGCAGTACCACAACCGGTAGACGGTCACAGCGCAAACGGCGATCATCACCCAAAAGAATTGAGAGCGAAGCGGGGCGGTCATTTTCATTCGAGAATGGAAATATCCTGACGCCTCCCGGATCGCGATCGTTCAATCTGATTGGACCAGGCTAAAACAAACACTGTAAACGATAGCGCGGCTATCGGCTGCAACGCGTGTAGATAATTGTTCTGGCGAATCACCGGAACCCAGGCATTTAGCGCATCCGCGACAATAAACAACAGATAAGTCGCGGTGATCCAAAGGCAAGAAGCATCCGGCCGCCTGGCATCAGATTGTCTGGATTGCCAAGCGGCCGCAACCGCGAAGGCGAGTGATGGGGCGAGGAAGACATAGGTGGACAGCTCGGTAGACGGGCCAAATAGCGTAATCCAGAGACAGCCAAGGGCGAACGTCATCCAGAGCAGGCGGCATTCTTGCCAGCGGTGCACGTGACGTGCCCACCAACAGAACACTGCAATCGCTCCCCCCGCCGCGGCCTGAAGCATCGCATAGCCCAAAACCGTGATCGGCGCTTGAATAATCCGGAGCAACAGCCAGAAATCCCGCCAGGTGCCAAGCGCGCCGGAGACGCGACGCTGATCTGCGCTCAGGCTGGCAAACCAATCATGATATTGTTCCAGCACATATTGCGGTTTTTGCAATACCAGCGACAAGAGCCATAGGACAAAGAGCGACAAAAGCAACCGGGCTGCTAAAGGCCGTGGATAAATAACGGTGAACAGTAATCCGATAACGAGCGGATAGATTTTGAAAAATGTCGCGGCGGCAATCAGGAAGGCCCCGAGAGTCCATTTTCGGGCTTCGATCGCAAGACAGGCGTTAAGAAGGAGCCCAATTACGAGCAGACTTGCTTGTCCATTGTTCAGGTTGCCGAGCGATAGCGGTAACAGCAGAAGGAGAGGAAGATACGTCGAGGTGATCAGACCCTTCCCAAAGTGACGCGCCCAAAAAATGAAACTCGAAAGATAAGCACCGACGATTGCCAAACGCCAGACCCCCCCACCAATAGATTCTGGCATCCAAGCGAAGAGCGCAAAAAATGCGGCTACCAGCGGGCTATAGAGATATTTCCCGACGTATGAGTAGAGATTGGCGCCATGCAGCCATGATGCTCCAGCTTCTCGGAAGACGGTAAAGACGGTATTTTGATGGGGAGCGAGGATTGCCCGCACGACCACTGCGCATACAGCCACCGCCCAGACAACAAGTGCGATTCTCTCCCATTGGGCCGCTGTGAAGCGGAATGAGCGAGAGGCGGGTGTTATGGTTCGCATCGAGTCTGACCGTACGCAAAGGTAGACCGGCAATTGAGTAGATCAGGAAGAGAAGTCACGAGAAAAATTTGATCCGGAAACAAGTTTCCATCAGTCGGCATTTTCTGCACTCGCTTCTACCCGAGGAGTTGGCCCGGCAACGACACTGTGACGTCTGCGCAGAAGAACCAAGGCGTTACCGGCCAGGATGCAGGCAATGCCGCTGGCGGCCGAGACATTTAGACGATAGTGCTCGAGTGCTGCCGAAAGGATGAGAGCGACAATCGGAAACAGAATGCTGGTGTACGCCGCTCGATCCGAGCCAATCCTTCCGATCAGCGTTAGGTACGCGCCAAACGCTATCACGGAACCAAACAGCGCCAAATAGAGAAGCGATCCCATATAACCAAAGGACAGGTCAAAGCTGAACTTAGCTCCGGACAAAAGAGCGTATCCGAGGAGTATGACGGTTCCGTATAGCATTCCGAAAGCGTTGGCTGGTACGACCGCGATGCGCCGTTTTTGTAATTGGGCGGAGACCGAATTGCCTAACGATGCCACGAAAGTGGCCGCCAGACTCAATAGAATACCCCGGACACTTTGCCAGTCGGAACTGACGCCGTGAAGATCCGGCCAGAACGTCAGAACGATGCCGGACAGACCAAGCGCCGCGCCAACAACGACTTGACGATCCGGTCGGGACCTGAAAAAGAGCCAGTTGTTAAAGATATTGAAGACAACAAGCAGCGAAAAAATGATCGCCACACTACCTGACACGAGATACTTCTCGGCCTCGTAGAACAGAACGTAGTTCGCGGAGAACAGGGTCAAGCCCAACAGTAATAGGAGAAAATGATCAGCGCGCGAGAATCGTAAGCTGATCCGGCGCAGCCGGCACCAAACGAGCAAGATCAACGTGGCTAACGCAAACCGATATGCTACCGAAACTTGGGTTGGGACTTGGTCGAGTTGCAACGTGATTGCATACCAAGTCGAACCCCAGATCGCGACGGTTAGAACATAGAGGAAAAGGTTCTTCATGTGAAGTGTTCGGCGAGGTGCGCAACCTCAATTTCGGGAGCCGAGCTCCGAGCTTTGACCGAAGCACTCGGCGGCACACAATGACCGTCTGGATTCATGACTTTGAAGAAGCGTCGATAAATCGATAGTCGGAAAAGATCCTTCGATCGTCGCGGAGAACAAGAAAATCAGAACCGGAAGCTGCCATTTCCCCCCTTCCGGCGGGGAACATCTTCCAATCAACTCTGACCACATTGTGATGACCGTCGGTGGTATTAGCCGGCATGAACACCAAGCCCTTAGCAGCGAATTCATCGTGGACTTTGGCGACGGTCGTCTCGATTGCGTTGTATCCATGCTGCTCGGTGGACGGATCAACGTACGCACCATCGTCGCTCCAGAGGGTGGCGATACCTTCCCGGCGGAGGTCGGTATCTGACTCGTTCCAAACCGCGATATACCGATTCACGAATTGGTCAAGTTCATCTGAGTGCAGCGGCGGTTCCAAGAATTGGTAATCGAACCGTATCCGACCGTCCTTGCCCAGGATAAAGAGCTCAGAGCCGATAGTAGCAGGCTCGCCACCACCGGCTGTCACCATTTCCCAGCGGAAGGTCATCACGTTATGATGATGGGCGACACCGTTAAGCGGTCTAAAAATGAATCCTTCATCTTTCACCCACTTTTCGTGCGCCCGAGCGACCCTTGCTTCAAGAGCCTCGTATCCACGAGCCTCGATTGTGCGGGTCAGGTTAGTGCCGTCCTCTGCCCAGAGCGCAATAACACTCTTTCGGCGGAGATTAGTATCGGGCTCGTTCCAGACTGCAACGTACCGGTCGATAAATTCAGCGATGTTGTTCATTTTCTTTGCTTATCTCTTTTGGCTTCCGGCCGTTCAGACTTGATTCGATCACCGGGAGAGAGATTCCCCAGATCGATCTTATTCGTGATTGATGACCACCTTTCCAAAGTTTTGGCCGGCTTTTGAAGCACCAAATCCGGAAGGATTGCGGCCGGTTCCGGCATAGCCTTCGGGAGATCATGCTTTTTCTTATGCGCCCGGCGCGGCCAGATCCTCGCGATCCTTGTCCCATGCAAGTGCCGGCGGAGGATAGAGCAGCACGATGACAGCCTTATGTCAGCAGAGCTGAATCGAGTTCATTGTGAGGACGCGCCTTACGAATTGCTCCGCACTAGACCAGTTGGTCGATTCGTGCTACGTGGCAGCTGTGGGGCTCGATACCGACCCTCCGGTTTCGAGACTACCGAGTCGCCGGCGAGTTGGTCGCGGTGCCCGACTCTTTCATCTTAAAAAAAAAAGATCAACACACAACAAGGAAGAGCATCCAATGACTTACAACACCAAAGCTTATGCCGCACCGAGCGCTACCGAGCGTTTAGGTCCCTTTACTTTGAGCCGCCGCGAGGTTGGCCCTCATGACGTAAACATCGAGATCGTTTATTGTGGCGTTTGCCACTCGGATATTCATCAGGTTCGCAACGAATGGGGCAACTCGATTTATCCGATGGTGCCGGGACACGAGATTGTTGGCCGCGTAACCAAAGTAGGCGATCAGGTGAAAGGGTTCAAAGTAGGAGATCTGGCGGGGGTCGGCTGCTTCGTTGACTCCTGTCGAGCGTGTCCTAACTGCGCTGCCGGCTTGGAGCAGTATTGTCGAAACGGTTTGATCGTGACCTACAATGGCTATGAGAAGGATGGTCAAACCCCAACTTACGGCGGATACTCCACTCAGGTTGTCGTCGACGAGAAATATACGCTGAAAGTTTCCTCCAAGCTGCCTTTGGAAGGCGTGGCGCCACTGCTATGCGCTGGGATTACCACATACTCACCGTTGCGCCATTGGAAAGTAGGAAAAGGACACAAAGTCGGGGTGGTGGGGTTAGGCGGCCTCGGTCACATGGCAGTAAAACTCGCCGCTTCTTTTGGTGCAGAGGTAACAATGCTAAGCGGCTCTCGTTCCAAAGAGGCCGATGCGAAGCGCCTGGGCGCCCATCATTTCGTCCTAACTTCAGATGAAGAAGCGATGAAGCGCCTCGATAATCACTTCAATTTCATTGTCAACACCGTGTCTGCCCCGCACGATTACTCCAAGTATCTGAACACGCTCGACACCGATGGCGTGATGATCTGTGTAGGTGCTCCTCCCGAACCTACGCCGATCCCCGCCTTTAGTTTGCTCTTACAGCGGCGCAGCATTGTTGGTTCACTCATCGGCGGTATTCCGGAAACGCAGGAAATGCTTGATTACTGCGCCGAGCACGGCATCACCTCCGACATCGAGATCATCCCGATTCAACAAATTAATGAAGCGTATGAAAGGATGTTGAAAGGGGACGTGAAATATCGCTTTGTGATCGATATCGCCAGCTTGAAGAACTAGCCGAAGCGCGGCGCATTGCGCAGAGTCGTCCCGGAGGCCGCCTCCGCTCTTCGAGCTACGGCACGCCCGGTCGATCAAGGTCGCGCCATAGCGAAGCGACGGCGGGGACAGCTGATAGTAGCCCCACACTTTCGTGTGGGGTTCCGGTTCCAAAGACCCGTCCGTCCCGCTAGGGGCTTTGGCCTTAGATCGATGAATAACTTCGGACTATCTATAAGGGACGATAGAAAAATGGTGACTCTGGGTCTGTGAATTTCACTTGGTTAGCGAAGACCACGGTGATCGATCGTCCCTGACGGGACGCCGCTGTTTTGGGAGCCTACCCCACACTGAAGTGCGGGGCTACTATCGTTTATCCCTGCGGGACTGGCCACCCAATCATCTTTTCTGGTTGACCGTTAACGGTTAACCGTTAACGGTTTGCCTTCCGGATTGGCATCTGTATTTACAGTCTGGCTCAAACCGGTCATCCGGCCGGTGAGAATAGAACTTTTTGAAAACAGTAGATGATCGATCGTCGTAGATTCCTAGTCTCCACCGGAGCCGCCCTTGCTACCTTTGTACTGAGGGGTTCAGCATTTGCCGGCGAGGAAATGAAGCTTAAGGCCGGGGAGCCCTTTTCGTTCGGTGGCTTGGTCGAGCGGGCCCGCAAGCTGAGCACGCGCGCCTATATGCCCGCACCCGCTCCCGCCGACGATATCCTGGATAAGATTGACTATGAAGCTTTAGAGAAAATCAGCTTCAAGACCGATTACGCGCTTTACGCTGACGGCAGTTCTCCGTTCCCGGTCACTTTTTTCCATTTGGGAAAGTTCAGTCGGCAGCCGGTAAGGATCCATATCCTGGAAGACAATGCCAATGGACTGGTGGCCAGGGAGATCATCTATGACGACAGCTACTTCGACATGCCGTCTGACAGCCCGGCTCATGCTCTCCCGGAGGGCACTGGATTTGCCGGGTTCAGGTTCCAAGAAAGTAAATTCGGCGATCAAACCAAACTCGATTGGCACAAGAACGATTGGGTCTCTTTCTTGGGCGCCTCTTATTTTCGAGCCATCGGAGAGCTCTATCAATACGGTCTCTCCGCTCGGGGTATTGCTATCGACGTCGCCGTGCCGGATCGTCCGGAAGAGTTTCCTATTTTCACCGATATCTACTTCGCGCCGCAGAAATCCGATAGCAATTCAGCGACGGTTTACGCACTGCTGGAAGGACCCAGCATCGCGGGCGCTTACCGATTCGACATGCGGAGGGACAAAGCGGTTTTTATGGATGTGGAGTCAATGCTCTTTCTCCGGAAGGATATCAGTCGCCTCGGAATCGCGCCCATGAGCTCGATGTACTGGTTTTCCGAGACGGTGAAGCCCACCGCCGTTGACTGGCGACCTGAGGTACACGACTCCGATGGCCTTGCCCTCTGGACCGGCGCCGGCGAGCGAATCTGGCGCCCTTTGAACAACCCCACTGCCACTTTTGCCTCTGCTTTCAGCGACGAGAATCCGCGCGGTTTTGGCCTCTTGCAACGAGATCGGGACTTTGACCATTATCTGGACGGTGTTCACTACGAGTTACGCCCAAACCTTTGGGTAGAACCGCTTGAACACTGGGGAAAGGGCTCGGTACAACTGGTCGAGATCCCCACCGACGATGAAATCCATGACAACGTCGTTGCCATGTGGGTGCCGGCTGAGCAGGCAACCGCGGGAAAGAATTATCACTTCCGGTACCGACTGCATTGGGTCGCGAATGAGCCCTTTCCGACGTCAACTGCCTACTGTGTCGCGACTCGGCTGGGAAACGGAGGTCAACCGGGTCAACCGCGGCCAAAAGGATTGCGTAAGTTCATGGTCGAATTTCGGGGGGGCGCCCTCTCTTCATTGCCGTTTGGGGTCAAACCGGAACCGGTCCTTTGGGCCTCCCACGGCGAATTCTCCTATATTTTTACCGAAGCAGTTCCTGACAACGTCTCGGGCCATTGGCGTGCCCAATTTGACCTGGCGGCGACTGGAAAAGAGCCCGTAGAAATGCGGCTCTTTCTGAAATCCGGCAAAGAAGTTCTCTCGGAAACCTGGTCCTACGATTATCATCCGCACTTGAGGGAGAACGAAAACGTCTCCTAGATGGCAGCGAACGCCAACGAACGACAGCGAACGTCAACGAATGGCAGCAATGAGCCTTCTGGGCTAGCCTTCCGACAACTCATGGCCTTTGCGTTATTTTTGCTGACCGGTGGAAACTTGGTAACGCGAAAACGCGGATCGGGATGTTCGCTGACGTTCGTCGGCGTTCGCTGACGTTCGTTGCCTCAGCTATCAATTTTGATTCGACAAAACCCAATCTCCCAATAGAATACGACCGCTCGACCAAGCCTTGACGTTACTCATCCTGTTGCCTAATTTCGGCCTTTTATGAAGACCACGCTGCGGTATGTCCTTCCGCTGACGATTTTTCTATTTTTGCTGGCTAACCGTTCCCCCGCGCCGATTATTTATCGCGAAGGCGAAGGTATTGTTCCAAGCGAGGCTCAAGACATCGAGATCAAGAAGAACGCGCAAGAACAATTTGACCTGGCTCAGCAGTACGAAGAAAACCACGACTTTGCCCGAGCAGGAGCCTCTTATCGATTGCTGGTTCGTCGTTTCCCGCGTGCTGATATCGCTCCTACAGCGCAATTCAACTCGGCGCGCATGTATCAACACCAGGGTAAGTTGGATTCAGCGTTCAACGAGTATCAGGGACTGGTCGAAAAGTATCCGCGCAGTGGCGAATTTGAGCCGGCTTTGGAAGCCGAATATAACATAGCCAAAGCGTACCTGGACGGGAAACGCGTTGATGTCTATGGCGTTCCCACTCTACCGTCCATGCCCAAAGCGCAGGAGATGTTTCGCAAGATCGTAACCAACGCTCCTTTCAGCAAGATTGCGCCTCTCGCCCAATACGGTATCGGGCAGGCATTGGAAAAACAGGGATCGATCGTTTCGGCGGTCAACGCTTACCAGCAGGTCGTCGACCGATATCCGAATAACGATGT
>DASTDH010000068.1:0-3213 GCA_035710445.1 Chthoniobacterales bacterium
ACAGAACAATCCCTGCAACCATCACCGGAAAAGGAATCGAGAGTAATGAAACATTGTTGGTGAACCAGTCTGGCAAGTTATAGATCGACCGCCCCTGGGTTACGAACATCAGCATCGAAAAATAAAAGGTCATCGTCGAGATTGTTACGATCACCGAAATCGCGCGAAGGTAGTGAATCAGCAGTGCGTTGACGACGCCAAGCAGCGCACCAAACAATCCGGCAATGGCAAACGCAGTAAACCAATTACCTCCGAAACTCACCAGAATCGTCGCAGCCAGAAATTGGGTGACGCCCGCTATCGCGGCGAACGAAATATCGATTCCCCCGGAGATTAGCACTACCAAAAGGCCGGCCGCCATGATCGCGCTGACCGAATAGCTCTCGAGCAGGTCCATCAGGTTCCCTACAGTCAAAAATCCCGGAGACAATGCGGAGAAAAATCCCGCCATGATCACAATGATGATCCCGATCTGAACGTCGTGACGACGAAAGATAAGTTGGAGGAGGTTACGCATTAATCGCCTCTCGAAGTTCCGCTTCGGTTACGACCCGCGGATCAAACGTCGCAGCAATTCGCCCCGACGACATCACCAGGATACGATGGCTTTCGTGCAGGACTTCTTCCACCTCGTCGGAGATGAGGATGATGGCGATGCCGCGGGCAGCCAAAGCGTCAACGATTTGGAAGATTCCTTCCTTGGCCCCGACGTCGACACCGACGGTCGGCGAGTCGAGGATCAGAATTCGCGGGTCGGTCGCCAACCATTTGGCAAGCACGACTCGCTGCTGATTGCCTCCCGAGAGCTCTTGCACGGGCCTGTCGGACGTCCTGGTTTTTATATGTAGCTCCTCGATCCAACGATTGATCGTCTTCCGTCGCCGCCCGCCATCGATAAGCCGCAGCGCACCCGTCAGCCTGCGCAAGACGGAAACGACAATGTTGTCACCGATCGATTGCGGCATCACCAGCCCGAGTGATAGCCGGTCCTCGGAAACGTATCCGATTCCGTGGCGAATCGCTGCCCGGTTCGTGAGTAGCCGGACTCGCTTGCCGGCGATCCGGATCTCCCCGACGTCAGGAGGATTCATCCCAAACAGAGAAAGCGCGAGCTCGGTCCGTCCGGAGCCTAGTCGACCGGTGATACCCAGAATTTCGCCAGGACGCAGAACGAGATCGACGCTTTGGTAATGGCCGCGCCTGGTCAAATTGCGTACCTCGAGAATCGGGTCGACCTCACTCGAAAAGGCCGGCTTGCGCGACGCCATGAACATTTTCTGGCCAGTCATCAGCTCGGCCAGGCGATAACGGTCAATCTCGCCGGCTGGGTAAGTCCCAACCTTGTTTCCGTCCCGCAATACCGTCACGCGCTCCGCGATGCGCATAACCTCTTCCAATTTGTGGCTGACGAAGACCGTCGCGACCTGGTGCGTTTTGAGGCCGAGCACGGTCTCAAGAAGAGCGTCGATTTCATAGTGAGTAAGTGATGCCGTCGGTTCATCCATCACCACCAGGCGAGCCTCCGCCGCCAGCGCACGACAAATCGCTACCAGTTGACGGACCGCGATTGGCAGCCGGCCTACTACCTCCTCCAACGGGAGATCAACTCCCAACCGTGCCATCACTTCCCGGGCTTGCCTGATAATGTACGCCCAACGTACGAGCCTGGCCGGCTTCTCGACGTGATGTCGAAACACAATGTTCTCGGCCACCGTGAGATTTGGGAATAGGGAAAGGTCCTGATAAATAATCTGTAGACCCGCGCGTTGGGACGCTGCCGGAGTCAGGTGCGAGTGCGGTTGCCGGTTGAGAACGATTTTCCCTTCATCTGGGGCGTAGACACCGGCAAGAATCTTGATCAACGTGCTCTTGCCACAGCCGTTCTCGCCGGCAAGGCAGTGTATCTCCCCGGGAAGAATCGTGAAGTCGACATTGTTCAGAGCGCGGACCCCGCCGAAACGCTTACTTATGCCAAGCATCTCGACAAATGCTGGTGCTGCTTCGGGCTGGTCGCGCTCAAGCTCGCTCATTGCCTCATTACCAAGCATACCAGGGGATGGCTCGCTTTGGACGGTCCCGCGGACGCGGGACCGCCCAACCAGCTTCGATTCGCCACGGAAAGTACAACTCGAAATGCGCTATCTGCTATCTGTCATCCGTTCATTTCATTCGAGCCCCGCGCCTGCGGGGCGAGAATGACCTAGAGTCCTAAGGCAACTAGTTGATCCACGGTGTCTTTGTTGACCGCTTGATACTTGATCACTTTGATAACGTGAGTCTCCGGGTTCACGGTTGCTTTGCCCAGGCCCTTAATCTCTACGCCATCCGTGATGGGCGTCCCATCAATAACCATCTTGGCTACATTCACAATGGCTTCGCCGGCTTGCTCGGGATTCCAAATGTATCCGTCGAGAATGACGCCATCCTTGATCAGTTTCTGCCCTTGCGACGGCACGCACGCTCCGACGAGCGCGATCTTCCCGACTTTGCCTTTCTCCTTGATCGCTCGGCCCGCGCCGATCGGACCTAGGCTGCCAAAGGTAAGGATTCCTTTCAGATTGGGATGCGCCAGCATCATATCGACGGCGGTTTTGTAGCTGTCATCGACGCTTTCCGCCACGCCGAAACGGTCTGCAACGAGCTTCATCTTAGGATAGTGCTCTTTCTGGTAGGCGATGGCAGCGTCAGCCCACAAATTGTGGAGCGGCACGGTCAGCGAACCCACGTAAACAATATATTCGCCTTCCTCTCCCATTGCCTTGGCGAAGCTCTTCATGTGCAGTTCGCCGAACTCTTTGTTGTCAATCATTTCGATATCCCACACTGCCCCTTTCTGGCCGGGCGATTCGTGAGTAATGACCGGGATGCCGGCCTCTTTGGCGCGATCGAAAACGGGCTCGAGCGCCTTGGCGTCATTCGGCACCACGGCGATCAGCTTGACTTTCTTGGCGATCAAATCCTCGACGGCGCGCACTTGCTGGGCAGGATCCGCAGTGGTCGGACCAACCATATAAGCGTTATAGCTATTCTCCTTGCCGGCTTTCTGGATACCCTTCTCCATAGCGTTGAACCACGGAATACCGCCGATCTTGACCACGACTGCGACCTCCTCATTCGCCGCGCGAACTTGGCCACTAAAGGCCGAACATAGACCAACAAGCGCAGCAATTGCTGCGCGATTGATTGGGATACGCATTTTTTCTGGGGGTTTTT
>DASTDH010000069.1:0-4559 GCA_035710445.1 Chthoniobacterales bacterium
GCCCGAGATCTTCCTTCTTATGAGAAACCCTCGACCTGAAACTCAATTCGCCGCCCACCCAACCAACTAGCGACTTCCACCGGTTCATCCAGGCCGGAGAGATGAAGCACGATGTGCAACGGGCTGGAATCGAAAATGACAACCAGACGATTCTCCTCAATTCGGATGCGACCGGGAAGCGCCACGAAGTTTTTCACCACAAAAGAGTGGCTCGGTTTGCCGAAGCAGCGAATATGCTTGGTGAATTCTTGGATCAGTTGGTTGCCAAGCGCTACAAAACAACTCAACCAACTGATCGAAGACTCTTCGATTGTTTCTTCGCCCAGCAGTTCCCGCAGAAGGTCGCGCCGCTTTTCGACTGACCCCGAAGCCAAGAAATCACGGAACCCATCCAGATAGGGCTGGTCTATCCAACCGGCGAACAAGGCCATCCCCGAATCAAGGTGGGCTGGATTCTCGTCGAAGCGATTCAGAACAGCGGAGGCCACTCCTGCCAGGATATAGGTGAGAAGCCGCGGGCCGTAAGTCGCGCTAAGCGACGATCGCGTGAGGCGATCTTCCCATCCTAGTTTTTCGAGGACGCTGATCAGCAGGAAAAGACCTGCGCAATCGGTGGATTTCCATCTGGTTTCGAGAATACGTTCCTGTCCATTCTCAGTATTGGCGACTGATGCCTGTTGTTTGGTGATTGGTATCAGTTTTTCTAAGAGCTCGGCAAACGCGGTCCGGCCTTCGAGTGTTCCCGCTGCGATGATGCTCTCGCATTCAATTAACAAGTTTTGCCGCGTATGCGAACCCGCAATCAACCTGAAGGCATCCAAGAGCTCTGTGAACAGAGTTGGGTTTTCATTCCCGGCCGCCACGATCATACTGCGAATGTCAACAGCCGGTCCGGCAAGGCTTGGATCTTCTGAATGTTCGGTTGCACCGGTGCGCGATGGCCATCTCGCCTGCGCTGATTTAAACAAGTCGAGGAGCGCGGTAAGCATGCGCAACGCCTCGGCAATCCTCTGGGGCGAACCAATGCTGACGGTTCTCCCACCGGAGTTGCGAGCCAAACCGAGAAAAAACTTAAGAGCGATCTTTGTTGTGACCAGACTCTGATATCCGGTCACCTCCATTTCACGATGTACGGAATGGTGCTCGAGCAAGAGTTGAGCGACAATGATCAGATCTTCAATCGAAAGCCTTCTGTCTCCAGCGCCGGTTTCGACCGCAACAATAGAAAAGAATCGTTCCAGGGCCGGCTCATTCCAGATCGCAAGAAGGTGATCGAGCAAACCCCAGTCTTCCATGATCAACAATATCGGAACGATCTCGGAATGTTCTCTCGCGAAGAGAGTCAGAACAGCTTCCGACGTTCCAATGTCGAAGCAGCGCTCGAATTCTTCGTACGCCCACCGGTGGGTAGTAACTCCATTCAAGAGATCTCTAATGGCCGCAGACAGATACTCGGCTCTGCTCTCAAATTGAAGGATCTCGTAGCCGTTCAAATTAGTCAGAGCAGCGAACAATTCACGCAGGAATGCCGCAGTCCAAGCCTTGGCCAGAGTATCGGGTCGTAACTGGGCGGCGGGAATGCTAACTCGTGTCCGCAGCTGGCGAATCCGGGTTACTCGCGTCTGAACCGGCCAGGGCCGGTTGAGCTGGCAGCCGCATTCGATGGCAAATTCTCCCCGGCCGACGCGATCAATCAGGGCTCGATCTACGTTCGACCGCCGGGGGATTTTGCCACGGACGCAAAGCTTGTCGATGGTTAGCGTCACTTCTTCGGGCTAAGAATAACGACGTAGCTGATGATCACAGAGTCTATGAGCACATCTTGCAACTTTTCCGACCCGCTCGAGGTCTGGATCGAAGTTTGATAGGTTGGTCCTACCTTGCACGTCAGCGAGATATTGTAGGTACCCGTGGTATCAGATTTGAGGGAAATAGCTCCGGACGTTACGATTTGAAAGCTTGGATTGTTTGTGGAGACTGCAGCCGCACCCTGACCGCCCACGCGTCCTACCGAGAACGAGGGGCCCGTAGAAACTTCTGACCTCGGCGGCTTTCCGATGACTCCTGCGATTGATGTTGTAATCGTGTTTGCCGCGTCGTCGACCTGCGCCAATTGAGTGGTGATTGTCACGTCGATGCTCGCTGAGATCGTTCCCGAGGCGTCGCCGGTCGACTGCGGCAAAAACTGGATCGTCGCGGTACCAATATGAACTTCCGGGACTGAATTTTTGATCCGCGCGCGGATGCATTGATCCAAGTTCAGCCACAGATCAGGATGCGCGAGGTCGCAGTGAGTGTACAGGTTTCCTTGAAGGAAAAGGTCGTTCGCGATCTTCACGTTCCCGCTCACGCTCGGGAATGTGCTCGGCGGAGCCGGTAGGATCTTCTGCTGATCGATAGCAAAATCGCCGCCGGCGATCAGGTTCTGCTCGAGGAACAAATTATCTCTAACCTGAATCGAGGTTAACGGTTTTAAAGGACTATTCGGGTGGGTCGCATCCGCCCCGAGAATATTGAACTCCGTTGTCGCATCGCGAGGAGCTTCGATCCGCTGCGTGCGAGTTCCGATATAGAATCGATCCTCGTTTTTTGGGGTACTAACTTGGAGCGATGAATCCACGTTGATTGTTCCCAGGTGGATCCACCAGGGGAATTTGGATGGATCATCGGGAAGATCACCAAACGGATCGGGATCACTTGGAAGCGGATTAGTACCGGCCGGGTAAGGACTGCTGCCGACGGAGATAAGCTTGATCGCAAAGGACTCCCGCCACCGCGTATACTGTTCTTTCAGATCGCAACGTTGATAAGCTGCTTCCGGCGGAGTACCAGGCTCGCGAGTGTAGCTTATCCAGACTGAGTAGGTTCCGGTGCCCGTGATGCGGTTATTATCCAGGTCTTCCGAAAGCAGACGCTTCGCTGAGACGATGATCTCTCGACCGTAAGCGTCGATCGCCATTCCTTCACTCAAATAACACTGATCCGGCGCGCCTTGAACAACCTCGCCTTGCAAAAGTTCGAGACCATAAACAATGCCCCACAGGTGCAATGCCAGATTTAGCCGGCGGCGCATCTCCAGGTGATAGGATTGCTCGGCAGTGAAGTCGAAGCTCCGCAGATACTGCCGTTCTGAATAGAGTAGGCGCTCAATGTCGGTACTCATGATAGCCCCTTGTTTCTCGTTCTCATTTTCATTCTCATCCTCGTGCTCGTGCTCGATCTTGCTCCTCCGATACCCGCAAAAAAGGTTGTCGGGTTCTGAGAAAACTAGACCGAACGAGGCGGCGATCCGGTTGGTCCCGGTCCGCCTTGTGGTCTTTGCCCCTGGAGCCTCTCCAGTTGCGCCCTCAGATTGTTAATCTGGCCCTGCAGGTTGTGGATCTGAGCATGGAGTTCCGACTGCTCAGCAACGGCGGTGGTCACGACGCCTTCTCTAACCACCAGCATGATCGGTTCCTCCCCGGTACCCAGGCCGGCGCTCTGGATCAAGGAGGATAAATCCGGCGCTCGTGTCTCCAGCGGCGCTTCGGTAACTCGCGATTTGATATCCACCGCTTTGAGAAATTCGGTCGCTTTCTTTTCTTCCATTCCTGCGAAAATTCTTGCCGAGAAATTGCATGGATTGGTGAAATCGAATCCTTCTCGCAAGGATTTGCCAAGGGTTTCCAACCAATCGATCAATTCGCTGCCCGCATGATATGGCGCTCTGTGATTCAGGTGAAACCACTGCAGGAAACATTCGAGGTCAAAATCGAAATCGCGGCAGCAGACGTCCGGCGAACCCCTCTTTTCGTCCTCAGCTGCCGGCTGATGTTTGGGTTCCTTCTTGCAAGCCAATTCGCCCAGGGTCGTCGCCAAGAGGACCTCGGGAAAGTTTCCGAAAGACCAGATATAAGAGCGCGGGCAGTTGCACACTCGCGCTACTCGGCCGTTCTCTACCATCACAGTTCCCAGCGGTACGCAGGAAGCCTCACTGGTTTCATGGCAGGAAGGAACAAATTCGCCGAGGGCCGCGCTCACAGCGTGTTGCCACGCCAACCCGAGGAGAGAGGAAAATGCATCTCGAAGTTCCCCTAAATATGTCTCTTGAGCTTTTTCCGACTTCTTGTGGATTTCGGGAAAACGCACCTTGCGAATCTCGTGCTCGATTGTGCAATCGTATTTGTCCGGATGCTGGTTGAAGTAGAGCAACAAAAGTCCGCGCAACTCGAAGAACAGTTTGTGGTATTCCGCGTGGCGGTGCTCCGAGGCTTTGGACGACGCCGCTGCGGCCGGAGGGGTGATGATTTCGCGAAGCGCATCGCGGTGCTTATGCAAGGATTGGGCGAAGGCTCCTTCGCTGAAGATTGCAAAGCATGATTCTAGCCGCCGCTTAAGCGCGGATTCCGAGCGCTCGTTGCTCGGTAACGTTTCGACGACATCGAGCTGGACCGTTTCTCTCACCCGTGTTGCCTCGCATTCACTGAGCATCGGTTGGCACGCGGTGACCAGCGGGGCGGCAAAATCGGTTTCTTCTTCCCGATAACTCAATGTAATATAGAAACATTGCTGGAAATGGC
>DASTDH010000070.1:0-36129 GCA_035710445.1 Chthoniobacterales bacterium
AGATGGGACGACAATTCGTAACCAGGCGACGCGCTTGACCGCGAAGTTATTCACAATCTGGTGTCGCTCACGCTCCAAAGCTAGAAAATGGGCTTTGGCCCCCAGATTGCTGAATAACTTCGGAGCTACCATAAGGGACGACAGAACTGAATGGCGGTGATTCAACTCGATGCCTGCAAACCTCGATCGATCGTCCCTGACGGGACGCAACGTTATAATCGATACCACCCACCACTAAAGTGATGGGCTACTTTCATTGCGTCCCCTCCGGGACCGTATTCCCTTTTGCCTTTCCAGGCACTTCGTACCTGGCTACGTTCATGAAGTTCCTGCGGAACAAGTCAAATCCGGCACACACCTAGGGCTCTCCACTATTTACCGAGTTGAGCGAGAGCGGTGCGCAGTGGGGCGCTGGAGACCTGAACAACGCCAGTGTAGGGACTATACATGTCTACTACTAAAAAAATAGCGGCTGAAACAGACAGGGCACAAAGACCTAAGGTCGCCGCGACGATTGGAGTGCGCGGTGCTAAGAGACCAAAGCTACAGAAAATTAGAACGAGCCAGAAAACCACCACCACTAGCAACGGTGCGGAAACGGAGCTGGTAGCCTGTTGTAACATGAGCCAGCGTGTTTTCGCGAGATCGATCGCGACGCTTAGCGCCTGGTTCTGCAATGAGCGTTGAGCGTCGTTCTGTGGCGATAATCCTTGAATTTTCTCGTAGACAATCTCCGATCCGCCAGGTGCCGCTGCCCCCGAGTTTCCGGAACCTTTCCGCCACATCGCATCGAGTATACGGCCAACGGCGGTATGCAAAAGATCGCGGACATCCTTGGTCTCCGATCCGTAATGCGCCAGGACGCGGTCAAGCAAAATGACTTTGGACGACATTTCCGTAAGTTCGGTATTCTGCGAGTCATAGAAACTCTTGGCCGAAGCGATCAGGAGACCCAGAAGGATGGCAGTCATTGTTCCAATTAATCCCATTCCGACTTTTACGGTATCTTTCGAATCACTACTCAGATGCCGCGATGGCAGAACCGCACTAAGAAGCGAACCAATCAGCGCGCCGCCGGCAACGCATGCGAATACGATCAAAGCAATGATGATGGCATACATGATGAGTATCTCCTGAGACTAGGACAGTAGCTAGCGAAGGCCTGCCACACGGGCGGCAAACGCCTGGCCGCAGGCCCGCGCGCCGAAGGTGATTTCTTTGAAGTATCACTTGAGCCCGAACGGCTGAGAGTCGCTAAATACAGAGTTCATGTTTTGGAGGGGAATTTTTCGGATCGCGGGTGAGTCGGCTATTCATGAGCCTTCGCGGCTGCGGCCAGTCGGTCGTCAGCTTGTCTTTGCCGCTAGCCGTACATTGATAAAAGCTTTTCAAGCCTTTATTTTTAGCCGGTTGCGGACCACAGGCCGGTTTTAATGTACGGATGATGGAGAAGTCAAATGGCCCACGGACGAAAAAGCCCTTAAGACTGGTACCCTTGATAGTATTGATCGTCTTAGCTGGTGACTTATTGCTGATCATCCTCTCTGCCATTTGGTTCATGCTGGAACGCGACTAGGCACACTGGATAAAACGCGGCGCTTCGCGCGCGTCGAGAGCGATCCATTATCGGCTGAATTTGGATAGTGCGTCGGCAACCTCGCCCATGACGGACCTCGCGTCGTTTGACATAATCTCCTCGGGCGACGCAGAGGCGTCGTAATCGACCTCCGCCGAGCCCACTTCAGGCTTGCTTATATCTTGGTGAACCACTGAAATCTCCAGCTCCGTAAATTGCGACTGGATAAACCCGACCAATTGATCAGGCTGGGAGTACCCATAAGGCACGGCGATAACGACGCGTTTTTTCTCGGACATAGAGCGAAACATCACTACGTGCGGATGATTAAGCAACAGCAGTCTTCCACCGCCCCCGATCCGACGGATTTGTTTGGGGCCCCGGGTAAAGTTTTATTCCGCGAGTTTAGCAGCTAGCGATCGCTCGCGACCGCTAAATTTCGCTAGGATTTGATACCCTATTTTCCCATTTCCCTTCTTGTGATGTGTGGATTCAATCCGGTCGATACTCTTCCCCATCGGCCGATCGGGAAACTTCTTTTATGGCAGCGGTTTTTCAGACAAAATTTGTTCAAGTTCGCGCATCCGCCGGACCCGTGCCGCGATGGGCTCAATCGCAGAACCTGAAATTTTTTCAGCCGGGGCGTGCGCACAAATGCGGGCAACTTACGCTCGTTAGCTACCATTGACTTCCGTTCTGAACGCCTCCCTGGCTCACTACGGCCGATTGCTGCATAAGAGCCGAAGGGAAGGGGGTGGTACCAATGGGACGAAAAATAATTCGGATCGGGATGAAGCTAATTAATCTGATGCTCGGCATCCTTGCGCTAGTGGCTCAGATTCTGCGTTTGCTACATCACTAGCGGCAGAGCGCGCGATTGTGCGGAGTCGCAAGCGCTCCGCACATCCATCAAATAGATCGGCCGATTGCTTACTCGCGGGTTTATGGCAGCCGGTCGAGTTCGGCTTTGAGCTCGGCTTCCGAAATGTTTTCGAGCCCCTCAAAGGAGGTCGGGACCGGAGAGCGCTCACGCACCCTGCGGAACATATCTTCCTTTGCAGCTCTTTGCTTGTGGCGCGGAGCATTGTTTCGTTGATGACCAAATTCATCGATTCTTCGGGCCGGAAATGATCGCAGTAATTTTAGCCGGGTAGCCGTTTTTATGGGATCGCCAACCCGTGGAAAGAAAGCCCTTCGTGAGCTCGCCCAAAGGTTGCGGCATCAAAGGCGGCAACGAAAGCGCCAAGAAAAATCCGATGCGCGGAAAGAGCTCGGCTCATGCTTGCCGCGCTAAGATGAACTGTGGTTCAGATTTTCAAACAACCCACTTTGTTGGACTCTCCTAAATTTGGGAGAGTCGGTCCACGATGAAATTTGCTGTATTTTACAGCGCCAGGCCAATCGGCGAGTCCGTTCAAAACCGGTGGTGAGCCTAGGCTTTCTCTTTAACGTTGGAGCGGACAGAGTTGGTATCTATGAAAAAATGGCAAAGAAAATGCAGCCGTTTTTGGGAGCCTAGCCTGGTTCAGCAGGCGCTCCGTGTTTCCGGACATAACCGTATTGACACCTTCCGCCTCACCGCGCCAGGCTCCGGGTGGAACGGGCGCGTGGATCTCCGATGTGAAATGGTTCGCCTCGCGATTTGACTATGAGCACAAAAAACAAACATTTCGCACTCACCCGGTTTCCACAGTTCGCTGTTGCCCTCATCACGGCGTGTGCCATAGCAGGCTGCGCAACATATTCCAAGGTGAGCCAGAGGCGCCCCGGCTATCACCCGATCGCTGGCGCAGTCGGCGCGCTGGCGAATGCGAATGCGGAAATTGTCAACGCGCTGCGGCTCGATCGCCGCGACCCACTCGCAGCGCTCGGCGAATACATGACCGCAGCGGAGACAGCCTCGGACCAACTCCAGCGTAACCCACAGGACGAGCCTGCGCGGCACGCATACAACTTCGCTGTCGGTCGCATCATCGGCACCATCGGCGACGCGAAGCTCGATCCCTGGACGCACCCGCTGCGAGTGCCGGCGAGCGGCGGCGAGTTTGTGCTAACACACAAGCCCGACCCACGCCCGCAGTGGAATCCCGCGCTCTACAATTTCACACCTGCCGATCAGTTCGACATCCACGGCACTTATGTGACCGAGCGCACCACACGCAGCGGCCTCGGCGCGCCGGTCGTAGCCGTCGGACGTGAGACAAACCAGGATGCCCGGGCCAACTTCTCCTTGTCGCGCATTTACTACGGCGTCACCGCCGTCGCGCGCTTCGAGGGCCACCGTTGCGTGCTCTCCTTTGAGGATCCTCTCGCGGAGGAAACCATCCAAGTGGACGGGCACACCTACCGGCTCGCGGCGGATTTCACTGTGCCGCTCGCTGTGTTGCTCGCGAGCACCAACCCGAAAAAGCTCGAACTCACACGTTTGTTGAATCCGGCCAAGTACGCGGAGACTGCGCGCATCTCGCGGCTTCAGCCCTACGACCCGAACAAAACCGTTGTGCTCGTCGTCCATGGGCTGATGGATTCGCCCGCGACATGGACGCCGATGCTCAACCGCCTGCGTGGCGATGAAGACATCCGGCGCAATTACCAGTTCTGGTTTTACAGCTACCCGAGCGGCTACCCGTATCCCTATTCCGCCTCGATCCTGCGACATGAACTCGACGCCATCGAGAAACGCTTCCCGCTACGAAAGAAGATGGTTGTCATCGGCCACAGCATGGGCGGCTGCATCAGCCGGTTGCTCATTACCGACACCGGCGAGGAGCTCTGGATGAAGCTTTTCAATAAGCCGCCGGAACAGTTGCCGCTCTCTCCTGAAAGCAGGAAGATCTTTACTGATACACTCATCTTCCGGCACCGGCCGGAAGTCGGGCGTGTGATCTTCATTTCCGCGCCATTGCGCGGCAGCGACCTCGCGAGCAACTGGCTTGGTCGGATCGGCTCGAGCCTCGTAAGAGCTCCCTCTACGCTAGTCAGCGCGGGCGACTCCGTCCTGAAAATCACCACCTTTCATTCGGGCGACCTGAAGCTCAAACGCATTCCCAATAGCGTGGATACCCTCGCGCCGAACAACCGCTTCGTGAAAGCGATCAACACGATCCCGATCACGCCCGGTATCCCGTATCACACCGTCATGGGCGACCGGGGCAAAGGCGACGCTCCGAACTCCAGCGACGGTGTCGTGCCGTATTGGAGTTCGCACATGGATGGCGCGAAGTCCGAGCTAGTCGTGCCGTCTGGCCACGGAGCACACCAGAACCCGCAGGCCATCGAAGAAGTCCGCCGCATTCTGGCGCTCAATGCGTCTGCAACCGGCCGCTGAAGTGTACCGGGCCGCATCAAATGCGATTCTGGGGGCCAACGTCGAAAGCTTTTGGTGCCCCTGGGAAGCCCCGAGCCGGGTTTCATCCTTTCCGGCTATTTCGTTCCCGGTGGCGCTTTCTTGGGTGGTTTTGGTGGGGCGGGCGGAACTATTTGCGGCTTGGTTTCGCGCTTTGGCTCCGGGTAGCGGTCCGGTTCTTCGATTCCACGCTTACGCTTCCGCCTCGGTTCTTCTACTGGCATTATTTTTCTTTCCGGCTTTTCCAATACTTTTCCCAAGCCTGCTCCAATCCGGTCCGAGTATCGGCGATGCTGTGACTGATCAAAAAACTTGAGTGTCGCGCAACGAACGCATTCCAGCCGGCCGTGAATGCTTCGCGTTCATCGGCTTGGATCGAGTCGCCTAGATCCCGAATCGCTTTCTGGTGGGCTTCCATTTGGCGCAAGCTTTGGGAAAGCTTGCTTCGTCTATTGGGCCGGGGTTTATTGCTTCGGGCGCTAATCGTGCCAACGATCCGTTCGGCAGTGTTTAGCTTCTGAACAATGCTGGGAGTGGGCTTGGGTTTCATGGGTGAGTTGGTGCCTGCTTTTTCACGCCGAATCTTGCACTTGGCCGGGCTGCTTTAACCACTTGCGTAGGTCCGGCAAAAACTTTTCGTAAAGTGACCGTGGCCCGTGGCCGCGAATAAATTTGGGTCGGAAGTTTTCAAAACCTTGCCAGAAAGCAATTCCAGCTAAGACGTAGTCACTTGATTTCAACTCCCGCATGGTTGGGCCTTGTTCGAAGAGGTTCACTAGACGCCAAACCACGCCACCACTAACACCGTTAAAAAAATGCGGAATCCGCACACCTAATTCGCGGTCTACTGGCACATCAAAGAAATCGTATCCGTCTTCCTTCGTTTGGTACTTGAAGGTGGGTGCGAGAAATACCGGAAACTCGATGATACCCCGCTTGTCTTCCGGGGTTGGCGAAACATCCGTGCTCATTTCGACCGGAGCCCCGGCCACTGCTATCAGCGTCTTGCTTTCATCCAAAGCTCTTTCCAACCGCGTTTGTGGATTGTGAGCGAACGCATAGAAATTTATTCTTACCGCACGCAATTCACTTTCGAAATTAGTGTTTCGCGGAATTCGGATAAAAGCGAGGTCCGGCCCCCATTCCTCGCTTTTATTGCGTCGAGTTTCGGGAAAACAACGGATAAGATCCATTCGAATATTCGTGGCGCTAAAGTGCGCGGTCTTCTCTTTGACACTCTCGGCCGAGTAGATATGTGGAATGGTCCATAAGCCCTTCGTTTGCCGAAATTCTTCACTGAAGACGACGTGTTCCGCCGTCAGGATTCCCGATACCCCATCAACTTCGACCAAGACACCGCTGCCGAGTTGTTTCCCATCTGGAATGATTGCGATGACTGGGCAGGCGAGAGTGTGTAGTGTGTTACTTTGAAGTTCTGGCGAAAGGTCAGATAAACTCAGATAGCCGGGCTGGTGGGGCGTTTCGGCTTCCATACGCTTCGGCGATTCATTCTTTGGGCGGTTGCGGCAATTTGTTTTGTCTCACCCAAGCGCGGTAATGCTTGCGAGCGGCAAGCCAGAGTTCCATTTCGGTGCATTTATACTCTTTAGCGGCTTGACTTCGCAGTGCTTCAAAGCGGCCCTGCATTTTGGCTTTCTCATCGAAAGCCGCCGTTTGCCAATCGTACCGGGCACCAAAAAGTTCTTCGATAATCCTAGGTATCGGCACCGAAGATCGCTTGCTCTAATTTTGCTGTCCTAGCCGGTTCAAAATCGGGGACGTGCCATAAAAAGAAAGTGTCTTCTAGGTCCCGGATATAAGCCAACAGATCGGCCCGAGTGATTCCGAAACGGGCCAATTCTTGGTCACTAAATTCTTTGATTCGAAGTTCCAACTGTTGGCCAAGCCCGATCAGCACGTGCAAAAGTGCTTGGTGGTTTAGTCGGTCAATTTCGGTTGGCTCTTTTTCAAAGAATTGTTGCCGTTCAACCGCCCGGAAAAGTCTAACCGTTAAATCCCATTGGTGAATGCTGGCAGCCACTTGTTCGGTTCGTTCTAGTTCCCGGGTCAGGAACCGGACCGCATCCCAATCTTTGGCATCGGGAGTTGGTGAATCTAGAGTTTCACGCTCTGCGGTTGGCATTTTCTAAAACACTAGCCTAGCCCACCGGGGGCAACTCGGTCAACGAGCGAAAATGTCTGAAGGAATTTCAAAAACGGCTATAAAACGGCTATACCTGAAATTTGCTGTTGATTTGTAAGCTTGCCAGATTTGCTTGCGGATCGGCTCTGGAACTTGATCTGCACCCGGCAGGGCTCGAACCTGCAACCCTATGATCCGAAGTCATATACGTTACTGCTTAGACGTGTTCGTACAATTTCGAACATTCTGGCATAACTGTCTGATTTTCCTTAAGTTCCATCCCAATTATTCCGTACATTAGCGAACAAAGATGAATGAGAGAAACGAGGATGAGATGAGGATGCGGAAGCCTATGACCGGCAAAGGTGATATACGCTACTGGCAGAAACGGGTGCGGAAAACCAGTTCACGCGGAAGCAAAAACGCTTTCTATTCGGTGCAGCTTCAGCACGCCGGCCGGCGTATGGAGCTTTCGCTCGGGACACCGAACCAGATCGAAGCGGCGGCACGAGCTAAGGAGCGATACCTTTTTCTGATCGGCAACGGTTGGCCGGCTTTTGTGGCCAAATATCGCACAAAAGAAGCCCCGCCAGCTCCTACGACTCTCACGCTCGGTCAATATCTCGATGCCGTCCGTATTCAGACCGAACTCCAACCCGGTACAATTGAAGGGTACGCCAAGAAGCTGCGCCAGGTCGTTGCCGAGATCATGAGTATCAAGACAAGAAAGCCGCGCTTCGATTACCGCAAATGCGGTTATCAAGAGTGGATCAATGCAGTGCATGCCGTACCCTTGGCAAGCATTACGCCGGACAAGGTTCGAGAATGGAAAAAACGCTTTATCGATTCGGCTGGTAAGGACGAAATCAAACGACGAAGTCGAACGGTCTCCTGCAATTCAATGCTGCGCCAGGCGCGGAGCTTATTCAGCCGGCGCAACGTGCTAGATAAGCTTAAAATCCAATTGCCTACGCCGTTGCCGTTTGAGGGAGTCAACGTTGAACGGCGTACCGATACGAAATTTTATGGGTGCGGTGTAGATCCGCAGACTCTTCTCCGTGACGCTGCTGCTGAACTCGGCACCAACCGATCCGAAGAGTTCAAAGCATTTTTACTTGCTTTGGTGCTTGGACTCAGACGCCGGGAAGCGGATCTGCTCGAATGGGAAAGCTTTGATTTCAGAGCCGGCACACTTCGAATTCAGCCGACCCAATGGTACAAGCTTAAAACTAACGAAAGCGCCGCGGTACTCCCTGTCGAACCGGAAATCCTAGCCCTGTTCCGCGGATGGCGAGCGAAAACTTCCCGGCAATTTGTGATTGAGTCGGAGCGAGCGCCAAAAGGCGTCAGTTACCAATGGTACCGCTGCCAGGAAGTTTTCGACTCGCTGCTCGCTTGGCTTCGAGCCAAAGGTGTTCAAGGCCAAAAGCCCTTTCACGCACTGCGAAAGTTGTTTGGATCAACAATGGCAGAGTTGCACGGAATCCATGTTGCGAGCGCGTCGTTGCGCCATGCGGATATTTCGACAACAACACAATTTTACAGTGATCGCACCCTCAAGCTGACCGCCGGGTTCGGCGCGGTGCTTTCGGCGCCGGAAGCGCCAACGCCTTTTCCGAAACCGAAGCCTTCGGCTTCTTCTTCGAAGTCTGTCGCGAGGCTTTAGCCCAATCTCTTTTCCCTTCTCGCCCTGCTTCTTCCATCTCTCTTTCCCATCGCCGCTCCGCCTCTCCAAATTCTCTTTCATATCGCTGCGCCGCCTCTTCCTGCTCCTTTTCCCATCGCTGCTCCGACTCTTCAATCCTTCGTTCTTCCTCAGGGGACAGCTTGGGATACGGATCAGCAGCCGATTTGAGCCGGTTAAGTTCCCAACCAATGTAAAGAGCCAGAGTCTCGCGTTCGGAGCGTTCAGGGATCAATCTGGCATGCGCAAATAGATTTGTGAACGCTTGGATCAACTTGTTCTGGACGGTCAAAGCGCGGATCGGCGGCAACGGCCGCCTCAAGTCGTTTGCACGCAACCAATCCAGATCGGCGCCTGTCGCCGTGCTTACCCGTGCCGCCAGGCTGGGCGAAAGCGCAAGCCGATTTAGTTCGATCGACTGAATTGTCGGTAGTGAACAGCCGACCAATTGGGCGAGTTCGCTCTGTTTCAAATCGAGGTTGGCGCGAAGGATGGCGAGAACATGAGAACGCTTTGAGGCGGGCATAAGCGGATTCAAACCGCTCCATCCTATACGTATACGGACAGTATCGCAATAAGTCTTGCACTGTACGATTATAAATATACTAATAAGATACGTATTAGGCCGACGACGCTATCTGACCAAGAACCAAAGCTCTCCGGTTCACAAATTGCCGAGCATTATCAGGTCAATGAGGGATCTGTCCGACGATGGCGTCGGGAGGGAATGCCCTGTCACTGGTACAACTCGAAAATGGTTCGCTATAAGTTGAGCGAGGTTGAAGCCTGGCTCAGAACACGGGGTGCAAATCGACGAGCGGTGATCGTTCCGCCGCACCTGCGCAAGGAAGGAGTCGCAGCACAATGAATACCGCCCTACAAGCCTCGAAAGAGGGGAGGTCAAGGTCTGAGGTCACCGCCGAATGAACACAGAATTGGGCCAACGTCTTTTGACTGCCTTTCAGAACGGCACTCCTGAGGAATTGGCCGCCGCCCTGCAACCCGATCGGATCACCACCGACCGGGCGCAACTATCAAAATGCAAGAGTCAATCGCATTATTCCACACCCCGGAAAACTCGCAACTAGGGCGTGTTTCCGCTGCGAGGCGTCGCCGTCAAGAGTTTATCGATCAGCGGACGCTGATGTTAGTACGTGCTATCGCTGGGCCTCGCGCCTGCCGAGAGCGAAAACTCCTATTCACCCAATCCAAAGGGAGTCGCGTATGAGCGGAACCCTTTACGAAATCACAGGGAAGGTAACTATGCCGTATTCGTTAAAACGCAGGGGACCATGCCTCCCGGACCTCTACGTGGTCGCCAGGTTGGTGAAAACCGCAAGGGACTTTCAACCGGCCAGCGCTATTGAGTCTTTCAACTCGGAGGCCAGCGCAATCAAAGCTCTGAAACGTTTGTCTCAGGATCCGGTTGCCCCTAAACCGCCGTCTGAGGTGCGCGACTCGGGAGCCCATCGCCGCAATTCCAATCGGAAACGTAAAGCTGAAAGCGAAACCGGCTAATTGGAGTTGGATCTATGAGGCCAACAAACACAGGTGGGGACGAGAATGAAATTCGTTCATCGCTTTAGCCGCTCAGCCAGTTGCGAAATGACCGTTGGTGTTGAGTTGCCGCTAAAAGGCGAACGCCACATTCAAGAAGTTGAGTGGACCGGCCGGCTGAAGCCGAAACTTCAGCAGAGGTTCGTTTGGATCGTGAAGAAGGACTTTCAAAAATGGCGCGACAGCCGTGATCTCCGAGATTAAAAACCGATTCACCATCCCCCAGATCGGCAAGGAATTCTTTCCCGACTGGGTGCCGGCTAAGAGCTGCCGCTCACCTTTTCGGCCGGATCACACTCCCAGCTTCAGCGTGTACCACGACGGCAAGCTGTTCATGGATTTTGCGACCGGTGATAGGGGCGACGTAATCGATTTTTATGCCTTGGCAAATGGGATTAACCCACCCCAAGCCTTAAACGAGTTGTGGGACCGTTTACGCGACGGCACGGGGCATTGTGAGCGGCACTCACACCCCCAAAAAATGACCGAGCAAAAGAAACCGACTCCGGATGATCCGTTTTGTTTACCCTATCGACCAACTAAAGCACAGTACATTCGGATGAAAGATGATTGTGAGCGTCTGCTCACAGCCCGTGGCGCAATCGAGTTTATGGCCGAGCGACGCTCGTGGGAAGTTGAGGTCGTTAAAGACCTGGCATTCGAAGGTGTCCTCGGGCTATCGGCGGACGGCTATATCACGTTCAACTTTCTTTCCGGTTCCAAAAGCCGGTGGCTGGACGCGAAAGGCAAACGGCAATTCTGCTGGAATTTCGGCAAACCATGGTTCTGGCGCGGCGATCTGATTCTCCAGGCCAAACGGAGCTGGATCGGTGAAGGCGAAACCAAACTAATCACAGCACTCTGCTGGGGCTGGGAAAAAACAAAGCGAGTGATCGCGTTGCCCGCAGCAAGCTTTAACCCGGCGCCATGGGCTTTCCTCTTTATGGCGAAGGAAATTGCCTACGTTCTTGATCCCGATCCGGCGGGCAAAGCTGCTGCCAAAAGAGTCAAAACCGCACTTGGTCCGGTGGTTAAATCAATGGTTGTCCTACACCCGCAGGATTTACGCTCGAAGTGAAAAATGATGACACCAGTGATGAAACTAAATTCGATGAAGGTGCTCGCGTCGATTCGGACCAAAGTGACCGGGCTGAAGAACGGGCAAAACAGAAAGCCGAATCAGGTAACAACGGCACCGATAATGAGCCGCCGGGCTGGCTGATTCCTAAACCGTACGATGAGCTAAGCGCTCACTTGCCGCCGCAGCTAATGAAGGGTTTGCTCTACCAGGGTGGTCGAATCGCATTCGGAGGTTCACCCAAAGCGCACAAGAGTTTCCTCTTGATGCAGCTGTGCCATTGCATTGAAAACGCGATTCCGTTTCTGGATATCGAAGTAGCTAGGGGGCGAACCATTCATTTGGATCTGGAACTGTTCGAAGGCGAATGCCGCCAACGGCTTGATCTGATCGCTAAAGCGCTGGGACCGTATCCGCATCATCAACGCGTCAACGTGATCTCGGCCCGGGATAAAGCCGGGAAGTTTCGTGATAAATCCGTTGTCCATGCTTTCAACCAAATCATTGCCGCGCATTCAGCCAGCCTCCTTACCATCGATCCAACCTACAAATTCCATGATGCCGATGAAAGGGATACCAGCGCGATGAAGCAAGCGCTGGAGGATTTCGAGAGCAAATGCGGGCAAGCTAATTGTTCGATAGCAACCGCTAACCATTACACCAAGGGTAATCCGGCAGCGAAAGACGCCATGGAACGAATGGCCGGAAGCTATTTCCAGCGCAGCGCCGATGTGATCTTGGTTTTTACCGATCTAGAGGAAACCGATACTTATGTCGTCAATATCATCCAGCGTTCGTTCAAGCCAATCGAGCCGTTTGGGATCCGGTTCCAATACCCAATTTTTGTGCGTGACGATAGCCTCGATCTGTCACGGATCCGGCAACCCGATCAGCGCCAATCAACCGGCGACGCAATCAAAGACCGGATGCTGTCGGTTTTGCAGGCAGCCGATTTCGACGGTGGACTGATATACACCGATTGGTTGCGACATACCCAGCTCCCAAACAAAAAGGGCAAGCTTACACCTGGTAAAAGCTGGTTCGATGTAAAGCGCAAAGAGCTGCTTAAAGCCGGACTCGTCATCCAAAACCCAGTCAGCGAAAAATACCACCTCTCACCGGCTTATTCAGCCCGGCATGCCCAACAAGCAGCCGATCAAAACGGAAAGTGAACCAAAAATGGACATCACACGTGGGGAACTGACAATCCGAGATTCCTTGCTCACCCTCAGCTGAGTGCTGCAATTACGCAGCTTGGCATTCATGACCTCGGCTACGGCCATCATGAGGTTGGGTTAGTTGAGTTGGAAAGAAATCATTGCGCGGCGCCCATAACCTATCAGCTCTACGGCTATCTTGCAGACTCAGATCCTGAATACTTTGACGCAGTCGAAGCGTACGAACAGTATCGCCGGATTGAGGAGTTTGAAGTCTCCGAAGCAAAATATTACATCCAGGTTCACATATTAGCCTGCATCACACGAACTAGTACTGGCGACATCGGCGCCGAAATCTCGATCGAAAACCTGTGGTTTTCGATTATGCCAATAGATGACCACGAGCGGACGAGCCTCCTTATCGTCGACTGAGTGAATAGGCGGGGTGTAGAGCGGCTCCGGTTGGACCTAGCCAGCTGCGAAAGTGCGCAGAACGCCACTGGATTTCTCCAGATCAAGAAAGGGCGTTTCCCATTACCGGGGCAATCCTCTTGGCAGGTCATTTTGCTGCCTTCGATTTCCGTCTAGCGTCCCGCGATTCGGCGGGTCCCTTTGGGCGGTTGGCGGAGAACGGCGGTGTATTGTGCGGGTGGGTCGGAATGCGAATTTTAGGCGAATGAAACTGCCGGTAAAACGTACCCGTTTGAGGGATGCAATTGGATACCGTCAAGGCCGGCGTCCACTACACGCCGCGCAGCCGGCGCCAAGTCGTGCTCGCGGCCGCGTTACAAGTTGGTTTGACGAGTGGCATTATTCCCGAGATTCCGGTCCGGCAACCTGTTGTGGTCCTCTACGGCGCACTACATAGTATCCTTCATGCAGACAATCGTGATTGGTCACCGAAATCCAGATATGGATGCGATCTGCTCGGCGATAGCATACGCTGAATTCAAACGCAAAATGGGAATGGCAGACGTTGTGGCGGCACGGGCCGGCGACACCAACGAGCGCATCGACTTTGTGCTGAAGAAATTTGGCTTCCCAGCCCCCGATTTCCTCAGCGATTTAACCCCGAAAGTCGCAGACCTGATGGATACTGCGGCCATCTCGGTCCCCTACGACTCTTCCGTTTACCAAGCTATTAAATTAATCCGAGACAGCAACCTCCGAGCGTTACCCGTCGCGGATGCCGAGAATCGCTGCGTTGGGATACTATCGGGCTGGAAGGTCACCCATTACCTTTTTCCCCCGACTGACGAAGCCCTGAACCTCGGGCTGCTTAATGCAGCAATCAGCGATATCGTCAATTCCTTCAGTGGAGAATACCTGGTTGGCGAGCCTGACAGCAGCCAGAGGCGCTTGGATATCGTGGTTGGCGCGATGAGTCTGGAGTCCCTAGCCCCCCGTTTAAAAAGAAACGACCCAGCCGAGGTCGTTCTGTTTGTTGGGGACAGAGAAGATATTCAATTAGCGGCTATTGATGCGGGAGTCTTGGCAATTGTTGTCACAGGAGGGATCGGCGCTTCGGCCGAGGTCCGAGCCGCCGCCCAAGAGGCAGGCACCCTCCTAATTTCCAGCCGGTTCGATACGGCGACCTCCGCGATGCTCTCACGTGGCGCGGTGCGGGTAGAACAAATGATCGAGCCGCTAGTCACTAGTTTTTGGCCAGAAATGCCCCTTCACACAGCGCGGCAGCTCGCCGCTAACTCCCCTCACTTTGTATTCCCAGTTCTGGACGAAGGCACGCGACTCGTCGGAATCCTCGCGAAAAGCGGGTTTGTTCGTCCGTTGCCACGGCAGCTCATTTTGGTTGATCACAATGAACTTTCTCAGGCGGTCAAAGGGGCAGAGGAGCTTCCTATCATCGAGGTGCTCGATCACCACCGGGTTGGCTTCAGCACCGATATCCCAATACTTTTCTGGAACAGTCCGCTCGGCTCGACGAGCACCCTGGTGGCCCTTTCGTACGAACAGCAGGGGATAAAAATGGATCCGGCGATTGCCGGCTTGCTCATGGCCGGCTTGATTTCTGACACGCTGAATCTGACGTCACCGACTACGACACCGGTTGACGCCAGAGTTCTTGACGACCTGAACCGAATCGCCGGTGTGACACCCGCAAAGTTGGCCGAAGAGATCTTCGCCGTCGGCTCGCCTCTCCGAACCTTGCCCTCGAAAGCAGTAATTGTCGCGGATTGCAAGGATTACAAAGAAGGCGATTTCCGGTTCAGCGTGTCGCAGATTGAAGAGTTGGGTCTCTCCTGTTTCTCCGCCAAGCAGGAAGACTTATTTCGCGCACTTGAAGAATATCGCTCTAGCCAGAACGCTTATTTCAGCGCACTTCTCGTCACCGACGTCAACACTCACAACTCGCTTTTGCTCGTCGCGGCACCTTCAGAATTCCTGAACACAATCCAGTACCCCAACCTGGCGCCTAATCTTTACGAGTTGCTCGGCGTGGTTTCACGAAAAAAGCAGCTCGTGCCATATCTGTTGGATTGTCTTCAGAAGGTAAATGCGGGTGTTTCCTGAGGGCCCAACTGTTCAGGTTGCGACAGCTGAACCGGGAAGCGTTTCATTTATCAAACTAGTTAGGATGGAGCGGGCCCGGGCATGCCGAAGTAATAGCCTTGAGCAAAGTCGACACCGATCGCCCGGAGTTTTGCATGTGTTGCCTCCTGCTCGACAAATGGTAAAACGACGCGGAGGCTGAAGCATGGGCATACGACGGATTGTTGCCACGCCGGCCAGGACAGTGGTGAGTTTTTAAAACAAATCCATCCAGTCGGCTCCTGCGCTGATGGTGAAATCCGAAGGAGGTCCCGGTAATGCCAAGCCTCGAATGATGTGGCTGCGTCCCTAGCAAAAGCCGAATTCGTTACATGAAGCCCAGCGCGAACCATGCGAGTAGCCGTCGCTTCAGGGTGTTGCTCCTTTCTTTTGCCTTGTTACATGGGCACGGTTTCTTTGGTTTCCGGTTAGTCACTTCACCTCCTCGATCTCGCCCGGCCGCCAGCTTTTTGAACCAGGTTCGGTTGGGTTGTGGAGGGAGAGCAGAACCCATCAGGACTTTCCGGGAATGGTCTATATCCAGTTCTTCTTTTGTCCGGCTGGCGCGCCGGAGCACTCATCTATTTATACCAACGCGGAGCAATAACGGTAAAGTATCTATGCTGGTTTGCCTTCGACAATGCTTACTAGCGATGTCGTGGGCGTAATAGAACTGAGTTGGAAACCCGCCTGCTCAAAGAGCAACCTATATTCTTCTTTAGTTCGTTCAAGGCCGCCTGGACCTACCATCATTAGAATGTCAAAATCCTTGGCCAAAGAGGGTTCGTTTCCGCTCGGCACTACGGCTTCAATGATTAAGAGTCTTCCATTGTTTGGGATTACTTTCCTACAGTTATTCAGGATCTGGACTGTTTGCTCGTCGGTCCAATCGTGAACTATATGGCGAAACAGGTAGGTATCTGCGCCGCCGGGTACGGATTCAAAAAAGTTTCCTTCGATTACCGAGCATCTGCCGTCGACGCCGTATGCCTTCAAACTCTCTCGCGCTCGTTCGGCGACATGGCCCAGCTCAAACAAGAGGCCCCGAATTTTGGGATAGTGTTGCAGCACGGCGCCTATCAATGATCCGTTGCCGCCGCCGATATCGGCTAAAAAGTGGACGCCCCTAAAATCGTATGCCTCTAGCATAGCAGCGGTCTCGTGACCGTGGATCGATGGCATCGCGGCATCAAAGATCGGTGCAAGAAGGGGATGGCTACCTATATAATCGAACAGCGGTTGTCCAAAAACCTTATTGAACCCGGATTCGCCAGTGATGGCAGAATGGTGTAGTCCGTCCCAAAAAGGGTATACCCGGTGAAACATTTGTGCTGCCGGCCGGAATGAACCGTCGGCATCAGTTCTGAGACTTTGTGAAAGTGGCGTATGATCGAACTGGCGGTCGCCTTTTTCCTGGAATATTTCATGACTGGCCAGGAAGCGTAATATTCGATAGAGGGAACGCTCATGGGTTCCCGACGCTCCGGCGAGCGATTCCACAGCTCGCGGCGAGCCCGGCTCGATCTGATCGGCAATACCGAGTTCGGCGATGGTGCAAACTGCTCGACTTAGCGCCGCACCACAGAGGATCTGGGTTAGTTTTTCAGTTTCTGCCCGTGCCATTTTTGACCTTTCTTGTGCCGGGTATAATGGCAAACTCAGATGTCCCCTGGCTATGGCACTTTGGTGCTAAAGGAATTGCCCTTTTCGCACATACGATGACCTCGGACGTAGGTTATCTTTCGCGGGGCGTGAAACGGGTGAACCACCTTTGTCCCGTCAGTCCGGTACCTCGTGAAACGCACCTTGTTAAACCGTTGTCGCTCTGATTTGGGACGTTATGTCGTATTTGTGTTTAGGGACGCCCCATAACCCATCGGTGTGATACTCCCAACGGTATTTGACGATCCAATAGTAGTTTGAGATCCCGGAGCGGTCATTATCCCTTGTGATTAACCAGTCACGATGACCGCATCTGCCCCGAGGTCAGCGGCAGCCTTTCTGAGCTTCGCATACATTGCCACGTCAGACGAGAAGGCACCGCCCATGGCTGACACTATCCCGATTTGTTTAAACGGGCGCGCGGGGGAAGCGAACAGGATTTCGACCCGTTCGGCTGGAACCGCCGCGAACCTCTCCGTCCCTTTGGCAATTTGTATCCCCACTCCGTAATTGAAGAACACGCGGGCAGTAGCGCCGTGAGCGCTAGAAGCGCTTTGCCTAACGCCTTTCCCCGCAAGAACGTTCCATTTAGCAAAAACAGAGTGTCTGACCCGAGGCACATCGTCACCTATCGATTCATCGAACCGATCTAGCTCTGGCAAGACCTAGTAGAATTTATGACTATTATGAATTCCCAAAATTTACTGCGGGGCCATAGTCTATCGGTTCGGGAATTAACAGTGCGTTGAGCGCTCGGTCCCCAGCCATGGCGGTACACGGGACCATTGCCGCGACGGCGCGGTCGCTGGTGAGGGCAGAAGTAGCCTGCTTCTATTTTATTCTTCTGACGAGAATGCCACAGGATCTCGCACTCAAATTTGCCGAGCCGTTGTTTGTGAGAGTGATCGCTGGCCCGGGCGTCCGGTCCGCGGGTCCAGTTGCATCTCGTTGGGCTTGGTCTTGGTCAGTGCAACTCGACCAGAGTTCCTACGATCATGCGTTTATTGGGCACCCTGGCCAGCATCCCGCAGAGGTACTTAACCATAAAGCTGAGGGAGACATGAGCCCCAAGGATCTAAAAGCTAATGCTCTTCCGATTCATGCACCAACACGCCTGCTATGCCTTCAGCATCCAAGTAAAGTAGACCATTTGTGTGCATGGGATGAAAAAATAGTTTGGTGCATAACTCATATTGCGGGAAAGCGCTCCAAATAGCTTTCGTTGCCAAATGGGCATCTCCGTGCCCACATATTCAACAATCATCTCTCGCGGTAAGACGAAAAACGTGTCGTTATTCTCAGTTGCACAACCGATTCTTTTTCCAGCCTCAGTGAGAATTTTTGGGGCATTGGGGTCCTGCATGTAACCGTGATACGCAATGATGTGCCAAAGCGAACTACCAAGGGGAGCGACCTCGAGACGTTCTTCCATCGCTATCTGGCTCTCAGCGCTTCCGACCAGGCTTAATAGAATTACTTTCTCGCGGAGGCATCCGCATCGGCGTGCCCACTCGAAGCATCGTGCGATCGCATAGCGCGGCTCTGGGTTTGAAGTAATAATGACGCATGTCCCCGGCACCCGCGGAATGCTACCTGAGGAAAGTTCAGCCTGGAGTGCCTGGGCGGAACATGGACTCGATAGCATCTGCGCTCGGATGAGGGCCCTTCCCTTGTGCCACGTCAACATGAGCGCCATTAGGGCGCTGGCGACGGCTATAGGAAACCAGCCCCCGTTTACAAATTTAAGCAGGGATGAAAGAAAGAACGGAAGCTCCAAACACAGTAGAATGGCCGTGACACTCCCCGCGACCCAGGGTGGATAGTGCCAGACTCTTACTACGACAAGCCCAAAAGCGATTGACGTGATCACCATGGTCGTTGTCACCGCTAAGCCGTAAGCCGCTGCAAGATTTCCGCTGGAACGGAAGGAAATGACAAGCAGAAGGCAACCCACTGCGAGATGCCAATTGATGACGGGCAAATAGACTTGCCCGCGCTGGGCGCTGCTCGTGTGGCAGACGAGGAAACGGGGAAGCAAGCCCAAATCCCGAGCCTGTGCGGTGAGTGAAAAGACTCCTGAAATAAGTGCCTGGGAAGCTATGATCGTTGCAAGGGTGGCCAAAATTACAAGAAGCAAGGTTGCAATTCCTTGCGGAGCCATCTGAAAAAAGAGACTTCCTTCCTGCGATGCACCAGGATGGCGGATCGCTATAGCCGCCAGCCCTAAATAGTTCAAGATCAGGCATGGCAGGACGATACAGTGCCAAGCCCGAGAGATGGCTTGGCGCCCAAAGTGGCCCATATCCGCGTACAATGCCTCAACCCCGGTAACGGCCAGTACCACACCTCCCAGCAGAAAGGCCGATCGTAGTCCTCCATGCGCAACGGCGCCAAGCGCACGCATAGGATCCAGGGCAGCCAGAACTTCTGGCGCCTGTAGAATTTGCACCAGGCCGCCGAGCCCAAGGGTTACAAACCAGAAGAGCATGATTCCCCCGAACAATGCTCCCAAGGGCCCGGTACCAAAACGCTGCACGGCAAATAGCACGAGAAGAATTGCCAAAGTAATGGGAAGCACAAACACAGTTAGTTGCGGGGCAAATCCTTCCAAACCTTCGACGGCACTTAGGACAGAGATGGCGGGAGTGATAACACCGTCTCCATAAAGAAGTGCGGCGCCGAACATCAGTAAAAGCATAAAAAAAGGCAATCGGAGTCGGCGGGAAGGAGGGTCCTTACCTCCGAGGAGGGCCAATAAGGCGAAAATGCCACCTTCACCCTTGTAGTCCGCACGCATGACGAGAAGGACATATTTGCAGGTAACGATAGCAAGAAGGCTCCAGATAATCAGAGAGGCCACATCGAGAGGGGCATCCGGTGTCCTCTCCGCGGATGCGCCTAGGGCCACTTGAAAAGCGTACAGCGGGCTAGTGCCGATGTCTCCAAAGACGACGCCAAGAGCCGAAACTACAAGACTGTAGCGCTGGGCGGCAGAGGTTTTCATCGTGCCTTAAATGACTGCAACCGGGCCGGTGGAGTTTTTCCAAGGTAGGAGAGCAGCGATAGGGATTCGAGAAAAATGCGTCATCGCCACTCTGAAAATCCGGTGATTTCACCGATGGTAGTGTGCGACCCGGTAGGCTTCCGCATGCAGCGTTTTCTGGCCCTCGGTCGCCGGTCCAAAACTGGCTAAGTGTGTCTGAATAGTATTTACCAAACCAGCGGCATTCTGCGGGACGATGCCCCGCCGCCGACGTCGATTAATTGGCCGATTGTCCTTTGGTGCAATGTCGGCATCTTGTGAACAGACCTTATGGCCCCTTCCGCTATCAACCACATTGCCTTGAATTGCCGTAATCTCGCCGCGCAGGAGGCGTTTTTCTCGAAGCATTTCGGCTTTCGACGCTCGCGAACTTTCAAGGCCGGCAAGCCGGATGAGTACATCATGCTGAAGCTTGGTTCAGTTCGGCTGGAACTCTTCTCTGCCGATCCGGCTCAGACTGTGAACGCTAATGGCGGCGAACAGGTCATCGGCTTTAAGCACCTGGCATTCGATGTGCCGAAGCTCGAGCCGGCCATCGAGGCGCTGCGAGTTGACGGCATCCTGATCCTATCATCGATCTCGGTGACATAATTCCGGGGTTTCGAATCGTTTTTTTTCGTGATCGCGAAGGGAACATCCTCGAGCTAATGGAAGGCTACCGGGACGAGGAATGAATCCCAGGAAGACTCTTAATTGAGCGCGAACGCTCGCGAGCAGGACGAACACACACAATCGAGCGCGAACGACTCGACAATATTCTCAGAGCAGTATAGTAAACTGCCGATCTGTGGGACAATTCAGAACCGGCGAGGGAACTGATCAGAAAAATCAAGTACTGCAGGCCGAGACGCATTTGCGCTGCCACCCCTTTTCACCCCGCTAGTAAGAGTTCGAGTTATACTGCGGATTCGCGCCCGGTGCTCGATAGCCGAGTACCGTTTCAGTTAGCGCTGAAAGCGGAGACGACGCGGGATAGAGCGAGAAAGTCTTCATGGAGGAATCAAGCTGGTGGTAAAGCGACCGGCTGTTGGCGCAGAGGCTGAACCATGGGCATATGAAGGTTTATTGCCAAGGCGGCCCGAGCGCTGGTGAGTGTTCTAAAAGCGAATCGATGCGATTGGGTATTACGCTGACGCTGAAACCGGGCAGGTTTGTGTACTGCTAGGGTAAGAAATACTGATTTATCACTACAGTTGAAACGACTTCTCAGACCGTTTGCTATTGAGACGCCACGAAAACGCTTGGCGTTCGGCGTTAGAGCCAAACAACGCGAATCGCCTTGCTCCGAACGGAGCGGTGGCAAATCGTGTTGCCGATGCGGGTTTTTGAAGCGATAAGCCTCGCGATCTGGATTTGGGCGGGACCATTTGATCAATTAGCCGATGCCCAGCAGAACTTCTCCGCTGCTCAGGCAGTCTCAAGCTCGCAACTACACCTGTTCGTGCCCGTCTCCATCAACGGCACCAGACGGACTTGGTGGCTAGTTGATACCGGGGCGCCGGCGTCAATAGTCTCGCATTTCTTGCGGCAGAGGCTGTCTCTCCCTGGACCACCCGCGGGTCCGGCATCAATGCGATGATCATGAGACGCGGCAAAGCATTCTCGGTTGCGTTCGCCATGAGCATCAACCTCAACGGCACAGAACTTGGACCCGATTATTTGCTTGTCGAACAAATCGATCACCTTGCGAAGGAAAAGAGTAGCGCGGTTACGGCGGGATTCGAAAAGGGCGGAATTATAGGAATGAGCCAGCTTTTGAGGCGGGGAACGTTCATTAACTACAAGACGCTTCAACTATTCTTTGCCCGAGGCAATTCCAAGCTCCCGCTGACGCGTGAGGGATATGAAAAAATGGGATTTACCTTGTCGATGCGCAACATCGAAGGGACAAAGCCTAGATAACGCTTTTGCGAATCTCCCAATGCTTCCAGTCATGATGGACGGTTAGATGTGGACTTGGTCGCCGCTCCCGGCTCGTGCACGATCGATGGCCATCCGATCAAAATGGATGAGGTGCTTCTTGGGCCTGGCCGGAGAGGAGATCGTTTCAGAAGAGTACGGAAGGCAGATACGCCCCTGCTGGCTCGTTGTACAGCCCCAAGGTCATCAGCGTCATGGGCTGGACGACTCGAAGGCCATTCTCGAGGCACCAACGAAAAAGGTCTGAATTACGTGTCGGCACGATGATGCCCGGTCCTGCAAAGGCCTCCGCGGAGGCTATCAATGCCTGGAGGTCCAGGTTAGTTTCAGCGACGGCGTGCCCGAAAAAGGCCAGTACTGTGGTGTATCCGGTAATCCGTTCGTGGCGCTCGACGACCACTGCGGTCCCACCTTTCATGGCATCCGCTAGCTCGCCCCCGCGATCGTGTCCGTGAACTTGCATGCACAGGCGGTTACAATCCTCAATGTCCGGAGCTCGCGCAGGCCGGACTGAGCACCCTTCAATCCGTTTCCGAAGCGGCGGTCCCTGCATAACCGAGACTGGCTCGCGGGCATCAAAGCCCAGTCGGCTATACAGGGCCAAGGATCTGTTATGAAACGCCGATTGGAGTAGCCGGACTCCCGGAAAGTTGCGCTCCCGAGCCCGGACTAGTACCGCTTCCATCAATTTCCGGCCGACACCCCGATCCTGAATGCTCGGGTCCACTGTCATCGGTCCGAGACCCGCGATCGCGGATCGCTCATCGAGACAGTTGCTGCCCACCATGCGCCCGCCTGACTCCGCCACCACGCAGTAAAACCCCGGGTGGGAAAACATCATTGAGAGAAGGCCAACCGCTACATCGGGCGACGGGAAGTCAGGTGGAAAGCCGTGGTTAGTGCTAATCCCATAGAAGGCGTCAAAGCAGACTTGCCCGCACGCTGGCGCGTCTTCGGGTTTGGCGCGCCGAATGGTAATTGATGGACCGCCCGGCGGGACTGACAGGGGCTGAGCTGACATGGCTGATATCCTTCCTCGGGGCTCAAGACTAGAACGGCCGTCGGACAAGGTCAAACAATGGCACCGGTTACGCCCCGTGTGGATGGCGTGACGCCTACAATCCAGGAGCTAACTATCTCCGCTTGGCGAAAACCCGAGAGGACCAACAAGGTCGGTCCTTCACATTGAGCATTTTGTCGGGCCGACGAACCGCGAAACGGAAGCATGCTACTCGTTTTGAAACCACAAAGAATAAACAGATAACGACCTAGTCTGAGTCGCCTGTAATCAAAGCGAACCTGGCAACTGTTCGAAGCTCACTTTTACAATGAAGCGCTAAACTTGACCGCCTCTGTGGACACAACCAGAGTTTAAGGATGAGTACCGCCGCGATTGACGAAATTGCCCCAGACCTGTTTCGGCTGTCGATTTATGTTCCGGGCTTTGACATGCAGTTCAACCACTTCCTCGTGTGCGACGAGGAACCGCTCCTTTTCCACGCCGGCTTAAGGGGCATGTTCCCGACGTTGCGCGAGGCGGTCGCGAAGATCATCGACCCGGCGAAGCTCCGTCACATCGCCTGGAGCCACTTCGAGTCCGACGAAATCGGCGCGTTGAATGATTGGCTACAGGTTGCGCCCCAAGCGCAGCCCGTCTGCACACTCGTCGGCAAGCTGGTGAGCGTGGATGATTTCTCCATCCGCCCAGCGCGAGGCATGACGCCTGAAGACGTCCTCACTACCGGCAAGTATCGCTACCGGTTCTATCGCTCGCCACACATCCCGCACGGCTGGGATGCGGGTGTGCTGTTCGAGGAGACGCGCAAGACGCTTTTCTGCTCGGACCTCTTTCATCACTTCGGTAATGTCGAGCCGGTCACCGCGTCCGACCTGATCGGGCCGACGCGCAAAGCGATGCGACAGTTGGAGCAAGGGCCGCTGGCTGGCTACATGCCTTACACCCGCCAGACCGAAGGCGTTCTCCGTTCGCTGGCCGATCTCAAACCGGAAACTCTGGCCGTCATGCACGGTTCTTCCTACTGCGGCAAAAGCGATGACCTTCTCATCGACTTGGCGGGAGTGATCAAAGAAACCTTCGACCACTAAGGATGCGGGCCAGATCGTTGGTAGAGTTAGTTCGCATCAGAGAATAGTTGGGCATTCCCACCCAAAGGACTAGTCGATTTACACCAACGTGTAATTGCAGATCCCGCGAATAGCGGTGTAAATGTCTCGGCGAATTCCTGGTTGAAATCATCGTTGGATATTCCATCGGTTCGACAGCAACGGAGCGAAAGAGAGCACGATGATCCATTACGGATAACACCCAAGGGGTACATCGAAGTCGAGGGAATTATCGCCGGCTCGACCTACAGCTTTCTGTTGGATACCGGAGCATTTGTGAGCATCCTGGAGCCCAAGATCCGGGAGCGCAATCATCTCGCTTTCAATGATACCAGAGTCATTTTGACAGCTCCTTACGCCGGGATAAAAGAGGTCCGGCTGACACAGGCGACAGTACCTGGATTTAGAATAGGGTCTCAGGACCTGAGTGACTTTCGAATCGGTTTTGCCGAATCTCATACTTTTGACCCAGGCTTTCGCCATGAGTACACGGTGGAATTCTGGGACCGGACTTGCTGCACTATCACGAGGCGCTCATTGACCTTGGAAATCGGACGCTATATTTAAAGCCAGACTACCGAGGCCACAAAAGGTAAAACGCGGTTGCGTAACAACACGAGCTAGGGCGGTCGTCATTTTTCCAACCATTAGTAACAGCTCGGGTGATACCGGGGACTACTGCTCGGTGCCCCCGATAAGCGAACGCAGTGCAGTAGCGCTGAGAGCGGAGATTACGCGGGACAGAGCGAGAAAATCGAAACTGGAGGAATGAAGCTTCTGGTGAAGCGACCGGCTAACGGCACGGAGACCGAACCATGGGCATATAACGGATTGTTGCCAAGGCGGCCCGGGCGTTGGTGAGTATATGAAACAGGCAGGTGGCTCTTCCGTCGACGTCAAAGACTGAAGTTGGTCGTACATCGCTAGGGGAAGAAGCACCGCAAAACGGTAGTTTTTCCGTTTCGCTCGAGCGGATCTCGGCTTGAATACCGGCACCAAAACGACGACTGATGCTCGGCCAATCGGGATCAACAAGTTGGACGCGGTCGGCAAGGCGCATAGTCGCCTCCACGCCGTCCCCGCGATTCTGTTCCTATGGCATCAACTCATTCTTTGCCCATTTTTTTGCGAGTAAATACCTCAACCAATCCCCTGCGGTTAAGCCGCTGAGGCCTATTGACCCGCCATATTTCGCACCGTAGAGGTCAACAATGGTCACTTTGCATACGAATCACGGTGATATTGTGACTGAGACTTTCGATGAGAAAGCGCCAGTAACCGTCCAGAATTTTTTGGCCTATTGTCGCTCGGGCTTCTACGACAACACGATTTTTCACCGCGTTATAAAGGGCTTTATGATTCAGGGTGGCGGCTTTGAACCGGGAATGATTCAAAAAGCGACCAAGAATCCGATCAAGAATGAGGCGGATAACGGCTTGAAAAACGATCGCGGCACGCTGGCCATGGCGCGCACGGACGATCCGCATTCAGCAACGGCTCAGTTCTTTATTAATGTGGTCAATAACGGTTTTCTCAATTTCAAATCACCCAGCCGAAATGGCTGGGGTTATTGCGTATTCGGGAAGGTTACCGAAGGCATGGACGTGGTTGACCAAATCAGGAAGGTAGCAACCGGCAGCTCCGCCGGGCATCAGGATGTCCCAAAAGAAGATGTAGTCATCCGAAGCGCAACCGTAGCCTGAGCATTCGCTTGGCTGTTGAAGATAAGCCACGGATCATAAGCAGCTGTCCATTGGTAGGTTATCCGGAGTTTTCGTCCGCCGACTCGCCCTGTCTTTTTGCCGCGGCCAGTCCGGCTGGGTTACGCTCGAATAACAACATCGAGGCTCGCCGAAATTACAGAGCTACCTGGCTCGCCTTTCTTGTGCAGCGGTTCTGGCTGGCGATCGCTGAGGTGGTGACAAGGACGCCAAACTGACGGTGTCGCAGCTGCGAGATCAGGCGCGAAATCTCTCGAATGCCTAGGGTATTCGCCTGCCCCCAGCCGATCCCCGGCGACTAACACTTGGCCTCAGCGCACGAAGTGAAGAAGAATCTCCATGAGAGGGCGGCCGGCTTTGAGTGCGCTAGCGGGCTGTTACCAGCAACCAAAATTTCCCAAAGGGAATTCATTGGGATTGAGTCATAGTTGGCACGTTAACTGATCTAGGTTCGAGCGTACGGAAAAAGGATTTTACAAGAATGGAAACGTCTGTAGTGCAAACGGAATCTTTAGCCCAGATTGTCATCGTCTGAGGAGGTTTTAGAGATCTTAGCGCAGCGAAAGAACTCGCCGGCAAGGGTGTCGGCGTTGGCGCCGACGGGCTTCAGATCACGGCGCCAATCTCTGAGGGCTCGAGCGGCTCGCCTGTGTGCGATGAGAATGGTTGCGTTATTGGTGTAGCCAAAAGTGGCCTAGACAATGCGCAGAACGTCAATTTCGCGGTCCCGATCAACATGGCGTTTGATTATTTTGGCGTAGGCTTGGACCCCTCGCCCTCATGGGATAAACGGCCCATGACTGCGGCTGATATCGAGCGCTACGAGAGCGAACCACGCTCGACGGCGCTGAATTCGTCTCCTTCCCCTAAGGCAAGTAAGAACAACGGTCAGAGCGTGGACACGGTTCTATTCAAGCGGGAGATACATTCCCTGTTTCCAGGTGCAACTATCATTTACACAACTGCAACCGAGGCAAAGATCAAGCTAGGGGATAACCAAGCTAGTTACACAGACTTGAACAGGCAGCAAAGATTATCGCGCATCTCGGCATGCTCCGAGCAACCAGTTGGCAGATAGCCTGCGCGTTATTCAAAACCGCAGACACGAGGACGATTTGCGTTCCCGGTCGCACGGCGGTTTTTAAAGATGTGAGCAAAAGCTCGTATGTCACACCGCGGCTGCCGCTGTCGAATTGATGGCCCTCATCGAAAATAAGCAGACCAAGTGTATCAGTGACCTCGGGGCTGTGACGAAGCAGGTAAAGGCATCTCTCGGGCGTCGTCACAAGAACTTGGCGGCGGGACAAGAAAGCCTCGAGATCAAAATCGTCCTGCTGAACGTCGGAAAGCTCGTCGACGTTTATTCCCTCGCCACTGAAGGCTGCAAACAGTGATTGCCGTATCTCTTCGCACAAGGCCCGAAATGGAGCCACAACCATCGCAAGAGAAGTGCGGTTTGAATAAAAAGCTCCGCGAAGGATGAGGTCGACCGATCGTGTTTTACCAGCGCTGGTAGGCATTTGTAACCGGCAATGGACTATACTGTGAACGAATGGTCACGTCGCTCAAGCTGCCGCCCCCCGGGGTTAGCTCAATGATCCCTGAAGGGTCGCGCCCAGTCCGGAAGGTTTTCCTCAAAGGCGGCGACGGAAGCTTCTGCCAGACCATTCTGCAGCCCGAAGAGTTCGATACTGGCAGGCCCATGAGCGAAGCGCGACTTCACAACGACATGCCGGCCATCATCTGAAAAAGCCCACTCCTCGATGAATGGTTTGGCAGCCCGGAGCTTGGCGATAACTTTTCCTCGGTAACAAACGACCACCTGACTGCCTATAGGAGCGTTGTCGTTAAGCTTCAGGGACTTGCCATCGGCCGCTAACTCACAAAGCACCCAACCCACCTGCCCTTGGTGCGACACTTTGGGGTCCATGCAGTTTCCTTTCAAGGTCCATGAATCAGTCGTGCCGTCCTTGTAAATGACCATTACATCACCCACCACAAAGCTTGGATCAGTCCTATGCTTCCGTTCGATACGGGCTTGCACAGGCTCTTTGACCTTCTCTGCACCCTCATTCTGGGCCGCCAGTCGCTGGGCGGCCCCAGAAAGAATCAAAAGCAGGAGGATTGGGAGCAGGAAATCTCTCAGCTGGTTCATAGGAAAAAACTCAATGGCTGACATTAACGCGTAGATCACGTCAGAGCGACAAGCTATGATTGATACGCAGCGATCGTAGGTAAAGCCGAAGTGATTGTAACCTTTGATCTCAAGCACTTTGGTTCTGAACACTTGGAACGCTGGGGCGTGCAGACTCAACACCCGCGAGTGTTTCTGCAATCGTTATGGGGGCTCGATCCAGTCGTTGTAACGACTCGCTTAGAAGAAATTTCGTACCGCCGTGGAAAGCCATTGGAGGATGGCCTGCGAAGGAACGAAAACTGTCAAATTTATGCCAAGTGGCGAACAACCCTAGAGGAAAGACCACGCTTTGTTAAGCGTTGTACCTCAAAAGGTAAAGAAAGTTCGCAAACAAAGCCAAGACTGACCGTTAAAAAGCAGCGTCCCTCGGAAACACACTATGTCGCATAAGGACATCCTACAGCACTCTTGCTTGCTCAGGAGTCAGTAGATTCTGAATTCGACTATTGGTGGTTTGCTGTAGCAGAACTTGCTGCTGTTGCATGATCGCAGTTGCGTCACCCGGGGACATCGAACCCAGGTTTTGTGTGATGTCTGACTGACCGACAATCTGCCGTCGCACCTCCGTGAGAATTTGCAAAAGTTGCTGAGATTGCCCTTCACTCAAATTGCCGCCTTGCTGATTAACTGCATCTACGAGAAGACGATCAGGAATCGTGGCTTGAACTTGCGTGAATTGTGCGAATCCGGCGTCTCCCAATATCGAACGTAGTTGCTGATTCTGTTGATCCTGTTGTGCGCGTATCTCCTCGGGCGTGGGAGGCGCAGGAATATTGCCAGACTGTGCAGCCTCGAAAGCTTCCTGCTCTAATTGGTTCTGCTGGCGCGTCAGGACGTCTATGACTTTCTCCTAGGACCCATCTGATTCGGTTCGTGCCAGAAATCACTACATCTTTAGTTCCATTCACAGAAAGCCATTCGTCCCCTATCAATTGTCCCATGGACAACTTGATTACTGTCGTTACCCGCTTCCAGCTGCCTGCTGGCGTTACCGCCGATCAGATTCGCGCTGCGTTTGACGAGGCCGCACCACGATTCCGCAACGTGCCCGGTTTAGTCCGGAAACAATTCCTGCTTTCGAAGGACTGCCGGACCGCTGGCGGAGTCTATTTGTGGAACGATGAACGTGCCGCCCGTGCGTTCATGAACGAGCGCGTCGCTCCGATGATTCGCGAAAAGTTTCATGTCGATCCTACCGTCGAATTCTACGATTCGCCTGTGATCGTGGAGAATTGAATGCAAAGCCGCAGCATCCACCGCTATTGGTTTGCCTACCGTCGTGGTGAGATGCCAGTGGTTTTCATGTGGGCTGCCTAACAAATCGCGCAACAAGCCGGTTATGTGACGCCCAACGTCAACACGGTTTACGGCTTCGGGTTCCTCGATCTCTCCCAGGAACCCATCGTCATCACCGCCCCTGACTCCGGTGGCCGTTACTACATGATCGAGCTCATCGACATGTGGGACAATGCCTTTGCCTACCCCGCCGGCAACAAAGTCGGATACAGGGAAGCGGAAATCGGCGCACACAATTCGAGCCGAAAGACGAGGAGACCCTGTCGGACGAACTTGCGCGTTCGCTAAAAGGCGAAATCGGCAAAGAGGGCAGGTCATTGTTGGCAGGCAGGTTCAAGTGGAACGAGGGATGAAGACGGATCTACTGGTTACGGCTATCACCCTGTCTAGTGCACTGTGTCAGTTGATTTCAAAGCGGTCTCGATACGATTAGATGATACCTTTTCTAGGGCGATTCGATGGGCGTTGCCTTTGAGACACCGCTTTGGAAATATATGAAACACTGCACTAGTCCATCGTAAAGCATTTGATCTGGAGTGTTTCTCATTTGCCTGAATTGGTGGAGCCTTGAGATTTTCGATCGTTAACGGGTGACGAACAAATAGACTGCATGGCAAGCACAGCGTCGCAACTAATTGAGTTAAGAAGCGCGTCACTCCTTCGATGCCTGGATAGAGCAGCCAATTCTGGGTTGCGAGGGCTTCGGCGATAAGGGGCGGGGCTGGAACCGGGCGAGATGACGAGACCGCCGCGACGCCTGGGGAAGAAATAACTATGCACGATTTTACCGGCCTCCTCCCACGGCAAGCCCGTGTCCTCAACTAACCGCCGGCGCGTGTCGGAGCATTCTTCGAGCGGGAGGAATCGCCCTACATCCCGCCGCATAGGTGTGAATCGGCAGGCGCGTGCGCAACGGGAATGCTTAGCGGTTGGTCTTATTTATTTTCGTTGGTAACATTTCGCGCAGAATAACGACGAGTAATACCTCATGGCGTTACCCGCGCCGGTTTCGATATTCCCCCAGGAGGCTGGGTACCAAAGCGTTACGCCCGGATAACTTTTACTTGTCACAACGGCGGCGGCCGGGACGGCAGCGGGTCTGGCTGGCGCTTTAAGAGCGCCAGACATACAACCTGTTAGGCTCAAGGCTAAAATAAGTAACAAAAGCCTAGTCATGAACATTTCCCGTTGGAAGCTTTCAACTTCCTGATGGACCGGGCGCGTTCGTATTCCCGCAACCTGGCACACGGCATCGGGCTGCCGCATGAGCATACCCTGCAGCTTGGAATCGTCTCTTAGCAAAACAAGACGGTCTTGGTCAAGCCGTCCCGCTTTGAGGGTAAGCGACACGCCAATCGCCTTGCAGTAATCTATTGACTTTAAGGAGCTGAAAACGTCGAAACTTTGAGTTACGACATTTACAATGTTTATGCCGCTCTAAGTGCAGTATTTCTGATGAAGGATTTCTCCGCTAGGGACGAGCTCCAGCTCCTCCGTCTTGCGACGGTCCGCTTAATCTCTTCTTCGACCAAAACGGCTTTGTAACGCCCGCCAAAGACGTGACCCAAAAGCTTATGGCGATGATTGAATCGACGGGTATAGATATTTTGTACCCATCTCACCCCTTCGACCAAATTGGGTTGAGGCGTCTCCATTAACCAGTGGTAATGATTGCTCATCAGTACCCAGGCCCTGAACCCGCCACCCGGTCTTAGGGCAGGCTTGGCCCAGGGTTCGCAGCATCAGCTCCCGGTCCTGATCATCGTTGGTTTGACGATCTAGCAGATATTTCATTTGTGGTTCGGGTGTACGTGCTGACAACCCTGCAAGGAAATCTAGGATACCCATACTTGAAATTGATGGTGTTGCCCGGTCTCTAACTCCTCTACGATAACAGTAACGTAGTCCGGTACCTCTGAACTGAGACCAGCTGCCCGCTCGTACGCCATTCTGATGGCATCCTCTATGTTGGCTGCGTCGATCATCTTTTCGTATACCTGCGTTCAAATGACCTTCGCTCAGCTCGCCTTCCAGCTCCCTTATGTCATCCACAGCGCTATCTTGGATATAGATGTGGTATTTCATCGCGGCAGCACCTATGACCCTGAAGAATCCCTTGCGGTTTTAAGCCGGACAATTGCCGCGCATGCCAAGCAATTAGCCGATGACGAATGGCGGAATGAACACGCCCAAATCCTTTCGGACATTCTTGGCAATTCCGGCATCACCGACACCCTTTCAATCGATGGCCGGGAAATCCCGATCGAATCGGTAATCAAAGCAATCCGGGAAAGTTTCTTGGCGCATCGGTCCAAACAATTGGTTCAGAAATTGACGGACCAAGTGGTTACCGCGGCATTCAAGAAAGTAACTGAAAAAGAAAACCGATGAACCCGCTTCTGAAACGGCGAGCCGGGCCCGAATACAATAGATGGAAAGCACAAGTCAAAATCCGGGACAATCACGCCTGCCGGATATGCGGTTGCCGCGGTCAGGTGGAAGCGCATCACATCAGGCAATGGGCCAAACACCCGGAAATGGCGTTTAATCCAGCCAATGGAATCACGTTATGCACCGCATGCCATACGAGCATTAATGGTCGGGAAAAAGAGTTCGAAAAGTTTTTTTGATTTCTTGGTGGAACGATCAGGCAAACCGCAATCGATCCCAAGGAAAGCGAGTCGCACCCTTGCTTTCTCGCATGCAACTTATTACCGGCCCGATGGAACCAGTAAAATTGTTGAGTTTCAACGCAAGGCCGCATCAAATCGAGCATTTCCGGCTCGCTAATTCCCTTCCGGCTTAGTGCGCTTGAATTCGCTCAATACGCGGTCTTGGTCGCCTTTTCTTGATGTGACGGCGACGCTAACACCATTGTTAATGGTGAGGGAGTCTCCATGCTCCCTCGTTGCGTAGTCAATTTGTTGCCCAATCGGCTAACTCTTTAAGGGTGTTCCCGATAGCATCTTCTCCTAATTCTAGATCGCAACGGAGGATGCTAGCGGCATCAAACACGAGCCGCATAACCCTATCGAAATCCTCCTTTTCTTTTGGAGTTAGCTCCCATTTAGTAAGAGGCAGTCGTTCCTTGACCAGCTCTTCAGCTTCTATTTTTTCTCTATTTGGTTTCATATGTGCCGCAGGATTTCGCCAAAACCTCCTGGCGTCTTCTGGTCGCGATATTTTGACGACGTTGGACATATCGATGGCGGCAATCGATTTGTCTGCTCTCTGCAAGACGATAAACCGACCAAGTTGTACGACAACCCTTCCTTGGATTGTCGAACTATTCTGCTTTAACTCAACATTTGATAAAGGTGCATAATGAAGAGACACTGGCTCCACATATGCGCCGTACCCGAAAGAAATAGCGAAAAGAAGTACAAGGGATGCGAGGGCACGAACCGGTATCAATCGGGATTGTCGCGTACATGGGCTTCATACATGGGATCGGATTTGTGGCTGCCTGATTTGGCCACGTAAGTTGTTGCTGTAGAGCAACATACGGATTGGGAGGGATTCGAACCCTCGGACCCTTTTGAGGTACAACGCTAAAGGCCAAAAAGGAAAAAAGCGACGTGGCAAGGATCGGTTTGAACCACAGAAACAAAGGATCAGATGATCGCCAAAGAAATCCAGGAAATGCGCGATGCTCTACAGGCGTTCCAAACCGCCATCGAGGCCGGCGAAGTGGCAGGATTGAAGAATGGCCCGACTCGGTCGCACCAAGGACCTGAATGCACAAGACATACCGAATCACACTTCGCTTCCGTCGCAGTGTTAGAATGAAGACCTTATTGTTCGTCCACCCACGCGCGAGCGTGATAGGTGCCGTAGATTCATAAAACCAAATCCGGAATCGCCGATGCGACGGTAAGAATTCCGGCAGTCGCCAACGTCACAGCCGCGATCACCTCCGTACCATTGAACAATCGCCTGCCACCGGTTTCAACGGTGTAGGTCTGTTCCTAGGCGGTCACATCCGTGATTACGGCCACCAGCGGTCTTCCGCCTGAGAGGATGGAAGCCGACCCCACTGAATAAGCACTAACCGGACGATAGTTAACCGGCGGCCTTCTTCACGAACCCACCTATCGTCGGCGGTGGGAGGAAAACAGGAATGGTATCGCAGCCACCAAATACTTCCGCTGTAGGAAGGACGAGGGCCGAAAGGAACGCTGATTGTGACCCGAGATGAAGAGGACGGCGGTCGCGATCTATTGGCCGTTACGTCTAGCAGTCAAAGGATGATCCCGTCTACGTAAACTTCGCGCTGGAAGCTAAATGTTACTCGCCCGGGTTCGACAGAATGCTTGGCAGCTCGGTGCGCCTGAGTTTCAGCCTGCCGGGAAGACTGAATTCAGCGAAGAATGAATAACCTGTCGGCAATTGGCGCGACGCATCGGCGATCGGCGCAACGTTTAGTGCCCCATCCGACCATGCTTTTCTTCTTGGCTCTAGATCTGTTGAAAACCGGCGTCGGTTAACCGGAATTTTTTCAGATCGATGCCGAGCTTCCGAGTGTAATAATAGGCGAAATTGCGTACTCCTTGCACCTCGCTAGCCACGAATTCCGGCCGGCGATATTTTCCGCGTGGCAAAAGCAGCGATCCCAGACCGATCCCTTTCAAAACCCGGTCCCGATGAGTAGGCACCGAGCGGAAGCGTTGCCAATACTCCCCTTTCACAGCCGGCCAGAACTGATCAACGCCGCGAATCGGCCCAAGGCCTTTCTCCCAATGCTCTTGCGCAAGGAGAAGGTAGCGACGTGCTGCGATGCGCTCAAGAGAGTGAGGATGATGTGTCCGGTTAGCGCCTTGAGCTTTGTACCAGGATTTAAACTCTGCGGGAACAGTTGGATCGGACCACAAATTCCATTTGGAAGAGCTCGAATTGTTAGCGCCACTTTGGAGCCTGAGATAACGCTGGATTGGCTCAAAGCTCCGCACCAAAGAATACATGGGACCAAAGGTGCGAGAAAGTTCCGTGGCTTGCCGCATATGGGCCTGAATTGCGCGCAGGGTTGCAGGATCCATTTTCTTGCTAGACCAAGTCTGGAAGTTTGGCTAGGGCGTCACGTAAGACCCCGCTGTCAATGTGGGAGTAAGCCCGGGAGACGGCCGGCGATTCATGTCCGATGATTTCCCGGGTGACCGCATCACTGACCCCGCCGGCTTTAAGCAGCGTCGTTGCGGTGTGTCGGAGACAATGAAACCCGAGCCCACCGGTCGCACGTTTGGCATCCCGGCCTTTGCCCTTGCCGTGGTGATCGCGTTTTTCGACCAGGCCAGCGTTGGTTAGGATCTTGTAGAACTGGTTCGAGAGCGCACTAGTTGGGATATCACGGCGACGTAGGCCAAAGGCCCGCGGGAAAAGCGGACCGCGTGGAGAATCGCCGGCAATGAGGCTCCAATGACGGTAAAGAGGTTCAGCGATAGGAAGGATTGTCTGTCGGCCAGTCTTCTCGGTTACAAAGCGGATCTCGCGCAAGGACAGATCGATGTGTTCCCACCGCAGATCAGCGACATCCCCTAAGCGCATTCCGCCGGCGTAGAGGCTGGTCAGGACCATCCCTTTCCATTCCAGATCACAAGCCTCGAGAATCTTGCTGAGCTCACCACGCGTGAATGCCCGGCGGCCGACGTTTGCCTTGGTTCGCTCATCGAGTTTCTGTACCCGAGCGGCTTCATTGGTGTCAACCAAGCCATCATTAAAGGCATCCTCGAGCGCAGTCTGCAGTACCGCCAAGGCAACATTGACTGTTGCCGGCGAGCGCTCATTAACCAGGTAATCACGGAATCGGGCAATCTCTGAACTGGACAAGTGCACCAGGCCGAACGAGGCACGCGCAGGACCTAACCATTTCAGGAAAGAATCAAGCAGCTGAGAGTATCGAACAAAACTCTTGTGCCCGAGCCGGTTCTTTTTTGAACCGAGCCAACGGGAAAGATATGCGCCAATTGTTTCCTGAGCTAAGACTTGCCGGTTGGAAATCAGGAAGATCTCGCCAATGACCTTGCGAGCATGGCGCTCAGTAAGGAGTCCCTGGCGACCAATCTCGGAAGCGCCTTCGTACTGATGAGCGATTTTTAAGGCTCGTTTCTTATCGGTCTCGCGGGTGGAGCGCTGCAATCGACGCCCATCTGGCGCGGTGAAACAGGCGAACCAAAACTTTGAACCGGGATATTTACGCAAGCTAGCCACCTCACAACCGTCTCACAACATTTGAGCCCATGCAAGGATATGTGAGAAGATGTGCTCTCGAGTGGAGAGCATATTTTCCGAGGAGGGCAGGCAACCCATGGGTTCGAATCCCCTTACCTCCAGGTAGACCGATTTTGTGTCTCAGTAGTCTCGGTGCGTGGGCGTCACGTTATAGATCAGCATCGCGATTTTCCAATTATCGCCCTCACGAACATAAATCGTAGACCAATAGCCCCTGATTTGGATGCGGCGACCGGCTTTGTCTCGGCCGGTCTCACTCCACGCTCCGGTTTCCCACGCCTCACTATCATTCGTAACCCTGGGGGTATTTCCATCAGGTGTGCCGATATGGTTTTGAGGGTGCCACACCTGGAAGACGCCTGTATACCATTGCTCAACGGCTGCCCTACCGTGGACTGGTCCTCTGTCGCTAACAAAAACCGCGTCCTCGATGAAGAGTGCGGCGATGGCAGCTGGGTCGTTATTACTGACAGCCTCGTCGTAGGCCTTACTGATTGTGTGGAGCTTCTGAGTTGTCTGGGGATCTACCGTATTTGTTTGTTGGGCGATAGCCGGCAGCACCAGACCCGCCACCATGCCTGCAACGGTAAGTAGTAAGCGCTTCATTGCGCGCCAGGATAGGAGGAACGAGAATACTGTTCCAGGCCGGAGTTTGCCTCCTGAGGGTCTTACAGGTCCGATTGCCTGACTAAGGCGGTGAACGTTGTTGATTGTCGTTCGCTCCGGCTTGCTGTATTTTTCATGTAATCCCCTGCGACGTCCAAACGCCACCGTAGAAGAAACCTCATGGACCGGACTTGCAGAATGAAAGATAGCTTATGGCTTTATATACCAACTGCAGTATTCGGGT
>DASTDH010000071.1:0-7409 GCA_035710445.1 Chthoniobacterales bacterium
GTGGGGCTGCCCAACGCAACGATCCCACTGGGGGCGCTGCGTAAGGGATGCCTCGGAAAATTTCGATACTTCCGTCATCGGAGAATTGGCCTCGCACTAACCCCGAGGTGGTAGGCACCGTTACAGTCGACTGCTTCGAAAATCCCGACTTGGGATGCACATCGCAGCGAGTGCCACGGTTACAAACGCGCACAAGGTACGACGAGCGCGCGAGCCCAGACCCGCAGCCCTGGCGGACCGCAATGAGAATTGCAATGCATGATAACCCTCCTCCGGCGTCGCACTCGGTCAGTGCGCCGTGCGCGGAAGACTAGGATTTTGGCGAGCGTAAAATCTTCCAGAATGTTGCCATTCTTTCAGTATCTTGGCGGGTTTGTGCAAATTGGTGCTAACCTGACCTCCACGGTTAGCACGGACCAGGAGCGCTGTTGGGCATCGACCTGGCGAGAGACCGGGAGCAATCAAGGAGGCGCAGCATGTCTGACACTACCATCAAGAAAGTTGAGGCTGCGTCGTCCCCCAGGGGAGAGATGGGTCAAAGATATCTTGTTGCGGGGAAGCGCGTTTCGATGCGTATCTGGATTGACGAGCCCGGCGGAAAACTCAAGGGACCTTCTTCGAGAGAATATGAGACGGTAGGGTACGTGATCTCCGGCAGCGCGAAGCTCGATATTGAAGGTCAAACTCTGAACCTAAAGCGCGGAGACTCGTGGCTGGTGCCAGCAGGCGCCATGCATCAATACACGATCATAGAGCCATTTACGGCTGTGGAGGCGACCGCTCCTCCGGCCGAGGTTCATGGTCGTGATACCCCTGAATAAAAGGCGTGATCGCTTGTTGGAGGTTGAGCTGTTTTGGGTGCGAGCCACCACAATCCCCCGGAGGCGACTGTAAACGTTCTTCTCCAATCTTGGCTGCCGGCAACAGACAAAAAGAAGCCCGGCCTACGGGCGTCAGGACCGGGCTTCTACTTTTTACTTAGCCTCCCTGGCATGAAGCGCGTGGCCCATGACTGCGAGCCGCGCGCCCAATGCCAAAACACTTAAATTTGGCAGCCCCGCTTTGGTTCCCGGGACGCATGCCCCCGGGACTAATCCTTGTTCTGTTGTGTCTGGTTTGGCGGGCTACGATCTTGGTGACCGCTCGCCGTCGACAGGCGCTTCAAGAGCGTAGCCAATTTCTCCGGAAGCGGTGCCTCTGAGGCATGGCCTAGGAAATTCCGTAGCGCGCGAGCGATGCCTTGAAGGCTTGCGCGGAGATCTACTTTGCGTGCCTCTCGTGACATGAGGCGGCTCCAAAACCCCTACCTTGGTTCTGCCAAAATCGCCGTCAGGCGACCAAGTTCGATCAGTCGCGGAATTTTTTTGCCGGGGGCTTTTCGCTCATTGGTCAAAACACTTGCAGATTAGCAGCAGCCAATACTCCTCGGGTGTCAGGCTGCAACCGTGCGGCACGGAACAGCCCACTGGGCTTAACGGTTTTTCGAACTCGTACTCTACCGCGGAGAACCTCCATCTCGATCAAGCTTTTTGGTAAACCAGACTCCTGTTGGACTGCAACGGCACCCGCGACCACATTTCGCAAACTCGAACGAAGTGGTTCAGCGGATGTGGTAGTAATTGGAGCAGGCATCGTCGGCCTAACGACGGCCTATTTGCTCACCGAAGCGGGATTGTCGGTCACCGTTCTGGAAGCGCGTCGTGTCGGGCGTCAGGTCACGGGTCGCTCTACAGCGAAAATTACAAGCCAGCACTCGCTCATTTATCGGCACCTCATAGAAACCTTTGATGTAGAAACCGCCAAACGGTATGCGGACGCCAATTGTGCAGGCATCAATCTAATTCGCCAATGGGTGCGAGAATTAGGTCTCGACTGCGATTTTGAATCAAAGCATGCATATGCGTACAGCACTGGCCAGTCCCGGATCGCTGACCTTCAATTCGAAGCGGAGGCTGCAGCCAAGGTTGGTCTAGAGGCGGAGCTCCTCGACAGTGCACCGCTGCCGTTCGCGACGACGGGCGCCCTTTGCTTCAAGGACCAGGCGCAATTCAATCCAGCGCAATATCTGATTGGTCTCGCCAGGACCGCCGAATCAAAAGGCACCCGGATTTTCGAAGAGACGCGAGTGATAGCCGTTGACGCCGATGACGGTTGGCAGATCAAAACTGCCCGGAGTTCTGTGAACGCCAAACACGCTGTTCAAGCGACCAATGTGCCGATTGCAGGTCCGGTTCGGTACGATCAACGCACGCGGCCGCGCTCTCATATCGCAATGGCCTTTCATATCGAGCAAGAGGTGGCCATCGACGGCATGTTCATAGGAATAGACGAACCCACTCATTCTTTACGAATGGGACGTGACCAAGACGGCCTGCTGCTTGTCGTTTTGGGTGCCAAATTCAACACGGGGCACGAAGGCGATGTGGCGCAGCATTTCGTTAATCTCGAAAACTGGACGCGAGAAAATTTCCAAGTCGGCGACGCAGCCTGGCGATGGGTCAATGAGGATTACGACACCGCGGATCGAATGCCATTTGTTGGCCAAGAGCCCAAGGCGCCTGGCCTCTACATCGCCACCGGCTTTAACGCCTGGGGAATCAGCAATGGCACCGCAGCGGGAATACTCATCGCCAAGCAGATCCTCGGCGAGCAGCCCGATTGGGCGTCCGTTTACGACCCAGCGCGCAAGGCCTCAAAAAATTTCAATAAGGGCGGTGATAGCCAGTCACTTGTCCACAGCCTTGATGAAATCGAGGCCGGCGGGGGTGCCGTTATGAATCTCGGCAGGGGCAAGATTGCTGTATGGAAAGGCGATGATGGCAAACCGCATGCGGTATCGGCGTCTTGCACCCATGAAGGGTGCATCGTCACGTGGAACAACGCCGACCGAACCTGGGACTGTCCATGTCACGGGTCGATTTTTGCCACGGATGGAAGCGTGATTCATGGGCCTGCTGTGGAACCGTTGCCATCCGTCAAACTCCCGCCGAACTGGCTGTAAAAATCTGCTCCGAAACAGTCATGCCATCTAGGGGCAAGTCATAGCGGACATGTTGGGCTGCATGAATCTGCGCTCGCTCTATTCCTCAGAGCGGACATTCTATGGGCGGGCTGACTTTGTCAGCTATGTGCCGTCAGAAGACGTTGGACTGCCAGTCTCAGTTAGTAGTAGCCCACGCAGTCTTCATAGCGAGACCACCAATACCGGCTGCCGGTTATGATGGCCCTGCGCTTCAGCCAATAACAGTTGCCGTAGCCATAGTACGGGTAGCCGCCAAAGAAGAAGGCACTGCTGACGAAGACGCGACGGTTATGGAAGTGGTGGAAATTGTCGGGGTTGAAACCATGGTGGAATTCATGCGCGGCAAATCGAGGACCAAAACCACCGCCGTGATGAACTCCCCATCCACCTCCCCATCCACCGCCCATGTGACCTCCTCCCATCGCAAAACCGCCCATAGGGCCACCCCCACCGCCGCCGCGAACAAGCTTGACGGCACCGTCATGGGTAGGGCTGAGAGCATTCTTAAGGTCGGGCGCGCCTGCCGCCTTAGCTGGCCCCAGCATCGTTGGGGCTAAAAGCAGGCTGCCCGCGAGGGCAGTTACCGCGGCTATCGTCATTCGCATGAGGTGTTTCCTTTCTAGCCGGTCGAACGGGGGCAGGAGGCCTACATTCGCATGATCGACCGGATGGACTGATAACGAACAAGAAACATGTGTGGGGAAGCCTCTGGCGTCTGTCAGGCGTGACCGGTCTTGTCAGGAAATTCCGAAAATCGGTGGGATGAGGTGCGCGCAACAAACGTCGACGAATGGGCCTGCCGAAGGGGTAGAGAACCCGAATTACCTTCTTCGCGTTCTTGGATAAGCGGGTAGAGGGACCATCTTGCGCTGAGGGTCGTGCGAGCTTATCGCACAGGTGCCACCATGGGATCGATCAAACCGCCAAATGACGATGACGCGTTCTCGATCGATTTCAAATCGACGCCAACGAACCGAATTATCGCATTCAGAGACCATCTCGATTTCGGGTCCGTTGCATTTGTTCGTGGCACGTCTCGGCCGATCGAGGGCTTCCGTGTCCGCTCCCCCCAAGTGACCGTGGCGATCCATGAGAGTGCGACGTACCGATTGGATTGGCGCTCGGCAGACAGTGATCGGCTGCGCTCAAGCGAAATTTCCCGTGGGCACGCTCATGTGGGCGATGGAAGATCGCCTTTCTGGTTCCGTAGCCGGGCGTCGCCCTCGTTCTTCGCCATCGCGATGGACGCGGCATTCGTTAAGCAACTCTGGGAGATGGAATTCGATCAGGCCGCCGATTTTGAACTCTACACCGCAATCGGCGTGCGCGACCCAGTGATTAACCGCATTGGATTGCTCGGTCGGGAAGAACTGGGCGAAGGCGGAATCAATGGTCGATTGTATGGAGAAAGCCTCAGCGCGGCGCTGGGAGTACATCTTCTCCGGCAGTACGGCACCTTTTCGAGACTACCCGCAATTCACAAAGGCGGCCTAGCATCGGGACCCTTGAAGCGCATCATCGAACACATCAACGAGCATCTGCAGGACGAGCTTAGTCTCGTCGAGTTATCAAGGATTGCCAAGTTAAGCCCGCATCATTTTGCGACCGCCTTCAAGGTGAGTACGGGAATATCGCCACACCGCTATGTCATCGAGCGGCGCATAAATCGTGCCCGCGATCTGCTACTCCGGAAAGAGAAGACCATATCCGAGATCGCCGTCGCCGTCGGGTTCTCGAGCCAGAGCCACCTAACGGTGAATTTCCGCCGGAAGATGGGAGTGACGCCGCGGAAGTTTCGCCAGTCCCTGGATTGAACCAGCACATGTTCGTTCTGGGTGAAAATGCTGGCGTCGCGTTCCCAACGCCGCTTGTGCCCGATTTGAATCCTTCAGCAGAACGTCTTGTGCTGAGGCGCCCTGATGTCTGCTAAGTGCCACAGAAGTCCTTCGAAACCTCGGAACACAGCGCGACACGTATCCGTCGATGTAAACATGTGATGCCACGGACCCCCGACCATGGGATAATTCGGAAGGAATCGGTCCAACGGGTTCTCCATATAGGAGGCGAGCTCCCCAAGCACCATTGAGTTGGTCGGTCATCACGTTTGACCTCAGTTTGCCTCAAGTGAATTGACGGGGCACTTGGCGATTTCGTCATCGAGCATATCGGGACGGCACAATGGGCAAAGTCATCGTCAAAAGAGATACGCCTCAGCAGTGTTTTGCCCGCCTGGAACTCAATAACGGCGATCAGGTAATGATCTCGGTCGCTGAGGCGGAAGTAAAGGTGACCAAGATGAATTGGGCGGGCATGCTGCCGGGCCCGACCCTTTGGCAATCAGGAAGCGGCGCGGAAATAGCCCAAAAGTTTTTCGATGAGACGAAGCTGCCGCAAAGACTTATCGATGCGGTGATCGACAGGATTATCGACTGCCGCAGTGCCGGGGACATTACGGCCAGGCTCTCAGCCAAACCAGATGAGGTGCTTAGTCGGTATGCGGCTGTTCTCGAAAAGGCGGCCGATAGAGCCATAAGAGATGTGTCCGAAGTGGCCTATCCAAAGGATCTGATCAAATCTGCCCTGCGGCATCACCTGAAAAACGTGAACAAGACGGACAAGAAAGCCATCGCTACGTTGGAGGCGGCCTATCTCTCCCTGTCGAATTTTCAGCCTCTCACAACAGAGGAGCGAGACGCGGTCCTAATAATGGAGGGTTCCGGCGACGCCTCGGCGGTGGAACGCGTCAGACATGGAGATGTGTACGGCGCCTTGCGGACTCGATGCCAAGCCGAGCGGGCCGCTCTTCTCGATGAGCTGCACTCTTTGTCGAGATCCCGATAAACGACACTGATTGGCTTCTGCGCCTGATTGCCAGGGCGATGTTTCGGCGATGAGTGCAGCTCTAGATTAGAATCGTCACTCCCCGCGACAGTTTGTCAGTCAGCGAAACAAAGGCCGGTTACGTTGAAGGAACTAATGATCGGCCTCTTGCCTAACTGTGCGGGCGCTAAACCCTCCCTTCGGCGGCGAGCAGTCCGGCGTGTCATGCTCTCCGACATTTCCATCATGGGAAGCGGCTTTGTCGACGCGTTCAACTTATTGCCATTGATGACAATCGTGATGCTGCGGAGCTCTTAAGTGTTGAAGGTAGTTCGCGCAGTTTGGTCGGGTGGGGCAAACTCGATAGAACAGGTAAAGCTCTTTTAAGCCAGGTCAGATTGGGAGAATTCATGCGCCTGCCTGATCGGGCTATTGCTGACCTAAGTGTCGTCGAAGTCGCCGGGACATCGGACCGGCGTTAATCGCGCCTGTTGGCGGCTCAGGCAAATCCTTTCCTTAAGCGTCTGGGGAGCGCTGCCATCGCTCAATAATCCGGGCTCTCCCCTTGCACCCACGCCTGGAACGTCGGCTGCCGGTATAAATACGCCGAGCACAAGCAGCGGAACGACGAGTGGCACGACAGGTGGCATGTAAAAAGCTGCCACCGAGGCGCCGTTTACGAAAGCCTGACGATCGTCGGAGACGGCTATCGACGCCCGTCCCTTAGGCTTAACCAAAACGCGAGGTATGCCGCCACAGTAAAAAGACACAGCGGCACAACCGCGCCGAGGATGACGCCTGCGACGCCATACTGAGTGTAGAGACCCCAGTAAGCGATATGGCCAAGCGGGTCATAGGCTCCGTAGAAAATTACTATCGGGGTCCAGTCGTCGTGGCCAAACTGGCTAGTCCAGTCCAGCAGGTTATAGGCGAGCACGAGCCCGGTCACCACGAGCGACGCAATAAGCAATTTCTGGGCGTCAGTCATTCTTGATTTCCCGCTACTCTTCCCAGTCGAGAAAACTAGGCATCGGAAGTGCCAAAGGAGGACTATCGCATCCGGTTTAGACGATGTACGATCAGAGCGCAGATGCGACACAGCGGTGCAAAAGCTTTAAAACTCAGAGGTTGGGCGCGTGCTGTAAAGCGGGACGTGCACGCGATTTGTCTTGCAGCACAAGACCCTCGGGTTCCTTGGCACGCAAAGGCGCTTGCCATTGGTGTGGCTGTTTATGTGCTAAGTCCCGCCGATCTCATACCGGACTTTATTCCGGTGTTGGGTTATCAGGACGACTTGATGGTTTTATCTCTGGGCACCCTAGCCGTCGCACAGCTCATCCCGCCTGAGATTCTGGCCGAACATCGAGCCACCGCTGCGATGGCGTTGGAGAAGGCCGATAAGCAAAACGGCTGAAGCGACAGCCCAGCGATGACAAACCAGATCCGAACACGATGCCCGGGGCCTATCTCGTTAGGTCCTGAATACTGATCTTGCCGTCCATGACCAACGTATTGCCGCCTAGTTAATGTAGGTGGCCAGCCATCTTTGCATTCGACATACCAAATT